>JANQET010000292.1 GCA_028278265.1 Myxococcota bacterium
CCAGACCAATCCGTTTTTCAAGCTCGCCGCTTCGTCATACCCACCAGCCACGAAGACCGTGTCCCCGCCCAGGGCGGGTACAACCGCAGCGCCGGCACGGGCCAGCTCGGGTACCGCGTCGTTGGCCAGCCATTTATGCCATCGGTCGGCACCCAGGGAATACTCCCACATGCCGCCCACGTATTGGCCATCGACCAGGCCACCAAAAGTAATCAATGAATCCCGCGTGGGGTGGTAGACGAGGGAGCTTCCCTGGCGCGGTGGGGGAACCTCTCCGGTGATCTCGTGCTTGCGCAGCTTCATCGTCGACAGGGACAGGGAGTACAAATCGGTTTTGATGACATCATTTTGAACGCCACCGTGGAACCAGAGGGTATTCAGGGTGCTGTCGCCGGCCATTTGGTAATTGAACCATCCATCTGGAAATAGATTTTCAGATAATTTTTCCCATCGATAGGTGTTCAACTGATAGGCCCAGACCTCGGTGTTCCAGTCGCTGTCCGCTCTCCATCCACCGAAGACGAGGATGCGCGATCGCTCCCAATCATAGGCCACGTGCGCGTGGACCAGACCAGGGGGTGCGACATAGTCGTCGGTCGGCAAGAGGTTCCAAAAATGGCCTTCAGCTCCGGGCAGGCGAATCCACAGCCGGTTCGAATACCCGGTAGGCGCTTCACCGCCGAATACAAAGAGGAACGGCATGGGGCTACCGACATCTCGATCGATTCCCTCGATCTCGAGCAGTGCCGGATCTCCGGACATGATCACGCCGTCTGAGATGTTGAACCCGCTTTGGGGCACCAGCTGGGAGAAGGTCTCCATTCCGAACAGGAGCTTGTCGTCCATTCGATTGATCCGGCCGGTCTGGCGATCGAGTGAATACCCGTCAAACTTGAACAGCCCGTTGCTGTCCCGGATCAGGGCGCTGATGATCGGTTCGACCACCAGCGGATTGATCACCTCGTCTGGTGTGAACCGGCCGCCAAATCTGTCGATCACTTTCTCCCAGGGAAACACCCGCCGCCAGAGATCGGGGATATCGATGTCCGGTGCATCGCCTCGGCAACTGGATTCGTACAACACATACTGCGCATCTTCCCGCCTGGGATATTGCTCAGGATCGGTGAAGACCACTTTTTGGGAGATGCGGCCGTACTGATCGACCGCACGGTTCCACCCGGCCCATTGAACGGTGTGATGGTCCACAAAGGGAAAGTGCGGCTCACCTGTGGGTCGCCCCAACGATGAATCCATCAATGAGCTGTCACGCCAGTATTCCGGTTGAAAGCCGAAACGCCAATCCATATGCCGGGCCGTAGAAGAACCTATGGTGAGGCCGGGACCGACCAGAATGGGGGCCAGCGGCATACCCCAAGGCCCGACTCGGCGCACCTTGGGACTGAAATCAAACAGGATATTCTCGCAGCCGATGCCATTGGGCACGATCCGCTCGTCCCACCCATCGCTCCCCACTTTGGTGAACAACCAGTTGGGCGTTTCCCCCCAAGGCCCGTAGCCAGAGGACAATTTCCAATTCGACTTGCAGCGGTCGTTGATGGTTTTGGTCTGCCCGAAAAATCGACTGCCCCGGTTTGTTTCGGGATCTTTCCAGGCAAAGTTGTATTTGTTGAGATGGTACTTGTAGGTTGGGGTACCGTAGTCGTCGTATTGATGTTCGATCGCTTGACTGCACTCTCCATGCTCTGCAAAACAGCTGTCATCATTCGCGTCTTCGCAAGCACAAGCGCCAAAGGTGGTATCCTGCTTGATTTCTCCGGCAACCTCGAAAAGTGCATCAGACTTTTGGGGACCGACAATTTCAAACCCCTGCACATTGAAGGTGAGCCTGGCGATGCCTTCCCGCTCGTGTCGCACGCAGGGACCATTGTTTGTCGTACCGGGTAGACACTGGCAAATCGAATATAACGACTGCGATGCGCCATTCCACGGTAGCCGAACCTTGGCGGATTGGAAGGGGGCTTTCTGAGTGAACACCGGCAGTCCGGTTGCTTTGTCGCAGGACCATTCAGGGCCGCCCAGCTCCTCGTCGCACTGGACAAATAGCTCAACCCCATCGTAATCGGCGACATTGAGCGGTGCAGCGGCGGTCGTCTGATCCACCAATTTCTGATCGAAATTGTTCAGACTGGGCACCGCATCACACTTGTTGCCCACGCCATTGTGATCGTAGTCGGTTTGATCCGGATTGTAAAAATAGGTCTCGTAGAGGTTATTGCATTGTTTTGGATAGGTATCGTCTGTTGGAGGACAATTGGTCTTCTTTGGCGGAGGGCCATCGCAATAGTCACAGGGGCCGGGTTCAAAGTGGGGCTGGGCGCCCGGGTAAATAGTGTTGGAGATGACCGTTTGCGGAAGACAGCCTCCCTCCCAAGGTGCTTCCCACTCCGTGTCCACCCAGTGAGCCCCGTCCGTCCCCGGTGTGGTCATTTCCCAACACAAAAAGTCGGTCAACGGATCCCCGAACATCCACTTGCCGCAGTTGTCGATGTGACACAGCGAGTAGTCGTCATTCTTGGTGACATCCATCTCTGTTCGAACGTCTTTCGCTAAATAGTTGGTATTGTCTGCCAGGGCATAGCTGCCACCGGCGTGATCGAGTAGTGCCTCGACGTTTCTCTTGCACCAGGGAAAGTTGACAAACCCCTCCTCGCCCATCTGTTCGATTTGGCCGGTCTCCTCTGAAACGCGTATGTTCGCCTTGTATCCCTCTATCGTGTAGTTCATCGCGCTTCGATCGAACTGCACCGGCATGACATCGCCACTTTTTGTTACGTGTAACAGAAAATCGTCCAATTCCTGGTCTTCATCGAGACTGGGTTGATTCAGCAGATAGTCACCGAGTGATTCTTCTGTTTGGGGGTACCCTAGCTCGGGATCGTACTCAAATATCGGCACGTCTTCGAAATAGTTGTAAAAATCACAAACACCGTCCCGATCCCCGTCGATAGTCAGTGTCCAGAGAAAATCGTTGCAATCCACCGCTCCGTAAGGAACGAGCCCCGAGTATTTGACAGATTTGCATACAACAACCGGCGGGTCAGTCCCGTGTGTTTGACATATGTAATCGACAAAAGAGACCTGCTGATCTTTACAGGGGAGGAACTTAAAGCCATCCCCGTCCTTGTCCTCATCGCAAACATCACCGATGCCATCGTGGTCCAGGTCCTCCTGGTAGTTGTTGGATGAAAAGGTCTGGGGATCAACGGCAAAACGACGGACAAACTCCGGACAGTAGTTGTGGCCCTCCTCGAGCCTGCCGGGGCAATTGTCATCGCAACCCTTGGTGTTGCCGAGACAACGGTTGTTTCCTCTTTCTCCGTCCCCTCTGCCCCAGAAACCATCGCCGTCTTCCAGTACCCCGTCCCCATCGATGTCCCGATCGCAGGCGTCTCCAATATTGTCCCCATCCATATCTTTCTGCATCGGATTTGCAATGACCAAACAGTTGTCTTTGTCATCCGGTACGCCATCTCCATCGATGTCGACAATTTCCCAACTAACTCTGAATATTTCGCTATCACCGCTATCCGGCCATCGCCAGTGTTTTGCCCAAGGAGGGTAAAGAGCATTTTCGGCAGTTCCATTTAGTCCGCCGTAGAAACACATTGTCTCAACACTATCGCTGTTCCTATGCAAACAGACTTTCCATTTTGGTGAAACGTAGAGGGAACGCACCCCCGTATCCGAAAAGTATATCTCCTGCCCTTCGGTGTCTGGGTTCGGACAGGTGATGTCTCCTGCATAACCTATATTTGAAAATAGAATAACTGGGGACTCTGCACACTCAGTTTTAGTGAGTGCGCGATGAATACCTCTGCCGTCATTGAGAAGATCCTCATCAGCATGGAAAATCTCAGCATTATACCATCTGCGTGCTTCCACTGGCTCATGTGCTCGTTGTGGTTTAGGAACGAAGCGGCTCTTTTCATTGTTGGAATTGGTTTTCGTACCAACTTCAATAAAATATTGATCAGCGACCAAATCCCAAGGGTCCCAGAATCGCGTGCAGAAGTTCTTCTCACCGAAACCAGCACACTCATATCCATCTCCGCAGACATTTTCCACATTGGGATTACATTCCTGTCTACAAATACCGGATGGCATGTGACAGAAAGCGCCAAACTCCTCCTTGCAGACATCGTCGTTCGGTAGATCCCAATCGCTGCATAGTCTGCGTTCCCTATTAAAACTAGCGGGATGGTCCGCCATCATCTCCTTGGGGATTTCTATGCGCATCCACTTTTTGATAAAGCTCTCAAGGGATTTCCAACGGTCACTAAATGTGGCATTGTTTGGGTTCCAAATCTGTAACCATTGAGCAACAGCTTCTGCAGATAAGACTCTATTTTGTTTTCCCAGCCTGTTTTCACTTCGCTCATAGAAGCGTTTGTCCAGATAAGGGTCCCATCCGGATACTAACACCCCACCATATTCGCAGTCGTGGTCGTAGCATGTGCTGTGATCCATCGTCCAAGGTTTGTTGT
The DNA here is from genome assembly GCA_028278265.1 of Myxococcota bacterium. GTDB lineage: Bacteria > Myxococcota_A > Polyangia > JAAYKL01 > JAAYKL01 > JANQET01. The sequence continues at coordinate 4,506 of JANQET010000292.1, forward strand.
CTGAATTGACAAATTCTTCTTTCCCAGCGCGTCTGACTTGTGCAATCGGGTATTGGAGATGTATATCGTAGGTGTCCAACGGGTGGTTTGAGTAATCTCGTACCGCATGAGCAAATGAATCGCCAATAGCGTGAGTGCCCTGTCCGATCGAGAAAGGGGTCTGATGGACTTTTATCCGTTCACCTTTATACGCATCACTTTTTACAAAATCTGCGCAAGATACAAATTCGGGAAATGGGATCGGAGGAAGCGTTATTGTTGAACAACTAAATCCGCAGGAGGCAATTCCGGCCCTCGCGGCTTCTCTGGCATTGTCCAATTTATCAAGATTCGCTTCGTTGATTACCTTCGCGAGACATGAAGAGCATGCTAGCCTTAACGGACTTGAGGAGAGTGCTAGTTGCCCCATGGCCACTGTACATGGCATCTCCCAAAAAAAAGACATATCCTGTTTGGCCTTATGATAATTGGCCACAGTAAAAGGTTGCGATGGAGCGATATTTCTCTCTGCTTGAAAGAATCTGTCTACCAAAAAAGAGCTCGTAGCAGTAACAATGACTTGTAATCGCTCCAGCCATCCTTCAGGTGTTGTTTCCGGATGCACATAGAATCCGCGGATACTCTTCTGACAATAGACATCGTCGCTCTCACAGGGTTGAGACATGAAATTGTAGAGCAAACTATGTGCGGCAGGATTGGTATTCGCTTGGCCCTTTTTGTTTCCGTGGAGGCCCTCGAAGCCTTCATTCTCCGCCATCATTCCGCACATTCCCTTCAAATCGATCCATCTTGAACCAGCGAGAAGAGAACGAAAGGGAAGGTCAGAGATTCCATCTCTCCCAATAGTGTTGCAATTGTCGGGCATCTCATCAAACTCACCACACTCATTGTCGATGTAGTTTCCGTGTTCTGGAGAAGCGAGACATCCAATATAGTCGTCGTGATCCGTGGTCCCTATGTCAGTCCAAGGATAGTCCCCGGACCAAATGTTATCGTCTTCGAGCCAGCAAGCTGAGTTACTACAGATCAAACCAACGCCTCGATATACTAAGGCTTCATGTCTCGATGGTGTGATGTCACCGCATAGATCTTCACTGTTTGCCAGTGCTTCGGCAATTAAGGCAAGGAGCGTTGCGTAAGCGGCAGGGTCATCGGGATCAAAATCCATTTGATAAAATACGTTGTAAGCACTAGAAGGAGCCGAAATCGTGACAGTCAAAAAGAAAAACACCAATATCAAGGTTAACTTCACAGAGGCCAAGTTGGACTTAAGTGAACTCGTTTTTCCACCGTTACATGCCTTTGTTTCAGCCATTAATCTTGTCTCCTTTCAACTCCGGGTCTTAGTTTGTTTTAAAAAACTCGGCGCTTTTTGACTAAGTGCCGTTCACAAATCTATTCGGATATGGTGCTGTCCAAATTAATTCTGAATTCAAGGTGCATACAGCTGAGATTACTGAGCAAATCTGGTCAGCTCCGCGAAGAAGAGGATTCAGGTTTCTTATGAAATAGAATCGCAAGACATTCGAGGTTTTCAGCTTTTTGGGTTCATTTCGTTATGTACAGCAAAGCCGTGGATAGTGATTAAAAAGCTAGCGTGAGGGTGCAATCAGGTGGGTGATACCAAAGACGTTCACAAACTGAAAAAGTCAGCTAACTGTATCGGACGGCTAGCTGAACCACTCGTGTTCGGCTTATCCCCGGGACAATTCGATCTCGGTAATTTCGCTTTGGGTGCCCACCCGCATCGGCGGTCCCCACACCCCGGTGCCCTGATTGACGTAGATTTGTGTATTTTCGGTGTGGCGATACAGTCCGCGGTTGTAGGGCTGCTGAAGACCTACCAGGTAGGTGAACGGCCAAATCTGTCCCCCGTGGGTGTGGCCGCTGAGCACTAATCCCACATCCATCTGCGCCGCTTCGTCGATTGCCCGGGGTTGATGGGCCAACAGCACGACCTCCCGTTCGGTGTCCCGACCCGAGAGCGCCTTCGGTAGATCTGGACCGTGATTCGGGGCCATCGCCGGCGAGGCGCTGAAGTCGTCCACCCCAGCGAGATCGAAACTGTCCTCACCTTCGCCGATTTGGACCCGCTCGTTGCGCAGCACGCGGATGCCGAGGGATTCGATTTTGTCCACCCACTCGATTGCACCGGAGTAGTATTCGTGGTTGCCGGTGACGAAGAACACCCCGTGCCGGGCCTTGAGCTTGGCCAAGGGACCGATCTCGGCGTTCAACTTGTCCACCGAACCGTCGACCAGGTCGCCGGTGATGGCGATCAAATCCGGGTTCAAATCGTTGACGCGGCGCACCACTTCTTCGAGCCAGCTGTATCCCTTGATCAAGCCCACGTGCAGATCGGAAATTTGGGCGATTTTGAAGCCATTGAGGGCTCGGGGAAACCGGCGCAGCTTGACCGGCACCGGGAGCACGGCGAGCCGCTTGGCCACGTTGCCGATGCCGAAACCACTGAGTCCGAAGACGGTGAACAACACGCCGCCGCTCACCACCCGACCGAGCATCTCCCGACGGGAAGGATCGAGCGCGGTCGTCTCGCTTGGTGATATTTTGGACCAGAGAAAGGCAATGCCCTTGAGCAGGTCCGTCGCTCCGAAGAAAAAGGCGAGCATCATCATCATGCCCATCCAGACGTAGGGCACCCACACCATGTACCGGCTGACGTGGAAGGGCAGGCCGCGACCGACGATCATGATCACCGGCAGGCTCACCGCCAAGAGGATGATCACCGCCGTGGCTATTTGCCGGTAAGGGGAGGGGAGATGGGCGTCTCGAACCAGACGCGCCCACAAATAATAATGGATCAAGCTGACAATCGCGGTGGCGATTAGACCGAAAATGACCATGGCGACGGGTCTGTTCATGCGTGCTCTCCTCGGCAGTTGCCACTCCCGTTTCTACCCATGATCTACTCCGTTTACTCGGCCAGTGCCACGATCGAGAGGGAGTGATAGTCACCGGCCGCCTTTTTGAGCTTCAACACCGCGATATCGTACTGCAATCGCTCCAGCACCCGGGAGATGCGCTTGGTGGCCAGCTCGGTCGACGCGTTGAGCAGATCGAGGCTGGAGACCACGCCCACCTCGTACTGGCGGTTGATCAACGTGTAGTTCTCCTCGGCTAGGGTGACCTGTTTGTCGGCCAGGGTCATGTTCCGCTCCCGCTGAATCACCTGTTGATGGTTCTGATCAATCTCCTGCCGAATGTCCAGGCGCAGCTGGTCCTGGTTGTTCTTGGCTGCCCGCACTTTTGACTTGCGCTCCTTGAGCTCGGCGATCCGATCCCCTCCTTGAAACACCTTCCACTTGGCACCGAAAATCAGCATCCAGGTGTCGTTGTCACCGGCAAATCCGGCGGCCGAGTTCCAATTCCAGGCATAGGTGACGTCAAAAGAGGGCAGCCATTTCATCCAGGTGTCCTGCTTGGCCCGCTCGGCCACGGTCTTGTCGAATTCGGCCGACTGGATTTCCACCCGCTTTTGCAGGGCCTGTCGGGTCAACTCTTCCCGGTCCCGGGTCTGAAGCTCGACCTGGTTGGGCGGCACAATTTCAAAGTCCCCCTCCTGGCCGATGAGGTAGGCCAACGAGATTTTGGCGATTTTGTGCGCATCGATAGAGTTGTCCAGCTCCTTTTGGGCGTCCATCACTTGGATTTCGGCACGGAGCACATCGATTTTGGTGGTTTGCCCCACCGTGTGCCGGGCCTTGGACAACCGCAGAAAGTGCTTTGCCGCGGCCAGGGTCTCCCGGCGCACCCCGATGGCCTCCTGCAACGAATGCACTTGATAGAACGACGAGGTGATCGCGTACAACAAATTGTTTTTTTGCATCTGGGAGCGCAGCTTGGTTTGGTTGCTGATGTCGTAGGCCATCTTGATCAACGGGATCGAGCGGGGGTTGAACAGGGTGATGTTGGCCGAGAAGCCGAAGGCCTTGCCCCACTTCTCCTGGATCACGGTTTCGGTGGCCTCCATGGTGGCAAAATCGTTGAGCGTAAGCGGCTCATCCGGCGGCTTGTTGATGGTCATGAAATCGGGAAAACCGAGCTTGATCTCCTGTTGTCGTGTAACCGACCCTGTGGCGTCCAGATTGGGCAGCAACATGGACCAGGCCCGATTGATTTGCACATCGGCCTGAAAGATCTGCTCGTCGACATTCTTCAGCGACGGATTGCGCTCCACCGCCATCACCAGCGCCTGCTCGAGCTCGATTTTGGGCAGGGCCGGACCCACGTCGGCAGGGGTCTCTTCGGCGCCGGCAGTGGCAGCAAAAAAGAGGGTCATTACGGCCAGGCACCAGAACGGCCTGCCGATTGGTGTCCATCGCTTGGGTGAATTGCCAGATTGGGTTTTCATGATGTTGCCTTTTCTTCGAGAGCGGGTTTGGTCTTGGATGATGGGGTGAACCAGCCGACCATGATCGATTGGGCTTGGTACATCGCCGGCACCACGATGAGGGTCAAGACCGTGGCGAAGATCAAGCCGAAGCTCACCGCTTGGGCCATCGGCCCCCACCACTCCATCGAGGGGGCGTCCATATCCACGGACATTGTCTTGAAGTCGATGCTGATACCCAAGGCCATCGGGGTCATGCCGAGTACGGTGGTGATTGCGGTGAGCAACACCGGACGAAAGCGCACCACGCCGGCGCGGGAGAGGGCCTCTCGAAGGGTCACGCCTTTTCGTTTCAATTGATCCGCATAGTCGATCAGCACAATTGCGTTGTTGACCACCACTCCGGCCAGGGAAATAACCCCCAGACCGGTCATGATGATGCCGAATTTGTTCTGGGTGATCACCAGTCCAATCAACACGCCGATCAATGACATGAACACCGAACCAAGGATGATCGCTGGACGGAAAATGGAGCGGAATTGGGTGATCAGGATGATCGCGATGATCATCAAACCGACGAGCAGGGCGTCGAGCAGAAAGGCCTGCGTCCGATCCTGCTCTTCGGTCTCGCCGCTGTAGTTCAGCGTCACGCCGGCGGGCAGTTTGATCTTCTCCGTGATCAACTTCTCCACATCCACCATTACTTCGGTGGAGCTTCGCTGGGACACATCAGCGGTCACGGCGATGGTTCGCTTCTGGTCGATGTGATTGATGCTGCCCAATCCACCGGTGGTATAGACCTTGGCCACATCCCGTATCGGAATCTGCACGTCGTCTTTTCCGGTGACGCGGATGTCGAGGATGTCTTCAATCGATCCCCGGTAGTCCTCGGCGTAGCGCACCATGATATCGAACTCTTCATCCCCCTCACGCAGCACACTGGCCTCGATACCGTTGATCGCTGCGCGAACCGCCGTGGAGATCGACTGGGTATTGACCTTGCGCAGCATCGCCTTTTCCCGGTCCACTTCGACCTTGATCTCCGGTTTGCCGGCCTCGTAGTCGTCCTTGATGTCAACCACGCCGGGGATCGTGGCGAGCAGCTCTTTGACCTTGCGCGAGACCTCCTCCAACAATTTGAAATCGTCACCAGAGACCTCCACCGAAACCGGAGCACCGGTCGGCGGACCCATCTCCTCAACGTCTGTGCGAAATTCCGCACCCGCCAATTCGGAGAGCTCCTTGCGCACCGCTTCGATGGTATCCCAGGTGGAGTGGGTTCGCTCGTGACGATCCTTGAATTCTAGACTGGCCAGGGCGCTATGGGTCGGGGCACTGCCGGAAAAATCGTCGCCACCGGTCCCCACATTGGCGATCACATCCTTGACGTTGTCTTTGGACATGGTGATCTTCTCGACTTTTTTCATCATCTCATCGGTTGTGCCGAGCACCGTCCCCTGTGGGGCCGAGATGGTCACTTGGGCCCGCTCCGGGGTGGTCACCGGGAAGAACTCCACCCCATTGCCGAACTTGGCGAATAGCCCCATGCAGCCGAACAGGCAGCCCGTGACCAGTAGCAGCACGACGAACGGGTGTCTGAGGCTCCAGTTGAGCACGTGTTGATAACGGGAGAGCAGCACCCCCTTCGCCTCTCCGGAGTCGGCGAACATCTTGTGCTCTTTGGGTTTGAGAAAATTGGAGGCGATCACCGGGTTGATCACCAGGGCGACGAACAGGGAAGAGGCGAGTACGATGATGACGGTGATCGGCAGGTACTTCATGAAGTCGCCCATGATGCCCGGCCAGACCAGCAGCGGCGCGAAGACGGCGATGGTCGTCGCGGTCGAGGCGATGATCGGCCAGGCCACCTCCTTGGTCGCGGCGAGGGCGGCTGCGCGACGGCTAGCCCCCTCGGCCACGTGTCGAAAGATGTTTTCGACCACCACAATCGAGTTGTCCACCAACATGCCCAAGGCGAGGATCAACGAAAAGAGCACAACGAAGTTGAGTGTGATATCCATCACCCGCAGCACAATGAAGGTGATCAACATCGACATCGGAATCGCAATCGCCACAAACGATGCGTTGCGAATCCCCAATGAAAACAGCAACACCCCGACGACCAGAATCAGCCCGGTAATGATGCTGTTGACCAGGTCATCGACCATGTCCCTGACCCACACGCTCTGATCCTGTCGCACGGCGTAGGCGGTGCCCGGCGGCATGTAGGGTTCCTCTGCCTTGAGCACCTTGTGGATCTCGTCGGCCACGTTGACGATGTTGGCCCCCATGCGCTTCTTGATCCGCAGGGTGACACACTCGGCCTGGTTCATTCGCGAGATGGTTGAGCGCTCCTCATAGCCGTCGACGACACGGCCCAGGTCTTTCAGCCGTACCGGGTTGCCCGAGGGGGCCTTGACGATGATGTTTTCCATCAGCTTGACGTTTTTGTATTCGCCGGGGATGCGCACCGAGTACTTGTTACCGCCCAACTCCAAGCTGCCCGCCGGAGTGGTAAGGTGCTCCTGGCGGATGCGATTGAGTACTGTGCCGACGCCTATTTTGTAGTACTCGAGCTTGGCCGGATCGAGGAATACCTGAATCTCCCGGTCGAGCCCGCCGGTGAGGTCGGCAGCGAGAACGCCGGGGATCTGTTCGATTTTATCCTGGATTTTTTCAGCGACGGTTTTGAGCCGGTCGAGCTCGTACTTGCCGGAGATGTTGACCAGCATCATCGGGAAATCGGAGATGTTGATCTCGATCAGCACCGGATCTTCGGCGTCGGCGGGCAGGTCGGGCTTGGCCTTGTCTATTTTGTCGCGCATCTTCTGGTAGGCCACGTCCAGGTCGACGCCGGTCTCGAATTCCAGGGTGACGGTGGAGACCGACTCGCCGCTTGAAGAGGTCATCTTCTTGACGTTGCGCAGATCTTTCAATTCCCGCTCGATGACGTTGGTAACCAAGCGCTCCATGTCTTCAGGGGAGACTCCCGGATAGACTGTCGAGACCAGCAGAAACGGAATCTCCACCTCCGGATTGGCCTCCAGGGGGAGGGCAATGCACGAACGGATGCCCATCGCCACGATGAAAAAGAGCATCACATAGACCGTCATTTTGAACTTGAGGGCGGTTTCGGTGATTTTCATGATAGATCGTCCTTTATCCAGCGTTGGTCGCTGTTCGGTCCTCAGCTAGTCTGCTTTTCAGGAACGAGTGCGTTCTACGGCACGATGCGGATCGGTTGCCCGTCGACCAGGTCGCGCTGGCCGACGACGATCAGCTGCTCCCCAGCCGCCAACCCCTCGGTGACGAGCACGCGATCACCTTCGATAGCACCGAGTTTGATCCGGCGTTTCTCGGCCACCCCGTCCTTGGCCACAAACACGGTTCGACTGTGGGATTCCTCGATCACGGCCCCCTGGGAGATGACGATCGCATCTCGATGGGTCTCGGCGGTGATGCGCACTTGGGCCGACATGCCGATGAGAATCTTCAAATCGCGGTTGGCTATCTTCACCCGCAGGGTAAACGTCTTGGACTCTTTGTTGGCGGTCGGGATGACCGTGTCGACCACCCCTTCGAATTTCTCATTCAGGGCGTTGATCTGTACGTCCACCTTGGCCCCGGAGCGAATATGCGCCACTTGCGTTTCGGCCAGCTGCGCCTCGACGATGATTGTGCGGTAGTCCACCACGTCGAAAATGCGGGTGCCCGGGGCGACGTACTCCGATTTCTCCACGTGCCTCGCGTTGACAATGCCCGGGTAACTGGCCCGGATCACGCTCTTGGAGAGATTGGCCTTGGCAATCGACATCTGCGACTGGGCGATGGTCAGCTTGGACCGGGCCTCATCGATTTGTTGGTCGCTGATCAGGTCATCGTTCTTGAGTGCGGAGAAGCGGGTGAAGGTGGTGTTGGCCAGGGTGTGGTTGGCGGTCGCCTGATTGGCCTGCGCTTTGAGCGTCTTGAAATCGATCCGTGCCAGCACCTGCCCCCGTCGAACCCGATCGCCCAAATCTGCCGCCAGATATTCGATTTTACCCGGAATCTCGGCCGAATAGGTCACTTCCCGTAGGGCCTTGGTCGTGCCGTTTCCCACAATCGATTCCGTCAGCTCGTCCGGTTTGAGGGTTTCGATTTTCACATTTAACGGTTTCACTTTTTGAACCGTCGCAGCGCTCGCTGTCTTGGTCGAGCCGGCTTTTTCGGCCACATTGGCCTCGGCGCGCGCTTCACCCTCGCGACAGGACGGCAAGATGGTCAGCATCAGGCTGGCCTCCAGCACCAGAATCAACCAAACGGATTTCATTTCGAGCCTCCTTAAGACTGGCCGTTTCAACTGTTTATGTCTCATCGTCATTCTGCCCATTCCCAAGCAAATCCCATGCCATGGCTGGTCGTCTGTTCACCCCTTCTGGAAGTGCAGGTCGGTCTGTTTGCCAGTTCATCCAGTCATTCCCTAGGGGTATGCCAAATTGGTATGATACCGATATAACCACTTTGAATTATAGTCCTTTTTTTGGCTCGTGCCAAAAAGGCATAGCGCAAAATGAGCGCTGTCCCCGACTAGTGGACACATATGTCCGGCTTTTTGTTCCCGTTTCTGTCTCAATCCACAATTGTCTCATATTTTATAACAACAATTGACGGGCTTATCGGTGTTACTTCTGTCGAACGGTTTTTGTTTCAGTCAATTGCGTTTTTCCAATTTTTATTTCAGGGTGACCGGGTGAGAAACTGGTTAGACGCCCACGGTAGAACACTGGCCTACGCACTCGCGGCAATTGCGGCGCTGTGCTCACTGGCTATCCCTGCTGGGTTACCGGCCCGGTGGGCCGCTTTGGCCATGGTGGTGCTGAGCCTGGGGGCACTCCGGCGCCAATTATCGTCGATTATGACCCAGATCTCTAGGGGCCGGGCGAGAGATTGGCGACAACTCCTCAGTCGTTGGGCACCCTACGGAGTGGTGGCGGTGGTGACGGCCCTGGCCCTGGGTCCGGTCTGCCTGGGGAAGATGCCGATTAGCCAGGACCACGCCAATCACTACTTTTTCACCCATATTCTCGTTTACGATATGATTCCCTCGGGACAGCTCTTCGGCTGGACTGATCGGGTGGGTATCGGTTACCCCTTCGGCGATATCCACTACACCCTTTGCTATTTTGTCACCGGATTGGGCACCTTGGTCACCTTCGGCCTGCTCCCGCTGCAGATGAGCTATGCCTTTGGCATCGTCATCGTCTGGCTCTGTTCGAGTCTGGCGGTCGTGGCGCTGGCCAAACGGCTCGGCGCCAGCCCCTGGGCCGCAGCCCTCGCCGGCGCAGCTAATGCGGTCGATCCGGGATCAGACAGGGAAGGGGGGTGGATCTATTCGATGTTCCACGGGGTCTGGCCCCAGCAGTTCGGTGTGGCGATTTGGATTTTTGCCATTTTGTCCCTCTGGCGCCTGACCGAAAAAGCCACCACCCGGCAGTTTGCCCTGGCGGTTCTGCTGGTGGGGCTCGGGCTGCTGATCCATCCGATGAACGCGTTGGCATTCCTCATCGCCGGTGTGGTGCTGTTGGCTGTTCGACTCTTCGCTCCCGGCCAGGGCCAGAATTCGGCCGGGGAACGGGGTGTGTTCCGCTTGTTTTTCGCCCTGCTGCTGGGCGCGCTGATCGGACTGCTGTGGATCGCTCGGATGATCGTCAACTCGGACGCCATCTTTTCACGCATGGTGTACTGGGACCAGTTGCCCACCCTGGCCGAGAAAACCCTGACCAGCTCTCTGCTCGAACACCAACTCGTGTTTGTGGCCCTGGCAGCGGTGGTCGGCGCGATCGCGGCGTGGCGAGGAAAGCGGCAGTTCGGGCTGTTTGCCGCGATGCTCGCCGCGGTGTTGTTGTTCGTCGGCGCGATGGACGGGGTGCTTAGTGCGGATTTGGGATTGTATGAGGATTTCTTCAGGTCGATTCAATACCGGCGGTTTTCCATTCCGCTCAAACCCCTGTGGTTTGCCTTTGCCGGGTTGGGGGTTACCGTCATCGCCGAGGGCATCGCCGGATTGACGCAAAAACGGGCTCGTGATGGCGCG
>JANQET010000296.1 GCA_028278265.1 Myxococcota bacterium
AATCGGCGGGTTCAGCGCCTCCCTGGGGGTCAAGCCGCTGAAGGCGGGCCCCATCGGCTATGTCACCCAGAGCGGTGCCCTGGGCTATTCCATCTTCAGCCTCGCTCAGGAAGCGGGCGTGGGCTTCAGCTATGTGGCCAGCACGGGCAACGAGGTGGATCTGCACACCCTTGACTTCCTCGAGTTTATGCTCGAGGACAAAGATACCAAGATGGCCATCGCTTACCTCGAAGGTATCAAGGACGGAAAACAGTTCATCCGGCTGGCCGATAGAGCCCTCGAAATGAAAAAACCGATCGTGGCCCTCAAGGTGGGTCGCTCGGAAGTGGGCCAGAAGGCCGCCTCATCCCACACCGCCTCACTGACCGGCTCCGACGCGGTCTGTGACGCCTTCTTCCGCCAGAAAGGGGTGATCCGGGCCAACGACATTCAGGACATGATCGACATCGCCTCGCTGATGCAACGCATCTCTAAGCTGCCCGAGGGTCGGGGCCTGGGCATCATCACGACCTCGGGGGGCGGGGGCATTCTGGTCGCCGACGCGGCTTCGGACCTCAACCTGGACATTCCCGAGCTGGGCGACGAAACGACGGCGATCATCGAAAAGGTGATCCCGGCTTATGGCTCGGCGCTCAATCCGGTCGATGTCACCGCCCAGGTGATCAACGAGGCAGAGGACTTTCAAAAGGTACTCCAGGCGATGGTCGACCATCCGGATATCGATGCCCTGGTGATCGTGGTCACCCAGATTACCGGAGAGTCCGGGCAGCAGATGGCCGAAGACATCGCCAATATGTCCAAGCAGTCCGACAAGCCGATCGCCGTGGCCTGGACCACCGGTGACAATCTGGTGGGCGAACAGTTGAAGACCCTCACCGACGGCAATGTCTTTTGGGTCAAATCCCCGGTGCGCGCGGTCAACGCGATGGGCGCGCTGATGAACTACGGGCACTTCCACAACGAGCTGACCGCCCGCGGGAAAAAAGCCGATGCGGACCACAGCGGTGCGCAGACCCGCGAAAAGGCGCTCGCCAAGTTGGACGAGGCCGAGAAATCGCTCACCGAACATCAGGGCAAAGAGCTGCTGGCCCTCTACGATATTCCGATCACCAGCGAAGATGTGGCCACCTCAGAGGAGCATGCGGTGACGATCGCCGAGCGCATCGGCTTCCCCCTGGCGATGAAGATCGACTCCCCGGATATTTTGCACAAGACCGAAGCCGGCGGATTGAAACTGCACATCAAGGATACGGAGCAAGTCAAGGCGGTGTACGCCGAACTGCTGCAAAACGCCAAAAACTACAACCCCAAGGCCAAGATCAACGGGGTTCTGGTGCAAGAAATGGTCAGCGGTGGTACCGAAGTGATCGTCGGCCTGAACAACGATCCCCAATTCGGACCTACCGTGATGTTCGGGCTCGGCGGTATTTTCGTCGAAATTCTCAAGGACGTCTCATTGAGGGTCGCCCCCCTCGCCCGCGAGGACGCGATGGCGATGATTGAGGAGATCAAGGGGTACAAAGTTCTCGCCGGAGCACGGGGTAAAGCCAAAGCCGACATCGACGCCATCGCCGACGTGTTGGTCAAGGTCAGTCACATGGCCATGGAGCTCGAAGACCAGGTCGCCGAGCTGGACATCAACCCCCTGCTCGTCCTTCCTCAAGGACAGGGAGCACGGGTGGCCGACGCGTTGATTATCAAAAAATAGCACCTCGACGGTGTAAGGAGAGCAAACCATGGCAACCGGTGTCATTGCAAAGGGTCTATTTATCAGAGGTGAGCTTCGCGGAGTGGAAGACCTCGTCGTTGAAGGTGAGGTCGAGGGAACGATCCACATGGAGAAGAGCATCACGATCGAGGCTGGGGGACGGATCAAGGCAGATATCGAAACCGAGAACATCACCATCTTCGGTGAGATTGTCGGTGACCTGAATGCCCGAGAAAAAATCACCGTGCACGCCGGCGCACGGGTTGTTGGAGATCTGCAGGCGCCCCGCGTGGAGATCGAGGACGGTGCGTATTACAAAGGAAAAATCGAGATGGTCTGAGGCGCTCGCCCGAATCGCCTATTTCTTCTTGTACTCGTCCGCGCCTTTGATCTTGCCCGCCAGATACTCTTTCCAGTGCTTTCCACAAAACCCCTTGCCCCGCACAAAGCGATTGTTCGTACACCGCGGATAGGCGCACTTGGGGTAATTCTCGACGACCCGTTTTTTCTTGGTCACCGCTGAGGCGGTCTTCTTGGCTTTCGCCTTTACCACAACTTTTGCCGCTGCTTTGGCCTTTGGCTTGGGCCCGGGTTTCTTCTTCACTGCAGCTTTCGGCTTGGGTCCCGGTTTCTTCTTCGCTGCAGCTTTCGGCTTGGGTCCCGGCTTCTTCTTGGCTGTTGCTTTTGGCTTGGGCCCGGGTTTCAGTTTCGGTTTGGGTCCCGGCTTCTTCTTTGCTTTCGGTTTTGGGCCGGGCTTGAGTTTGGGCTTGGGCCCGGGTTTCTTCTTGGCCGTGGCTTTCGGCTTGGGCCCGGGTTTCAGTTTCGGTTTGGGCCCCGGCTTCTTCTTCGCTTTCGGTTTTGGGCCGGGCTTGAGTTTGGGTTTGGGCCCGGGTTTCTTCTTGGCCGTGGTTTTGGGCTTGGGTCCCGGTTTTCTTCCGGGCTTACGTCCCGGCTTCTTTGCGCCGCCGGTGAGCTGCATGCCAATCAGCTCCTGCAACGTTGCCTGTTTAATTGCGTCGACAATCTCATTGGCAAAGTTGCTCGTCACCTCTGCAATCTGTTTTTCGAGATTTGATTTTGCCATAATTCACTTTCTCCAGCTGCATGCGTTTTTCGGATGATAACTTATTCACTACGTATAAACAAAAAAAGGACAATAATTCATCATTCAGCCAATTCCGGCGAAATTGTGCGCGGTCGCGTTTTGCCGACCGCGACGATTGAAATAGATCCTACGATATTGTACTACGGAATGCGTTCTATCCAGCCCGGAATAGTTCAGGCTAACAGGTCGGTGTGGGGGGACTCGTGGTGAGGGACGCGGCAGTGCTCAACGTCACGCCGTGGTGTTGCAAGAAGAACTGGGACAATTCACCGTGGCACCCGGTCTGTAATCCGAGTCGCTCGAGCTCGACGATCAGACTGGCGTTGTGGGGTCTCAATTCTGCCGCTGTGCTGATGAATTTGAATGCGCCTTTAAGATCATTCATCGCCTCGCATACCGCCGCTCGACCGTACAGCGCGGCAACCAATGCGGGTTGGTGATCCAATGCCGCTTTGAAAAACTCCTCTGCGCTCTGAAGATCGCCATTCAATGCTGCGATGCGGCCCAAACCGCACATCGCCCGCGCGCATTGCGGGTCCAGCTTCAGCGCCTCGGAGAGGGCAGCGAGGGCCTCGGGCAGACGACCGGCCAAATCGTGATAGGCCGCGACGAGCAATGCGTACTCCCTCACCGCGTGGATCGATCCCAGCCGATCGCTTATCTCCATCAAAGCAGTCTCAGCGCCGGCCCAATCCCCCTGTGCGAGCAGCGATTCGGCCCGCAGGAACTGTTGTCGTGCCGAGTTGCCCTGATGGGTCCCCTGCCACAAGCCGAAGGTGGGGCTACCGGTCAGCTCGGCCAGCTCGTCAAACCCGGCGCGAACCAGGGCAGCGGTCACCTCTTCGGTGGTATACTCGGCAAATTTTCCCTGCGGTAGAATCTTCCCGGACCACGGGGTTTCGCAGGCGACCACCACCGCCCCACCGCTCACCACGGATTGCGAGAGGAAACGGTGAACCTCGGCCGGTGCAGCCACCCAACCCGGTCCGAACAGCCAAAAGGCCAGCTGGGCCGGTCGAAAATCCGACGTTCCGACAAGCTCCTCCACCGAGGCGTAGGACACCGGATCGCACTGGTCGAGAAAGGCGTCGGGTGTGTTCCAATAGTGAAATGAGGGGGTGTGTTCGGTGGATTGGATTTCGATCACCGGACCGCTGAGATCCTCCATCAGCGGAATGATCAATTGCTGTTTGATGATCTCTCGAGCGTGCTCAATTGCCTGCTCAGGCCTGGACAGCATCGGCGAGGTCAACATGATCGACTTCCTCCATTAATCGATGATAGGCCAACAGGGGATGGGTTCCGTTCATCGCGGCAACTGTCGGCAGGGCGTCGGACTCTCCGTCGAGTCCAATCAGCGCCTCCGGGGGCGAGATGGGGGTGCCCTGCTTCAACGGGATGGTCAGCCGAAAGCGCACATCCTCATCAGAGTCGACCAATTGGATCGCGCTGCCCAGAGACGCCGCGTCCTCACGAGCTTGGTGCAATCCGAATCCCGTATCCCATTCTGCAACCCGGGTGGTAAACCCGGGATACATCAACTGATCCCGAATGACCGTGGGGACGGTTCCCTGCACCCCGATGGCATCGACGCCGATGTGGCGCTTGTGCCACCAGGTCTTGATCAATACTCTTCCCGGGCCGGGCTCGACCGCTGCCGACGCGTTCTCTGCGATCGCCTCGATCAACGGTACCAGCCGGCCTTCCGCAACACAGCTATTGGGGAGAATCGGATCGATGATGACCTCGATCGCAATATCCCGACTGGCGACTTTCCGGGCCAGCCTCAAGGCGGCCTCCTGCGCCGCCCGATTGAGATCACACCCCTGACCATTCGATTGCTGACCAACCGAATCCTGAGTGCACATCCCCGCGAAATGCCACACGCTGAGCGGCGGCGAGGCAGACAGGCGCACGGTGGGTTTTGTTTTGGTGTCGACTTTGTTGATTTCAATTCTTTGTACGGTCACGGTTCACCTACCCTCAATGTTGTCCGTTGCCAAGTATTGCAAAATAAATGCCGCGCTACGTTGAGCGCCGGATTGACCAACTCACCAATAAATCCCGGCCATTCGCCTCCCCACTGTTAGCCGACCGCGCCGGTAGGCAGCTGTCGACCGTCAATAGATTCGTTGTTTGTTGATGCTTCGTTGACACCTCGATCTCCTGGTTCCGATGAGAGAGAGCGACGAAATCGGTCGACGCTGGAAATGTGCTGACATGGGCAGAAGTAAAGGTAGTTGTGACTAGGACGTTCGATAGATCGGCTAGCCGATGAGGGAGAGCGCCATGGCCGGCATCTGATTGGCCTGGGCGAGCACCGAGACGCCGGCCTGCATCAGGATCTGACTGCGGGTCATACTGACCGTTTCAGCAGCCACGTCCACGTCGCGGATTCGACTATTCGCGGCTGACAGATTCTCCCGCTGGGTGGCCAAATTTTTGACCGTGGTGGCCAGCCGGTTCTGCGCTGCACCGAGATGACCGCGCACACCCGAAATATCTTGAATTGCCGCGTCGATCACATCCATTGCAGCCCGTGAGCCGGTGATGGTCGAGATCGATTGGGTGTTCAAGGTGGCGCTCGACGTACCAATTGCCGAGGCGTAAGTGGTATCGATGCTCACCGTAATCCGGTCTTCGGTCTCGTCATTCAGACCGACCTGAAAGGAGATGCCGGCTGATGACGAACCGTCCAACAAGGGCAATCCGTTGAATTCTGTGACTGAAGAAATCCGATCGATTTCTTCGATTAGCTCGCCGAACTCATCATTGAGATATCCCCGCTCCTCGTCCCCCAGGGTCCCGGTGGCCGCCTGCACTGACAGCTCGCGCATGCGGATCAAAATATTGCCCACCTCGTGCAGCGACCCCTCAGCCGTTTGAACCAGCGAGATGCCGTCCATCGCGTTTCGTTCGGCTTGGGCCATGCCGCGAATCTGCGCCCGGAGTTTTTCACTGATCGCCAGGCCGGCCGCATCATCCTTGGCTGCGGTAATTCGCATCCCCGAAGAAAGGCGAGCGAGGCTGGTGTGCAGAGAATCCTCGGTGCGGGACAAATTGCGCTGGGCGTTAATCGATGCCAGGTTGGTGTTGATGACCAATCCCATTGTGCTCTCTCCTTGAGGTCCAGCCCGTCACCCGTGCCGGAGACTCTACTCACTGGTTAGATGCACCTACGCTTCAATCGGCGTCGGAGGGATAACCTGACTCCATGCGTCTTTGAGCATGGACAGATGCATCTCAACGACTTCGAGCGGCTCGATATCCATCGTGGCGTTGGCCGCTACTAACTGCCGTCCCATGAACTCGTAAATCTGTTCGAGGTTCTGGCACAGCTCCGGTGACCGCTGAAAATCCAGCGCGTTGTTCAGCTCGGCTATCAGGATGTACACTTCGCCCAGCGTCTCGTCCTGGGCGGCCGCATCCCCTTTTATCGTTTGCGCTTTGGCCTTGCCGACCAAACGAATCGCCGCGTCGTAGTAGCTGAGCAGTCTTTGACCGGGGTCTTCGATTGGAACAGGGGGCCTCTCCAGCGATTGGCTTTGTTCGATTACCTGTGGCATTTTTTCCTCCAATTTCGTTTAGGCCTCATCAGCCTAATTGGGTTCAATTCTGAATTCTGTTTTCTATCCAACGTCTCAAATACCGCGACTCAATCGTTAACCGATCAAGCTCAAGGCCATCGCCGGTAATTGGTTGGCCTGGGCCAACACGGCGACCCCGGCCTGCATTAAAATTTGGCTGCGGGTCATGCTGACTGTTTCTGAGGCCACGTCCACGTCTCGAATTCGGCTATTCGCGGCAGAGAGATTCTCCCGTTGGGTGGCCAGATTCTTCACCGTGGTGGACAGCCGGTTCTGACTGGCACCCAAATCACCGCGCACGCCCGAGATGTCCTGAATCGCCGCATCGATCACGTCCATCGCAGTCCGCGCACCGGTAATCGTCGAGATCGATTGGGCATCCAGGTTCGCGCTGGAGGTCCCGATGGCGCTCGCGTAGGTCGTGGTGATGGTCACTGATATTCGATCTTGGGTGTCATCGTTGAGTCCGACCTGGAAATCGATTCCCGCTGAAGCGCTACCGTCCAGCAATGAGATACCGTTGAATTCGGTCACCTCGGAGATTCGATCGATCTCCGCGATCAATTCATCAAACTCATCGTTGAGGTATCCCCGCTCTTCATCACCCAAGGTTCCGGTGGCGGCCTGTACCGACAGCTCCCGCATCCGAATCAGGATATTGCTCACCTCGTGTAATGCGCCCTCAGCCGTCTGCACCAGAGAGATACCGTCCATCGCGTTGCGCTCGGCTTGGGCCATACCGCGGATTTGGGCACGGAGTTTTTCGCTGATCGCCAGGCCCGCAGCATCGTCCTTGGCAGCGGTAATGCGCATTCCCGACGACAATCGGGCCAGGCTGGTGTTCAATGAGTCCTCGGTGCGGCTCAAATTTCGTTGGGCATTAATCGACGCAAGGTTCGTATTAATAACCAATCCCATGTTCTTCCTCCTTGGGTACGTCGGTAACTTCTGACCAGCTCGAAATCACCATCATCTTCGCTGTTCCCGTCGGTCATCCGGGCTGCCCGGTGGAACGCTGTTTATCGTATCGTTGCCGCTGCCGGACTTAACCTATCAGCGAGAGGGCCATCGCCGGCAACTGATTGGCCTGGGCCAACACCGAAACCCCGGCCTGCATCAAAATCTGACTACGGGTCATCGAGACCGTCTCTGCAGCGACATCCACATCCCTGATTCGACTGTTCGCAGCGGAGAGATTCTCCCGCTGGGTCGCCAGGTTTTTGGCAGTAACGGCCAATCGGTTCTGCGCCGCACCCAAATGGCCGCGCACGCCGGAGATGTCCTGAATCGCCGCGTCGATCACATCCATCGCACTTCGGGCGCCGGTGATCGTTGAAATCGATTGATTGTTGAGGGTCGCACTGGAGGTACCGATGGCACTGGTATAGGTGGTGTCGATGGTCACCGTGATGCGATCCTGGGTTTCGTCGTTGAGCCCCACCTGAAACGAAATCCCCGCCGAAACGGCGCCGTCCAACAGCGCCAGGCCGTTGAACTCGGTCACTTCGGAAATTCGATCGATCTCTTCAATCAGCTCAGTGAATTCATCGTCCAGATAACCCCGCTCTTCGTCTCCCAGCGTTCCAGTTGCCGCCTGCACCGACAGCTCGCGCATCCGAATGAGGATGCTGCTGACCTCGTGCAGCGCACCCTCTGCGGTCTGCACCAGCGAGATGCCGTCCATCGCGTTGCGCTCGGCTTGGGCCATGCCGCGAATCTGCGCGCGCAACTTTTCGCTAATCGCCAACCCGGCGGCATCATCCTTGGCCGCGGTAATGCGCATACCAGACGACAATCGAGCCAGACTGGTATTGAGCGAATCTTCGGTGCGGCTCAGATTGCGCTGGGCGTTAATCGAGGCGAGGTTTGTGTTAATAACCAGTCCCATGTGATCCCTCCTTGGGTGCCGGAAGCCCATTTACGGCTCCGACCAATTAGCAGGGATTGCAAGGGAGATGCCAACTAGGCGTGGTCGTCGACGATGACCGGCGGCCGCGGCCGCGCAGCGTACGTCGAAGCGATATATCCTTTAGCAACGGTGTTGTTTTTGCGGCGGGTCAATAGGCCAGCCCGAATTTCCGTAGCTTTTTCAATAAGTTGGTGATCGCTCTCAGCGGTCTGTTCACAAATTGACCGCCCGCGTCGGATGAGGGATTCAGCCCGCTCAACTGTTTCCTCGGTCAGGTTGGGCCAGCCGAGCGACTTGATTTTGGCGATTTCACGCAGGGAAGCGTCAAGTTGTTGAATCTGATCCATGGCGGATTGACGCTTTTCGAGCCCAGCATCAAGGAGATCGTATTCGGCATCAAATGACAGCTCGGTGTCGTCGATCTGTCGCAGGAGCTCGTACCATCGGGTGAGCGTGTTGAGAATGCGCTCCGGGGTCATCGCGAAATCACTTTGATCGAATCTCTGGTGTCCTGACTGAGTCTGCTCGTCTGAGCGGCGGCTTTGGTCACTGCCTGCTCCCAGGTCTCACGAAGATCAACCAGGAACCGCAGAACATGTTCCAGTGGCTGGGGATCCATGTTGAGATTGGCGTGGCTCAGCTGGTCCAACATGTAGGTGTATATTTGTTCAAGGTTCTGACACAATTCCGGGGCGCGCTCGAAATCGAGGGCGTTGATGAACTCAGCAATGATCGCATAGGCCCGATTCAGCGAAACCCCCTTTCCCGCCGTGTCCCCCGCCTCGATCTGGTTGCGGGCGAGCCGCACGAAGCGGATCACCGCGTCATAGAGGGTCAACAGGATCCGGCCGGGGTTGGCGGTTTCGACCTGAATTTTTCGATACGCTTGCTGCTGATAACTGGCCATTCGCATGGGGCTGGTTCGCTCCTCTTACCAAAGGAAACTTTGGCTTGCCATGAAGTTGCTCTGGGAGGTTAGCTTGCTCATCGCAACTTCCAAATCGGTAAACTGTTGGATCATCCGCTGCTCGAAGAGGGCCACGCTCTCTTCCTGTCGCTCAATCGATTGGTTGATGTTGGTGATCGTTCGATTGAGACCCTTCTTCTTGGAGCTCAAGATTCCATCCGAGAAATCGACAAATGTCTCGATGAGATCATCCAGTTGATCCGCTATTCCGTCGACGCTGTGATCCGCGGTGCCGGCAAAAACTTGCGCCACACCCACCGGATCCTCGGCGATGGCCGCCTCGAGGTCTGTCTCGTCAACAGTCAGGCTTCCATCACTGCTCGTGGTAATGCCCAGCTGAGACAGAGCGGAAAAACCGCCGGTCAGGTTATCGACCGCCGAACTCAACGTGCTGCTCAGCTGAAATTGAATCGAACGCAGGGTGGAATCCCCGGCCAACCGGTCACTGCCCTTGGCCGTGCCGTTGAAGTCGAGCTCCGTGTGCACCAGGCCCATCACTTCGTTGTAGGCATCGACGAACTCGGTCACCCGATCTTTGATCTGCGTCGGCTCCGGGGAGACGGATATCTCCACAGCGCCGGTGGTTTGCTCGAGCAAGGAGAGGGTCACTCCGCTGATCGTATCGGAAACCTCGTTGCTCTGGCTGATGATATCGAATCCGTCAATGCTGAATTCGGCGTTTTGTGCGGCCTGGTATTGGTTCCCGGCGACATCTAGATTCAGGATGAGTGAGCCTGACTCGGAGAAGGTGATCGCATGATCCGTGCCCGTGTCGTTGGCGTTCACTTGGATCTTGTAACCGGCCTGGGTGCTGATCAGCGCCGCTGATACCTCGGCGTCGGAGGCGTTGATCTTGTTGACGATATCCTCGAGTGTATCCGTGGCCAAAATCTCCACGTCCACTGCGTCTTCGGAGGCCAGATCGATGGTCAGGGTGCCTGCGCCGGCTGCCCCCTCTTCGGTTTCGTCTGTAAACGCATCCGAGTAGGTGCGCTCGGCCTTGGCCAGTTGGGTGATCTCGATGTTGTATCGACCAGGGGTGGCCGTTCCCGAGGCGGTCGCGGTCACTTTTTCATCGTCAGCGGTGGTCGTGGTGTACGAGAGGAAGTCACCGATGGTCTTCAACCCCGACGCCTTGGTCTGTAGCGACTGGAGCTTGGAGTTGACCGACTGGAGAATCGAGAGCTGACTCTGGTAATCGGATCGGCTCTGCTCCAAGCGCCGAATCGGCGCGCGCTCAGCGCTGACGAGCTGGTCAATGATGGCACCGGAGTCGATTCCGGAGCTGATGCCGGAGAAGGTAATTGGGCTCATTTGCTCCCCATGTTTTTAGAACATTTGGTCCAGTAAATGTGATCGCTGCTCACTGAGATTCTCCGCCATTCGAATCGCTTCTTCAGGCGGAATCTGCCGAATCAACCGGTCGCCGTCAGCAGAGTAGATCGAAAAGACTATCATTCCCGTTTCCGAGTTGTACTGAACGTCGACCTGCCGGCCCAAATCGGCCATCTCGGCCGCTTCTTCTAAGGCATCCACTGCTGCGGTGACCAACGGGTCGTTGACCTCGGCCGGTCGCTGCAGTTTGGCCTCTCTGACCACACGCTCGGTCCGTGACACTTCGTGTGTCTCTGCTTCAAAATCCGGACCGCGCTGAATACCGGGTATGCTTTTTGCCGCGGGCATTTTTGTTCTCCTTTGCCCAAAAGACCCAATTCGTTGGGTCTACCCCGCTCCCCGATGTTCGCCTAGGCCGACATCAGGGGCGGGGATTTCCCGAAAAGAACTAACCGATCAGTGACAGCGCCATCGCCGGCAACTGATTTGCCTGCGCCAACACCGCCACACCGGCTTGCATCAAGATCTGACTCCTCGTCATATTCACCGTCTCCGACGCGACATCGACGTCGCGAATACGGCTGTTCGCCGCGGAGAGGTTTTCACGCTGCGTGGCCAAGTTGTTGACCGTGATGGAAAGCCGGTTTTGCGCCGCGCCCAGATCACCCCGAACACCGGAAATATCTTGAATCGCCGCGTCGATCACCGCTAGGGAGTCCCCCGCACCGGTGGCCGACGAAATCGATTGGGCGTTCAGATTGGCGCTGCTGGTGCCAATGGCGCTGGCGTGCGTATCGACAATCGAGGCGGAGATGGTATCCGCGCTCACATCGTCGAGCCCCACCTGAAACGAGATACCTGCCGAGGCCGAGCCATCGAGCAGCGCCGTGCCGTTGAACTCGGTGACATCGGCGATACGATCGATTTCGGCGATCAGGGCATCGAACTCGTCGTTGAGATACCCGCGCTCCTCATTGCCCAGCGTACCACTGGCCGCCTGCACCGCGAGCTCCCTCATCCGAATCAGTGCTCCGCTGACCTCATTGAGCGCCCCTTCCGCGGTTTGCACCAACGAGATACCGTCATTGGCGTTTCGCTCGGCTTGCGCCAAACCGCGGATCTGGGCGCGCAACTTTTCACTAATCGCCAGACCTGCGGCGTCGTCTTTGGCCGCGGTGATCCGCATTCCGGAGGACAGCCTGGCCAAGCTCGTGGAAAGGGTGTCCTGGGTGCTGATCAGGTTGCGCTGAGCATTGATCGACTGGACATTTGTGTTGATAACGAGTCCCATTTTCTCCCTCCTTGGAGATACCGAATCGCTATGATTCGGGGGGCGTTCCTGCCCCGAATATTACATTCTCGTTGCGGAAAAAGTCCCCCCGGTGGATCATCGTGCGCGTCCGGAAACGGGTCATTTGCCGCGTCCATAATCAATATCGGTTAGCCGCGTTGACCCTTGAGAAAAAAATGCGTTTTTTTGAGCAATGTCGGATATTTGAGGGCAAAAAGATGTGAAATCGGACAATAGGTCTACCCGCTCCCCGAGGCGCGCCTAGGTCGCATCAGGGAGGGGTGTTTCGAGCGGGACTAACCGATGAGTGACAGTGCCATGGCCGGCAACTGATTTGCCTGCGCCAACACGGCCACACCGGCTTGCATCAAGATCTGACTCCTCGTCATATTCACCGT
>JANQET010000300.1 GCA_028278265.1 Myxococcota bacterium
TCGGTGAAGTGGTCGAACCGGACGACTTGATGGAGCGCGTCTACAAAAAAGCCAAACAGATCCAGGGCAAGGGGTTGATCGCCGTCAGCACGGCCAAACGGGTGATGAACAAGGGCGTCGATCTGTCCCTCGACGCGGCGCTGGAACTGGAGAAACAAGCCTTTTGCAGTCTGTTCGGCACTGGGGATCAGGACGAGGGAATGGCCGCCTTTTTGGCCAAGCGCAAAGCCGAATTCAAAGGGAGATAGAGCGATGAATTTTGATTTTACCGAAGAACAGATCATGGTGCGGGACACGGCTCGCGAATTTGCCGCGCGGGAGCTCGATCCGGTCGCTGCCAAGTTGGACGCCGAGGGGGAATTCCCCGCGGACAAGGTTGCGATGTTGGCCGAGATGGGATTTATGGGGGTCGCCATCCCCGAACAATACGGCGGCGGTGACATGGACTATGTCTCCTATGTTCTGGCCACCGAAGAGATATCCCGGGCCTGTGCCGGCACCGGCGTGATCATGAGCGTCAATAACTCGCTCGTCTGTGATCCCCTGGTCAAGTACGGCACCGAGGAGCAGAAAAAAGAGATCCTGGCCCCTCTCGCTGCCGGTGAGAAGCTCGGCTGCTTCGGGCTGACCGAACCAGGCGCCGGTTCCGACGTTTCGAGCATGAAGACCAACGCGGTGCTCCAAGGGGACGAGTGGATCCTCAACGGTGAGAAGAACTTCATCACCAACGCCCCCAACTCCCAGTTCGCGATCATCTTCGCCTACACGGACAAAGATGCAAAACACAGAGGAATCTCGGCGTTTATCGTGCCGATGGACATCGATGGGGTGAGCTGTGGTCCCAAAGAGCACAAGCTGGGCATTAAAGCCTCCCACTCCAGCTCAATCTTTCTCGAAGACGCCAAGATCCCCAAGAGCTACCTGCTGGGCGAGCTCGGCCAGGGGTTCAAAGTGGCGATGACCACCCTTGACGCGGGCCGCATCGGGATTGCCTCTCAGGCACTGGGCATTGCCCGGGCATCTCTCGAGGAAGGGGTGGCCTTTGCCAAAGAGCGCCAGGCATTTGGCAAGCCGATCGCCAGGCTGCAGGCGATTCAGTTCAAGGTCGCCGATATCGCAACGCGACTGGACGCCGCGCGCCTGCTCACCTTGCGGGCCGCCTATCTCAAAGACGTGGGCAAGCCGTTCTCCAAGGAGTCGGCGATGTGCAAAGTCTTTGCCGCAGAAGCGGCCAGCTATGCGGCCACAGAGTCGCTGCAGATTCACGGGGGATACGGCTACACCACCGAATATGCGGTCGAGCGCCATTTCCGCGACGCCCGAATTACCGAGATCTACGAGGGCACCTCTGAAATCCAACGGGTCGTCATCGCCTCCAACCTTTTGCGGTAAGTCACAAATCAACTGAACACCCTCGAAGCAGTGTAGATGTTCCTTTTCTTTGATATTACCATATGTGAATATTTGAAACTTGTTATGTTTCCCCCTCTTGTTACACTAATAAAAACGGGGGTGGACGACCGAGAGGAGTGTGAATGGCACTTATTGAGACGATCGGGTTTGAGCAGGCCACCGGAGAGCTCCGCCAGATCTACGACAGTGTGATCCGCAGCCGCGGAAAACTGGCCGCGGTACACAAGATTCAAAGCCTCAACCCACGGTCAATCCTCAGTCACATGGATTTGTACTTGACCCTGATGTTCGGAAGCTCTCCGCTCAAGCGATATCAGCGGGAAATGATCGCGGTGGTGGTATCCGAGGTCAACCGGTGCGAGTACTGTAAGATTCATCACGGTGAGGCACTGCAGCACTATTGGAAGGACGAGCAGCGGGTGGCCCGCTTGGCCGAAGATTACACCAGTGTCGGCTTGTCCGAGCAGGACGAGGCGATGTGCGCCTTTGCCCGGGAGATGACCGAGCACCCCAAGGAGGCGGAAAACGGAGAGCGCATCGCGGCACTGAGGGCGGTCGGCCTGGACGATAGGATGATTCTGGATTTGACGCTGATTGCCAGTTACTTCAATTTCGTCAATCGGTTGGTAATCAATCTCGGGGTCGGACTGGAGCGCAACCCCGGGGGATATAAATACTAGGCGTCGGATCAGGATAACCCGCCAATCTCCCGTCAGGTGCTCTCAATGTCGTCACCCCGTTCTCAACGGAAACGATGTGCTGTGGACCGATCGGTACCTTGCCGATACCGCCGGGCAGATCGGCGATGAGCTGAGGGATGCCCAATCCGCTGAGCCGACCCCGCAGGTGCTCCACGATGGCCAGGCCGGTGCTCAACGGGGTGCGCAAGTGCTCCAAGCCCTGCCACAGGTCGCACAAGAACAAATAGTAGGGACGCACCCGCATCTCCAATAGTCCGCGACTCAGCATTTCGATCGTTTCAGCGCTGTCGTTGATACCGGCCAGCAGCACGGCTTGATTGGCCAGCGGCATCCCCCCGTCGGCGAGGGCGATTGCTGCTCGCCTGGAAGCGTCTGTGATCTCGGCCGGGTGGTTGAATTGGGTATTGACGTAAATCGGATGGAACGGGCGGAGACCGGCGACCAGGGCCGGGGTGATCCGCATCGGCAGGGTCACCGGTACGCGGGTGGCCAGGCGAATGATACGCACTGAGGGAATCGACCGCAGATCGGTGAGAATTTCGAACAACTGATCATCTTCGAGCAGCAGGGGATCCCCGCCGGAGAGGATCACGTCGCCGATTTCCGTGTGGTCGCGAAGATAATCATACGCCGCTTTAAGCTCCCCCGGGCCCAGTGGACGAAGGGATCCCCGGTTCAACGACCGGCGGGTACAGTGGCGACAATTCACGGCGCACCGGCCAGAGACGAGCAATAGGGCCCGATCCGGGTAGCGCCGGATCACCCCGGGAACCGGACAGTGGGATTGTTCGGCGATCGGATCCCAGCTGAGGTGAGGAGTGGGATGGAGCTCCTCTGGGCTGGGAACCGCCATCCGGCGAATCGGATCCCGGCCTGATCGGCCGTTGAACAGGGAGAGATAGTAGGGCGAAATAACCATGGGCCAGCGATCGGCTGCCGCCTCGACGGCCTCGAAATCAACAGGGTCGACCAGGCCTGCCGGCAGATCTTCTGCGGACCGGACAGCATTTTGGAGCTGCCACTGCCAATCGTTCCATTGGGTATTTGTATCGTGAGCCATTGCTTTCAATCCCCCTCTGGGGCAGCCCCTGTGGGGTTGTGCGGAAAATTCATCGGGACGACGATAGGATCTTGCGCAGTGCCGCACAAGGGTACAATAAAAGATCAAGTTGACGGGTAGCCGTTGGATCGTTTAAAAGGCCAACCATTCCAGATGAAGAACATCTGTGAATCTTAAAAAGGAAAGCTACGATGGCCAAAGCTGAAAAAATGAATCGAGGCGTTTCTTCCAAGCGCAAACGCGGCGGCGGAACCGAAATTCACCTCCCGCCCGGCGTTCATTCTCTCGATGCCCATGGCAACATTTTCGCATCTTTTCCTGAGCTCAGTCGGGTCAGCCCCAAGTATTTTACGATGGATGATATCAAGACCGCAGCCCAGGCCGGTACATTGACGACCCTCGACGAGAGTCAGGTAAAAGAGCTCGAGTCCCTCGTCGCCCGCAAGTAGCCACCAAGGAAGTTGTCGCGGGACCCACATGATCCTGCGCCGGAGTCGATCCCGGCTGTCGGTTTTGACGGATTAGTCAATCTTTACAACGAGTTTTCCGCAGCATTGGCTCAGCTGAAGCTCAGCTGTGACGCCTGTGGTAAATGTTGTCACTTTGAGAAGTGGGGTCATCAACTGTGGGTGACCGAGCTAGAGCTCCGCTACCTGGTCGCACGGTCCGGTGCGCGGACGCCGATGGACGAGGGGGTCTGTCCTTATCTCGATGACCAGGGGAAGTGCACTGCGCGGGAATCTCGCAGTCTGGGATGTCGCGCCTATTTCTGTACCGCGCCGGCCGGTGAAGTCGAAGCGCTGTTTGAGCGGTTTTTCACCCGTTTAACCAGGTTGGCCAGTGACCAGGAGATTGAATTGAACTATGACGAGCTGTTGAGCGGCTTAGGTCAGTTCCTTGGTCAAAAAGGGGCGCGGTGAAATGCCCTGGAGCAACTCGTAGAATTCGTAAATCGTGAACTCGGGTCGGTAGACTCCTTCCACCGGAGAGGTTTGAACGCTGGTGAACGGGGAGGAGAAGACGAGCTGGGTGCCCTCGATATACTCTTTGGGCTCGGTGTACTTGAGCTGCATCCCCACCGCCTCGTGACCGGGCGTCCAGATCCTCGACTGGTTGGCCCGCACGGCGATGCAGATATCTCGACGCACGTGGTATTCGGAGTTCCGGGTCACAAAGACGTTGTGAATTCTTCTATCGGGCCCTGAATAGTGCATGATTCCCTCCTCGGGTCGCAGTTTACAGTCTAAATGATGGGCATCGGCGGGGTCAAAAAGTTGGCCCAAAAAAGAAACAGCGCCTCTCCAAGGCGTTACGCCCGGTTATTTATCGGGCTTGGGGCCGAAGATGAAGGCCACCAGCACCGAGAGGAAATAGAGCACCATCAGCGGCGTGGCGAGCAGGATTTGGGTGATCACATCCGGCGGCGTGAGCATCGCACCGATCACGACGGCGATGACCATGAACCAGCGGCTGAAGCGGATCAGCTGTTTGTAATTGACCACCCCGGCGATCGAGAGGAATGAAATCAGGATCGGCAGCTCGAACATGATGCCAAAGGCGAACAGCAGGCGGATGGCAAACGAGAGGTAGTCCTTGATCATCAGCACCGGGGCCAACCGGTGGGCACCGGTGTCTGCGGGGACGAGGAGGGAGTAGGCGTTGGTGCTCGGCGCAGGACTTGGATCCCGGGCCATGAACGCTGCGTATTCCGGTTGGGGATGGTCCACTTCACTCCAGGTGACCAGCACCTTTTTGTCGTTTCGCGTCAATCGGCTGAGCTCGGGTGGATCACCGCAGCGGGCCCTTTGCCAGGTGAAGGTGAGTTCGATCGTCCCGTCCTGAGCATTGGGGGCCGCGTTCAGCGTGGAACAGTTTTTCTCCCACAGCCGCCCGATCAGCCAGTGATACCAGGCCTGACCTTCGTCATCGTCCCCCTCACCGGTCGTCCGAATCGCCGGTGCCTCGGTGGGCGGCGTCCGAGTAATGAGCTCAGGCTGGTCCCCCGAAGGTGCAATCCCAGTGTCCGTATCCTCGGTCATGAGATCCCCATCCGGGGCCCCGTCCAGCTCTGTCGGTGTCTCAGTCGGTATCCCTCCGTCGAGGGGGCCGGCATCGGTCGGGCCGGCATCCGTCGCTCCGGCGTCGTCCATGACGCTCCCATCGATGCCACCGGCGTCCATCAGCGGACCGGCGTCCATCAGCGGACCGGCGTCCCGGCCCGGTGAGCTGTTCACGACAGCCGGCGCCACCGCCGGCGCTGGCACGGCGGGGTTTTCAGGGGCAGCATCCGCTTCGGCCAGGGTGACGCTCGCGGTCAACTCGGTCATATCCTGGCCCGCGGCAAACTCCAGGAAGAAGCGAAATCCAATCGGAAAAACCACCGAATAGGCCATCACCGAGCCGCCGATGAACAGCACCGAGGAAACCAGGACGAACGGGACGGCCAGCCGCCGTTCCTTGGGATAGAGTCCCGGCGCGATGAATTTCCACAGTTGGTACAGAATGACCGGTGCGCTCAGAAATACCCCCCCCACCGCGCAGAGCTTGAGATAGGCCACAAACGGCTCGAGCATGCTCGAAAAATTGAGCGGCTGGGGCTCGGGAAGGCCTTCGACCTGGTGCCATGCCTCATAGAGCGGGGAGAGCAGAAACGAGAGGATGGTGTCCCGAAAAAACCAGCAGGCGATCATGGCGACGAAGACGGCCACCACACTGCGGAGCAGCCGAGAGCGCAGCTCTTCCAGGTGCTCGATGAACGACATTTTCGATTCTTTTTCGCTCATCACTACTCTTCTGTTTTGGGGGGCTGCGATGTGGTATCGCCTTCAGGAGAGTCGGTGTCCGTCAGTTCTTCAGGAGAGGCACCATTCGTCGATGCTTCAGGGAGGGCGGCTCCACTCTTCGAGGTGTCGATCTCCTTCAACTCGTTGGCGATATCCTGCTGGGCTTCTTCGATTTCGTCATAGGGAGACGGCATACTTTCCATTAGCTCGTTGCCCATGTCGCGGATCTCCTGAGCCGGGGATTTGAGATCGTGGGCTTCCACTTCGATCTGACGGCGCAGATCCCGACTGGCCATCTTCAGCTCGCCGACCACTCGACCAAAGGTGCGCATCATCTTGGGCAGGTGTTTCGGACCGACAAATAGCAGTAAGATCAGTGCGATAAATATAAACTCGGTCCAGCCTATCCCGAACACAATGCTCTCCTCTACAACACAGCCCAGGGTCTTGTATAAGAACTACTTCGATTTTAGTCTATTTTTTCCGCGAGCTTTTTGAATTCACCGAGTAGATTTTTCAAATTTTCCAGATTGCCGGATTGATCTCTGGAAATCGTGTCCACGCGGGAGAAGAGATCCACCACCTGCTCCACACCCTGATGCTGCTTGTTGTGGGACTGGTTGAGCTGGCTGACCATTTGGGACATCGATTCGATGGATTCGCTGATCTGGCGACCTCCCTTGGCCTGCTCTTGAGTCGACCGTTCCACGTGCTGGGTGATCGACCGCATTTTCTCTGCGCCGTTGATGATCAGCTCGGCCCCGTAGGCCTGCTCGGAGGTGGCCACGGCGATTTGCTGCACCGTTTCGGCGATTTGATTGATCGTGTCGGTGACCTGTTTGGATCCCCGGGCCTGTTCCTCGGTCGCCCGGGCGATGGAGCGCATCATGTTGGTCGATTTCTTGGCGCTCTCGAGAATCTGTTTGAGCGCCTTTTCAGCGTCGACGGACACTTTGACCCCCTGATCCACGTTGGCATTGCCCTGCTCGACCGCCGAAATGGCGTTGCGCGACTCCGATTGAATGGTCTTGATCAGATTGGCGATCTCTTTGGTCGAGACGCCGGAACGCTCGGCCAGCTCCTTGATTTCGTCGGCCACCACCGCAAATCCCTTGCCGTGTTCCCCGGCCTGAGCGGCGATAATGGCCGCGTTGAGGGCCAACAGGTTGGTCTGTTCAGCCACGTCGTCGATCACGTTGAGAATTTGTCCGATGGTCTCGATTTTTTGCCCCAGGTTGACGATGACCTCCACCGCCATCTGACTGGAATGCTTGATTTGGTTGATCGCGCTCAAGGTCTTGGAGATTGCATCGACCCCTCGCTCCGCATTCTGGGAGACCTCTTCGGAGATTTTGGCCGTTTCATTGGCGTTGGTCTGCACCTGGTCGATGGAGACGTCCATCTCATTGACCGCGGTCGAGGTGGTCTCAGCGGTTTCCGAGAGGGCATCGATGTTTTTGGCCACCTCCTTGGTGGAGTGGGCCATCTCGGTGATCGAGCTGACCGTCTCGCGGACCGAGTTGCCCATGGTCACCATGTTCTCGGCCACCTCTTCATTGGTGGTGGTCATCTCGAGAATGGATGAGGAGCTCTCCTCGGCTGACGTGGCCAATGTCTCGACCAGCGAAGCGATCTTCTTGATGGAGATGTCGGTCTCTTTAGACAGCAGAATCGCCTGTTCGACGATCTCTTGTTTTTCTTTGGCCGAAGTGAAGGCCGAGCCGATAGCGCTCTGCGATGAGGAGATGAGCTCCTGAAGACGGCTGGTCTTGCTCACCGAGCCGCGGGAAGTGGATTGACTCTCCAGGAAAAAGGCCTCGGTCTCACGGGCCAGGGAGAGCAATTTCGGAGGTAGCTCAGTGGGAATTCGCCCCGGATCCCCCTGAATCACTCTGCCGATGAATGCGGTGAATTTTTCGGAAACGGTGACCGCCCGGATGTGGGAAATGATGAGGAAGGCCACGACTAGGATCACGCCGAGATTGAAATAAAAACGGGGAAAAAAGAAATCGAGCACGAGGAGCGCCACAGCGAGGATCCCGGCAATGATCACGCCGGTGTGCTGGGACCCGGATTTTTGATTGTTTTGCATGTCAGCCATTCAATCCTCAAAAAAAGGAAAAGTTGAAATAACAACCGGGAACGAATTCGGCTTAATAAAACCTTAGCGGGCACTTTGGGGTAGGTCAACTTTGTTTGCGTTTTATGGTTTTCGTATTTTACCGATTCGGTTTAGGATTCACGACATGCTGACGACACTTAGAATTCGCGATCTTGTCTTGATTGAGAATCTCGATGTGGCGCTCTCTCCGGGATTCAATGTGCTCACCGGTGAGACCGGCGCGGGAAAATCACTGATCGCCACGGCGATCGATCTGCTGCTCGGTCAACGGGCGAGCGGGGAGTTGGTTCGCCTGGGTCAAAAGGAGGCCGAGGTCGAAGGGCTGTTCGACGTGTCGGACGAGCCGGGCATCAGAGAACGGCTGGATCAGGCCGGTCTACCGGTGGATGATGAATTGTTGGTCCGGCGGGTGATTACCGCGGGCGGCAGGCACCGCTGTTATGTGAACGGGCGGCTGGCCTCGTTGGGGGTGCTCTCCGGTCTCACCGAGGGACTGGCCAACGTGATGAGCCAACACGAGCACCACGCCCTGCTCGATCCCGGACGGCAGCTCAAGTTGCTCGACGGCTTCGGGGCGTTGGGGGACAAGGTGGAGAAGATGGCCGTTGCCCACGCCGCTTGGCGCGAGCGGGTCGATCGGCTCGAGGGGCTCAAGGAACAGGAGCGGGATCGGGTACAGCGCCTGGACTACCTTCAATTTCAGCTGGGCGAAATCGAGAAAATCGCTCCTCAGCCGGATGAGCTGGACCGGGCCGAGCGCGACATCGAGCGCATGCGCCATGCCCGCACCCTGATCGAAGCCTCCACCCGAGGGGCCGAGATTCTGTACGATGCGCAGGGATCGGTATTTGAAAAGCTGGGTCTTGTCGAACGGGAGCTCAGCCAGGCGGCGCGAGTCGATCCGGCGTTGGACGAATCGGTGCGCCAGGTGACCGAGGCGGCGGCGATCGTCGAAGACACCGCGCGGTTCTTGTCCGGATACGGGCCGCAAATCGAGGCCGATCCGGATCAACTGGCCCAGCTGGAGGAACGGCGGGACGACCTCAAGCGGTTGATGCGCAAGCACGACACCGACCTTGACGGGGTGCTCGAGGTTCAACAATCACTCCAAGCGGAAGTGGAAACCCTCTCCCAATACGAACAGGCGGTCGATGATCTCGAAGCCGCTGTCGTCGAGCAGCGGGAGCTGGCTGAACGGTGTGCCGCGACACTGACCAAGGGGCGCCGGAAGGCAGCGCGTTCACTGGCCAAGCTCGTCTCCGCCGAATTGTCCGATTTGGAATTCGGCCGGGCCGAATTCAGCGTCGATTTGAATACCGATCCGGCGAGCCTCGGCCCTCAAGGCGCGGACCGGGCCGCGTTCGTCATTGCCCTCAATCCCGGCGAAGGGGCGCACCAGCTGCGCAAGGTCGCCTCGGGTGGGGAATTGTCGCGCCTGATGTTGGCCATCAAACGCGCCTTGGCCGGGGTAGGGCCCCACAGCACCTATGTCTTCGACGAAGTCGACGCGGGGATCAGCGGTCCGGTGGCCGCGTCGGTGGGCCGAAAGCTCAAGGAGGTCGCGGCCCATCACCAGGTGATCTGTATCACCCACCTGCCGCAAATCTCCGGCATGGCCGACGCCCATTTCTATGTCTCCAAAAAGGCGCGCAAGGGGCGCACTTCGACGGTGGTTCAGCGACTCGAAGATCAGGAGCGCATTCGCGAAGTCGCGCGGATGCTGGGTGGGGAAAAGGTTACCAAACGAACTCTGGACGCGGCCAAGGAGCTGATCGCTTCGCCGGCCGCCAGGCGGTGAAACAATGGAGTGGAAGGTTCGCCAAAGCTTCTTGTCGCGAGTGGAGATCTTCGCCAATCTGGGCCGGCGGGAGCTCAAGGCGTTGGCCAAGTCTTGCACCCAGTCGACCTATGCCGAGGGGGATGTGCTCTGCCGGCAGGGGGAGCGCGGGGTCGCCGCCTTTCTCATTGTCTCCGGTCGCGTGCAGATCGAAGCTGAGCTCGAAGATCAGCGCGTCGCAGTGGTCACCGAGTTGGGGCAGGGGGCGATGGTCGGGGAATTGTCCATCATCGACGGCGCAGAGCGGGTCGCCACGGTGCGGGCCATCGAAGAGGTGGACGCGCTGGTGCTGACCCAATGGAGCATGATGGCCCTGCTCAAGACCCACCCGGCGATCGCCGTCTCCATGTTGCCGGTGATTGTCCAACGGTTTCGCGAGACCGCCGATGAGCTCAGACAACTCAATCACCAATCGAATCGGGCCCGCACCTCGGTTCATCAGTGAGCGTCGTGATTGGCGGATGGCAAAAAATCGCGCTATTGACCGGGCTGTTAATGGAGGTGGGGTGCCATGAGGTCGCGCCCATCGTCGTGCCGGATAGCGGGGCAATCGATACGGCGATTGAATGGGCGCACTGGCCCCCGCGAGAGGGGCTGGCGGGCTGGCGGCTCAGGTGGGTCGTCGAGGGGGCTGCACCTACCGAGCAGGCCTGCGAGGATGTGGATTTGGGCCGCATGGAGCTCCAATTTGTCCATCCGCTGGTGGATTTCAGAACCTGGCCCGATCCCCCATTCGGAGCGACCTGCGTTGCGGGGTCGATCGAACAGAGTTCAGCGCAGGGTCTGGCCCCGGGGCGATATCGCTATCGCGTCAGGATGTTCCACCTGGACGACAGTCCCTTCATGCACGATCCGACCGGAGAAGTGGTGTTTTTAGAGCACCAAATCACCCCCCTGCCCGTCGTCAGCATCACCGAAGCGAATAAATAGCAGCAGTAACGAAGATTCGGCGATTTGATGGGCGATCACGACGACCGTCACGCGAAATGTCCCGTTTATATACTTGATTTTATAAATATTGGTTAAGACTTCTCCCCGGCAGCCGCTAAAGAGAATAAGGGCAAACAACGGGGAGGAGTATGTTTGTATGCCACGCGTGCTGATCATCGATGATTCTGAGTCCATTCGGCATCGCGTGCAGAACACCCTCAAGGAAGGGGGGGTCTGCGATGAGTTCCTCACCGCGACCAACGGCATCGAAGGGATCCGATTTCTGCTGGAGCACGATGTCGATTTGATTCTCTGTGATGTGGTGATGCCCCACATCGATGGCTTCAAATTCTTGAACCTCAAAAAGAGTCGGCGCCAATTCGATGATGTGCCGGTGATCATGCTCACCGGCGAGGATGACGTGGGGGCCAAAGTGCGCGGACTCGAGGCCGGCGCCTCGGACTATTTGACCAAGCCGTTCCACGAAAAGGAGCTGGTGGCGCGGGTTCGCGTGCACCTGCAGAACAAGGAGCTCAGGGCCCACCTGCGCGCCAAGAACGAACAGCTCGAATGGCTGGCCCGGGTCGATCCGCTCACCGGCGTGGCCAATCGCCGGCATTTCATGGAGTCGTTCGAATTGGAGCTGAACCGGGCCATTCGGCACAACCGTCCGCTGGGCTGTGTGATGCTCGATATCGACCATTTCAAACGGGTCAACGATACTCACGGTCACCTGGTCGGCGATGCGATTCTGGTGCGCGTGGCGCGGGAGCTGAAAGGGGCACTGCGCGGTCACGATTTGGTGGGGCGATACGGCGGTGAGGAGTTCGTGCTGGTGCTGCCGGAGGTGGACACCCACGGCGCGGCAGCTGTGGCCGAGCGGTGTCGGATGATCATTAGAGAATCGTGTCACACGATGGAGGACGGCACCAGCCTCAACGTGACGGTCAGCTTGGGTATCACCTCCCGGCTGTTGGACACCGAGCCGTCGGTGACCGAGCTGCTTCGATTGGCTGATGATGCGCTCTACCGGGCCAAGGAGGCCGGCCGGGATCAGCTCCAGTTGGCCAACGTGACCAAGGGCAGCAGCCGCAATCCCAAGGCGCTCACCGCGCGGGTTCGCAAATCCAATGATCCCAGCGAGCGCCGCAAATCGAGCCCTGCCACTGGGGCGCGATCATCGAAAGCACCGGTGCGACGTCGCACGACCAAAAACCCAACAAAGAAGAAAACCTCGAAAAACCCGAGCGGCAAGCGCTCCAAAGCGCCGGCCAGTCGGCGCAAGGCAAACAATTCCAAACCCGCCGCGCCGGGTTGATTCGAGACAGCGCCAATCGATCGTCCAACCCTTGACAGCGTGGCGCGGGCCCCCTAGACCGAGAGCCGGACGGTGCGATCCCGGTCCGGTTGCTGCCGGGTGCAAACGAAATACGTGAACCATTGAAGAACGCCGCGCTCTATCTCATCTCCGCTGTGGTCTGGGGATCAACCTGGTTGGCCATCCGCTACCAATTGGGAATGGTCGATCCGCTGATGTCGATTACCTACCGTTTCTTTCTCGCTGGGGCGTTGTTGATGGTGTACTGCAAGCTCAAGGGATTGAACCTCACCTACTCGATCCGCGAGCATCTGTTCATCGCCCTTGGGGCGTTCTTTTTGTTCGGCGTCAACTATTGGTTGGTCTATGTGGCGGAGTTGCACCTCACCAGCGGGTTGGTGGCGATCGTTTTCACAACCATTATTTTCTTCAATATTCTCTTTGGTGCGTTCATTCTCAAGAGCGCGATTCGTTGGCCCGTGTTGCTCGGCGGGATCATCGGGATGGGAGGGGTCGGCCTGATTTTTCTCGATGATATTCGCAATTTCGATCTCTCCAACAAGTCAGCGTTGGCCCTGGTATGGACCCTGATCGCGGTGGTGCTGTCGTCGCTGGGCAACATCGTCTCCGCGCGAAACCAACGGGCCGGGTTACCGGTGCTGCAATCCAATGCCTACGGTATGTGCTACGGCTCGCTAATGATGCTCGTCATCGCGCTCGCGATGGGGACGCCGATCAGCTTCGACTTCTCCTGGCCCTACATCGGTTCGTTGCTCTACCTGGCCATTTTTGGTTCAATCATCGCTTTTGGCAGTTACCTCACGTTGTTGGGGAAGATCGGCGCCGACAAAGCCGGTTACATCGGTTTCATCACGCCACTGATCGCCCTTGTCCTGTCGACCCTGTTCGAGGGGTATCACTGGCCGACGCAGGCGATTGGCGGCGTAGCGCTCGTACTCGTGGGAAATCTACT
Source organism: Myxococcota bacterium (assembly GCA_028278265.1). Taxonomy (GTDB): domain Bacteria; phylum Myxococcota_A; class Polyangia; order JAAYKL01; family JAAYKL01; genus JANQET01. The sequence continues at coordinate 13,138 of JANQET010000300.1, forward strand.
CGCCCTTTGGGGTAAAAAGAAGACAATTTCGAGCTAATCAGTGATTTCGGGATAGACCACCGGCGGCGCGGGAATCGAGGAGAGGGATTTGCGCAAGTAGTGCGTCCCGCTCGGTCGTTCCTCCGGTTCGGGGGGAACCGCAGTGGAGGGTTTCGGCCCCTGGGATTCGACCGCCGGGGTAGCGGGGATCTTGGACGGGAAGTAGTCCCCCGGGGGCAGGGTTGTCCGGCGGTCATCTGCGGGCAGGTACACGGTGACCTTGGTTCCTTGACCCTCCAGGCTGTCCAGACTGACCGCCCCGCGATGTTCCTTGACCGTGTTGGCTACGGTCATCAGTCCCAGTCCGGTTCCCCCCTCGTTGGCCGTGGTCGTAAAGAACGGCTCAAATGCGCGATCCCTGGTCGGTTCGTCCATTCCGACCCCAGTGTCGGTGACCTCGACGACCACGTAGTTGCCCGGAACGAGGGTGATCCCATCGGGAAGGGTCGCCGGGGTCAGATGAGTCCGCCGGGTGGTCAGGGTCAATGTGCCGCCGCCGGTCATCGCCTTGAGACTGTTGAGACAGATATTCATCAGCGCGTGATTGAGCTGGCTGGCGTTGCCGTGGACAAATGTGGGACCGGTCTCCATCTCCACATCGATGCGAATCTTCTTTTCCATCGTCGTCGACAGCAGGAATTCAATCTCCCGGACCTGGTTGTTGACCGAGAAGCGGGCCTTGCGATCCGGCTGTTCCCGAACAAAGCTCATCAATGAACGGGTGAGCTCACCGCCCCGCAAACAGGCTTTGGCCACCCCGGCCAGGTCCTCGCTGAGTGAGGAGTCGTTGTCGAGCTCTTCGGTCAGGGAAGAGGTGATCGCCGAGATGACGGCGAGAATGTTGTTCAAATCGTGGGCCACTCCTGCGGTCATCAAACCCACCGCCTCGAGCTTTTGCGACCGCATCAGTTGTTCCTCGATACGGCGCAATTCGGCCTGCGCGCGTCGTTGCTGGCTGAGATCGAGAACAGCAAAGCGAACACCGGTGGGGGTATCATCCACATATACCGGGCTGAGCTCTACAAAGATGGGGAATTCGGCGCCGTTCCGGTTGTGGGCGATGTACTCCACGACACCCAATTCCGCCCCCTTGAACAGCTGTTCGATGTGCTGGAGCGCCCGTTTCCGATCCTCGAGGGAGAGAAAATCCAAAATGTTGTAGCCCGGCTTGAGATCCCAGGTGGTGCCCAACTTCTCGGCAGCAGAGAGGCGGTTCCAAAAGGTGATGTAGAAATCGAGATCGGTTTCTACGATTATTTGGGGAGTGCAGCCGCAGAGCCCCTGGCCGTTGTCTCCGGCGGCGATCAGCTTGTTGACCGCCTGTTGCCGGGCCAAGGCGATCCAGATCTTGTTCTTCAGATTCGGCCATTCCAGAATGCGGGAGAGCACCACGTCCTGGGCGCCGTTCTGCAGCAGATCAAGGGCCAGCTCGTCGGAGAATTCGTCCAGCACCACCATAATCGGCACCAGGGGAAAGGCGCGGCGCACACTGGCGAGATCTTGGTTCAGTGCTTTCGAAGTGCTGATCGTGGCCAACAGGATGAGATCGACCGACTCCTCACTCAGCTGTTTGCAGGCTTCATGGACGCCCACTGCCGATGAAATCCTGATGTCGCCCTCAAATGAGGACCGGATCCGCTCAGACAACAGATGCGCCGTGTGCGAAGAGTAGGTGATCAAAAAAACGGAAAGTGAAGTGTCAGTCATTTGGCGTTAGAATTCCTTTTTTATTAAAAAATTCTATTTATACTATAACAAGATCAGAACGGGTTGTAAAATGAAAACATTGAAATATCGACGGATCCGGTGGGCGAGCTGAATATATACCGACTCGTTCGGGATATTAAACGTACCTGAATCGACTGCCGTTTGTGGAGAAAATTTCATTAATATTAAAGTATACCACTGTGAATTGTGAAAACGCCATAGCGTTCAATCACCAGAGTTTGACCTTTGTAATTATAACCATTTGAAATAAAACACAATTAATCGGATTGGTCCGTTTGTGGGGATCAAATCACTGTTATAAAAATGATAGATTATTCAAACATCTTCCGGTAAGAACGACACATGAAACAGAAATTACTGCTCACGACGAAACGACTATATAAGCTCAAAACCAGTGGAAATTGCTCCCGCAGTGTATCGATTCCGGCGGTCGGACTCCTTTGCCTGTGCTTTGGCTTAGCGGTCTCCTCTCGTCCGGTATGGGCCCAGTCTGCATCGGAAACAGATGCATCCGTTGATCTCGGGGAAACAGATGTCACCGGCGGAGAAGAGAGTGCCTCCGGCGAGGTAGTGGCCTCCACCGGGGAGGAACAGGAGACCTCCGAAACAGTGGCACCAAAGGCCCCTGAGGCGCCAGCACCTCCAGCGGGCGCATCCCTCAACAGTTGTGGACACACCCCAAAAAAATCCCCGCCCAAAGTCAATTTTCGAGCCACCAACACCCTGATCTCCGAATATGTGGGTAACAACGGGGGCAACAACGAGGGACAACACGGTGACGATGACGATTTTTGGGCGTTTCGCAACGATCTCTACATCCAGGCGAGCAATAGGACGTTGGACAGCGCCATCGTTCTCTCCGGGGCGATGTTCCACAATCCCCCGGCACGGGTGCCGTACGAGGAGTGGACCAACCCGGAGGTCATGTGGGACGAGGACGTGAGCCAGGGGTACACCCTGCTGAATTACAGCAATGACTATCGGGTCGAGCGGCTTCACGGTACGGTCAACATCGACAAGTTGAAAATTACCGGTGGCGATTTTTACGTCAACTTCGGGCGGGGGATGGCCCTCTCGCTGATCAAGCAACCGGACATCGGTGTGCACAACACCCTGCGGGGGGGACGGCTGGAGTATCGCATTCCCCGTCGTTTCAAAGGCATCGTCGTCGGCGGGGTGGTCAACGGTCGAAATATCGATGGCCTGACCAAGCAGATTCACGAGGATGATCCCCTGGCCCGGATCGCCGGCGCGCGGTTCGAGTTCGAGGTCGGGGATTCGGCCACGGTCGGCGCCCATGGGGTGTTGATGCGCCCACGGTTCACCGATGAGAATCAGATTGCCGACGATCGACTGTGGGTCGATCAATCCCCTGGGGTCAGTGTGTCCAGCGCCGGCGCCACCGGTGAGTTGAACCTGGAGAAGCTGCACATCTACGTGGAAGGGAATGCCCAGGTTCACGACGACTACCGGCCCCCGGAGGGCAAGGACATCGAAGGGGAGCCGGGATATGCCGCCTATGGTGAGATTTCCTACGATTTGTCTCCGTTCAATCTAAAGCTGGAGGGTATCTACTACCATCGCTGGTTGATGGAGGGACAAAAGCGGGGCTCTGCTCCTCAAGCCCAGTTTCTCACCCTGGCCATGGCCTATCACCACCTGGTCACCTTGGAGACTAAGTGGATGGTGATCAAGTCCCTGGGCAATGCAAAAGGGGGGAAACTCAGCGGAGATGTCTACATCAAAGATACCAATACCCAACTGACCCTGTCCAACGCCCTGATCAAGTACGAGGGCGGCCTCAAGCCGAACGGCGCGTGGACCGATCACGGGGATACGCTGATCATTCACCCCATTCTTCGGGCCCATCAGATTTTCGGCGATACGGGACTTCAAGTGATTCTGGACGGTGGCTATCGGTACGAGATCGAGACCGCCGGGGAAGAGCGGACGGGCCAACTGTGGCACATCACCGCCGATTTCACAGCGGCGATCAGCGGGCCCCACAGTATCGAGATCAAGAGCGAGATTCGTCGGCACGAGCTGGAGATCACCGAGGACAATGATTACTGGATCACCCTGACCACAGTGGGATACGAGCTGTCGGGCCTCTTCGGGCTCTCGATCAGTCACGAATTCAGTGATCAGCTGGGGGGAATCATCGGCAAGATCGGTGATTGGGAATTGCCCTGGCCCAAGCAACATTATTTCTTCCTCATGGGGAGTTTCCACACACCCAAACCACTGGAGGCACTGTCGTTCAGAATGTTTGCCGGTGCGCAACGAGGCGGCTTCAAATGCATCGGTGGTGTGTGCCGAGTGTACCCGGATACGGTGGGGGCTTGGGTGGAAGCGGTCTACAGATTTTAAGCGAACAAAATTGCTCAAGAAAGGGATAGGTTGATGCAAGTTTGGAACAAAGGTTTGATGATGGCCCTGGTGGCCGCATTTGTCGTCGGCACCGTGGGCTGCGGCCAACAGGAGGTGGTCTTCCCCTGCGATGACGGATCGGGAGACGACGATGACGATTCGAACAACAACGGAGACTATCCTGATGGTCCCTACGCCATTCAGAAGGACAAGACGTTTCCCCAGTTGACCTGGGCCGGTCGCCTCGATGGAGATGATGCCGAATTTAAATCCAAAGAGGACGCCTATGAGCAACGCGAGGACAAAAAAGCGCTGGTGGTCGTCATCAGCGCCAAGAACTGACCGGCTTGCGAACAACTGATCGGACCGATCGGTACGGACGAAGAGGATTTCGACAAAGTCGCCGTCATGGTAGGGATGTGTTACAAAGATCTCGAAAACCCGGACGCCGAAGATTTATCACTGGATGAGGCAGAAGAGATACTCATCGATATCGACGGATTGCCTAGGGGTTGGTTTGTCACCAATGAACACGACAAAATGCCGCCGTCGGTAGATAGCGGGTTCCCCTGGGTGGTGTTGGTACGTCTGTCGGACATGCAAGTGATCAGCGTCAGCAACGACAAGTATTTGGGTGGTGAGGGCAGCGGTGACATCCTGGACGACATCGACAACATCGAAGAGTAGACCAGCCGCGCGATAGTTCCCCGATAAAACCTACTCCGCCGTGATGGTCAGGATTTGAACTGAGCAGCCAGCTCCTTGATGGCGCTTTCCAATTGATTCGGTGTGATCTTCCAGTTGTGCTTGGTGTTCGACATGGTCACACAGAGCCAGACATTGGCCTCCTCTACCCGACTGAAGACCTTTTGGGGATAGCCTCTGGCCAAAATTAGTTCCAGCGTACTGATCGCCCCGCGCACTGCCGCCGCCCTGAATCCTCGCCCTTCCATGATCGTCGCCGAGGCGAGAACGGTGACGTTCTTCATCGTGTTCGACATCAATTTGTGGGTCTCAGGGGAGGGGAACTCCGCTGTCTCTTTGATGATGGTGATCATCACAACTCCCCGCGGTCGGGGTATGGCGAAACGGAGCAGCTCACTCGCCGCGCGGCCGATGGCACTGCGTTCGCCACTTCGTTTGAAAACCGTGACGATGATGTCGCCCCAGGTGCCGATATCCAGATCGACAGAGGAGTAGATGAGTTGGACGTCTGATTTTGCCCCGTCCATTTGTGAACTGCTCCTCTCAGCCAGTGCTCTAGCCGGGCCGAACCGCTTCAGTGAATCGAACCACGAACTCGTGTCACCATAACATATCACAATGCGATTCCCTGCCCAAAAAGGGGGGTTGTTCAAATCGAAGAGTCCGGCGTCGGCAAAGGGGCGACACCGCACGGAGCAGTGGGGCCGCTTCGCAGATCACTCCCCCCTTGACGGTCCAGCGGATCTGCCGGAGGGCACTGATGTCTATAGAGGGATCCCGGTCGAGCACCACGAGGTCGGCCAGCTTGCCTGTTGCGATGGTGCCCGACTCTTTCTCTCGGCCGGGCTGCATCCCAGGTGGCGATCTTGAGCACCTCTGCAGGGTGTATGCCCGCTTTACGTAGTTTTCCAATTCCCGGTGTAGGGTGAAACCGGCCAGAGCGTCTGTTCCGGCCACCAGTTGTACTCCCGACCCATGCAGGATGGAGACGATGCGCATGAGCGCGTCGAACGATGCTCTGTACTGACCGTCGTGCGGTTGCGCAGACGAGGACTCTTCTCTCCGACTCCGATTCTCGGTGTTTTCAGTGACCAAAGAGTACTCCTTTTTTGATCAATCGCGTATATACTAGTCCGATGCTTCGATCGATTTTCACCGCTTTGGGACTTTGCCTCCTTTTTGCCGCACAGGAGGTAGGGGCATTTCGCGCCACGGATTTGCCGGTGGTCGCGCCGGGGCAGTTTTCCCTCTACGGATTGGGCGGACCGATTCGTCTCGATCGAACTTGGAAATTGGGCGTCGGTGCCGGGGTTCGAGTGGGGGTGGCCGAACGATTGGAGCTGGCCAGCCCGCTGGCTGTGGGATTTCGATTGATCGATGCGGGTCCGGGCTCGGCGATACTTGTCGGGATCGGCATCACTGATCTCCATTTCACCGGGGATCGACACCTGTTGTGGACACCCGCGGTCGCCTTGTCCGCACAGGCGCGCATCGGACCGGAGTCGATGCTGCGGATCAGTGTCGATTTGACCGGAGTGGAGCGGGGCTGGGCCAAAGGAGCGCATCCCGTATGGTTTCGCAGCGCGGCGGCACTGGTGGTCGACGTGGGGCCGTGGGTCACCGTGGCGATGGGGGTGGCGTTTCAACGGTTGGCCTTTGGCGAGGGGGCGCCCGATGGGGCTGCCGAGGCCGGCTGGGTCGGCAACGCGCGGTTGTCATTGGGCGCGGTCGCAGCCCACCCGTTGGCCGAGTTGCCCACTCTGGCTGTGGTGATTACCGACCATTTTCAACTCATCGGTCTGTATCGGCTGGACATAAACACGGACATCGACACCACTGACACAAGACTGTTGTTCGGATTCGAGATCAACCGGTAGGTTCGGTCCGAGATCCCAACGCTCGTGCCTTATTCTTAGAACATCTTGACCGAGTGCATTACCTGGTCGCAGTAGTAGCAGCGCACCCGATCGCTGCCCGCGCGCACCATCACCGGCGCCACCGACTCTTCGTACTCGTTGCGGGTGATACAGCCGTTGTTGCGACATCTGATTTGGGGAATCCCGGAGATGCGGGCCGGCAGCCGAAGCTCCAGTTTTCGCTGGACCTGCCCCTGGTGAATGATGTTCACCCGGCAGTGGGGAGAGACCGCTCCAATCACCCGGAGCTCCTCCTCTTTGAGCTCCCGATCCTCGATCATCAGGATGCCCTTGACCTTACCCGGTCGGGACATCGATTTGACGGTGCCCGCACGGTAGACGTCCTTGCGTTCGCGAATGTTCAACAGGCGGATCAGCAGCTCCTCCTGGTAGGGCTCCACGTGGTCGATCGCCACACCGCTCTCTTGAATGGGGCGAATCAACACATCGGTTCGCTCGCCCGATTTGGCACTCAGGGGAAGCTCGTTGATGAAGTTGAACTCGTCGTCCGAAGGCGAGAAGGGCTCCCCCTCGAAGTCGTCCCCCATCAGTCCCAGGGAGAGCGCCAGCTCGGTCAGTCGGGTGGGGACCCCGTTGCCCGCCTGGATTTTGAACAGGGCCTTGGGATGGCCGTCGATTTTCGGCGAGATGGATGGTGCTCGCTTGTCGATGGGCAGGGGATGCATCAACCCGAAGTTCTCCCTGGTTATTTCGAGCATGTTGAAGGTGAACTCGCTCATTGTCTTGGCCCGCTCGAATTCGGACAGATCGGGCATCCGTTCTTTCTGGATGCGGGTCTGGTAGAGAATATCGACCTGGGGCGCCATCGACTCGAAGCTGTCATGGGTCTCGACCGAGACGTTCAACTCCTGCAGCATTTGCAGCAGGGCCTCTGGTAGCATCAGGTCCGGGTGGGAGAAGAGATGCACTCGAATATCGGGAAATTTGGCCAATGCCATCACCAGGGAGTGGGCGGTCCGGCCATACTTGAGGTCACCGGCGATACCGATGTCGAAATCTTTCAGCCGACCGATGTGCTCGCGAATAGTGAACAGATCGAGAATCGTCTGCGTGGGGTGCTCGTGTTTACCATCACCGGCGTTGAACACCGGAATCTTGAGGTGGTCCGCTGCAA
>JANQET010000347.1 GCA_028278265.1 Myxococcota bacterium
ACGGTGAAATAGGCCGAAGCGGGCAACAGGGATCCGGTCAGGGGACCGGTGCCGAAGACGAGCATGTTGTCAGGGCCCAGGGGATCGCAATTCACGTCGAGCTCTTCATACAGACGTTTGCTGTTGGCCGCCCGCCCGCCGATCACGGATTTGCTCCAAGACCGCTTGAGCGGCTCGATCTCGAATCGTCGGTGGGTCAGGTCGACGCGCAGAATCCGGCCGCCGTAACCGAAACATCTGGCATGAGCGTTAGTCATCGTCACGCCCCCAGGACTTGCGCAACGGGGTGGCTTGTCGCGCGATGTAAAATCGCCGTTTTTCACTGGGGGTCATCTTCGATGTCGACGACCGGATTTCGGCCAAGCTCACTGCCACGTTTTGTTGGGGCTGGTAAACGATCGCCCCTTCGGTGCAAGCGGCCACGCACTTGGGTCGCCCACCGCATAGGTCACAGACATAGGTCAATTCGCCGAATGTCTCGATCGCCCCGATGGGACATTTTCGCTCACATTTCCGACAGAGATTGCACAGGGAGGGGGAGACGCGCACTTCGCCGTGGGCCCCTGTCTTGATCGCCTGTTGAGGACAGTCCGAACAATAGCGCTCCTCGCACTGGACGCAGACCACCGGACCGTCGATCCCTCGCTCGAACAGCTGGATCAGTTTGATGCGGGCGGCTCGGGAGTTAATTTTGCCTGAGTGGTAAAACGCACAGGCGGTCTCACAGGAACGACATCCCGTGCACTTGTCCAGCTCAACGCGGATCATCGTCTACCTTTTCCACGCGATAATGTACCCCCCCTTTGGGGTCGGGACAGAGGATGTGCTGTACGTTCTGGATCCAGTGGTTTTGGGCCAGGTTGTCCCGTTCGGTGATCAGGGGAAGCAGGGGAATCAGGCTCTGTAGGGCCCACATGCAGACAAATTTGCCGGTGGGAATCGACAGGCGATAGCCGTCCAGGTAGAAGGTGTCCCCCACGAGCATGGGCATGTTGCAATACCCATCTATTCGCTCGACCGTGATCTTCAGCAGCGACATATCCCGCCGACTATACCGCAGCTCGGTGCGCTGAACACCCCAAAAACGGAGGGTCTGATTTTGCGCGCTAGCCGAATGTTCCGCCGTTCCAGCCCCAATCCACGCCGGTGACATTGGTGAAGCTGAGGTAGATGCGATTGCCGGGAATTTCGAGCTCCCGGGTCAGCAGTTCGCACACCTGGCCGGAGATGGTTTTGTTCACTGCGGGCTCGAGACCGCCGATGGAGCGAATGTCGACAAATGCCCCCGGACCGACTTCTCCCCCCATGCAGATCGGTCCCTCGCTCAAGGCTACCATCATGTAGGATTCGGGTTTGCCAATCGCTGAGGCGGTGATCTGGGAGAGCGCCTTGGACAAGGTGTCCCGTTTTGCTTCGGCCACGGGCACGGATGTTTGCAGTTTCAATAGGGGCATCGCAATCCTCCTCCACTGATTGAATGATTGATGAGGGATACGGTACTAGATTATCCCCGGTAGGAACAATGCCAAAAACGCCTCTCCCTTCACCACCCCCTGTGCGTGAAGAAATGTCGATGCAGATTCGGTCAGTACGCGACCTTCGTCGCCGCCCAGCACCTGTCCTCGGCCGTACCGGGCAGCGGCCGCGTGCAGGGCCATGTGCCGCGATTCAAACGCTTCTCGGGCCGCCTCGTAGGCACGGGCCGCCCGCTCCTCGTGATGCTGCATCGCCAGTACTTGCGCCGAAATCAACCGGGACATCCCGACAGCCCACGGTCGTCTCTCAGCGGACAACTTTTTTGCCAGAGCTTCGGCCCGTTTCAACAGTCGCCGGTTCGGAGTGGCGCCATCCGCTGCGGAGAGGATGCAGCGGGCCTCCAGATCCCGCATCATGATCCGGCCGAACTGGGTGCGGTACAATCCCGAGGCCTTGATCTGTTTGTGTTTTGCGCTGAGCATTCCGCGAGCCTTTTCTCCTCTTTTCTCGTATAGCAGAATCTGCGCTTCGGCGATCACGGCGTAGAAGTGCTGCAAGTAAAAACTGGACGGGGACCAACGGGCCATCATCTCTTTCATCTTCTCCCGGGCGAACCCCACTTCGTCCCGGGCGAGCCAGACCGCGGCGGCAATCGAACAATAGGGCATGGTCATCGCGTACAGGTTACCCCGACGCTTTGCCTGCGCCGAACTCTGCACGAAACGGCGGTGTATCTCCTTCAGCTCCCCCAGATAGAAGAGGTTGATATCGATGATAAATTCGGCCCCGGTCAGCTCCTGCTCCACACCTGTGCAATGAGCTCGGAACATCTTGTTCGATCGGTAAAAATGCTCTACAGCGTCTTTGGCGCGCCCCTGCAATGAGGCAATCTGACCAAGTACATGCACGTAAAATGCATGGGCATAAGGGGCGGAGGTCTTGTCGAGGAGCTGCCGCACGAAGGCTAGTCCTCGCTCTATTTTTTTGTCTGAACGGCCAGCTACTGCTGCTGTCATCGTGTTCAGCAGGACAGCCAGGGCCAGCCGAGAGGGCTCGCGGGTTTTCCAGGCCAAGCGGGCGTGCTGGACAGCGCAGCAACCGGTGCGGACCGGGTCGACGCCGACCATGCTCATCGCCGCGGTCCAGCAGGCGTCGGTTTGCTCCAACAGCTGGGGGGCGATCTCCCGTTCTTCGCGGGTGGTGACGCCTCGATTGGGCCAGCGCAACGCATGCAGTGCCTGCTGGACGATAATATATCGCATCATGCCCGCTCGGGTATCAGGGAAGGTCAGGCCTCGTGCTTTTAGCACTGGGGCTTGGACCGCGAACCCCTCATCGATATGACCACTCCTGAATAGACAGTGGGCCGCCTTCTGCCGGCAGCTGATCGCCAGATCCGGAGCGCCGTTGGCAGCAGCCTCCAGATAGATTTGCGCCGCCTCCTTTCCCCGGCCGTCATTGGCCAGGGCATCGGCTTGTCGGGTCATCAGCCCTGCCGCCTCTTCTCGGGGATAATCTCTGAGGGTCAACGACAATCCGTAGAATTGGGCCGCCCGGCCGAAAGCGAGCTGGTGATCGGCGATCTCGGCGACCTTCAGCGCATAGCTCGCCGCCTTTTCGAGCTCTTCGCAGTGTTGCAGGTGCCACACACAGCCCGCGTACCACTCTTGTCCAGCTCCCTCCAAAGCGTCAGCCAGTGCCCGGTGGTTTTCGCGGCGTTGCTCGTCGGTCAGCGTATTGAGAACGCCCTGGCGGACGCGGTCGTGATAGACCTCGATACGCTCGCTCTCAAAGCCCACTGACTGACTGACGAAGCGACGGGTGAACAGCAGACGCAACATCCGCTCGGCAGTGCGTTGGTCCAACCGCGCTGCCCGGGCCGCGAGAACGGGGTCCATCGGCTCGGCGATCACGGCGAGGATTTCCAGTAGGATGCGCGCTTCTTCCGGCAGACGTTGTATTCGGCTCATCAGCAGTCCGTCGACCTCCGGGACATCGCTAGGGTCGTCCCGTTCGGCGAGAATCCCGACCAACTGCTCGACAAAGAACGGATTGCCGCCGGACTCCCGGATTACCCGATCTACCAGCTGGCTCTGAAGCGAATCGGTCAATTCGTGCACCAGTGATGCGGTCTGTTCTGCACTCAGCGGGGAGAGCGCCAGCAACTCCGCTCTGTCTCCGTGGGCGCCCAGCAGCTCGTCCAACGGAGATTCCGCCTCCCCGGCGTGGCGACTGGCCAAGACCAGGTGTAACGACGGGGGGTCGGGATCCCGCAGCACTTCTGACAGCAGGTTCACGGTGTCCCGATCCACCCACTGCATGTCGTCGAGAAAGACGATCACTCGATGAATGGTGGAGAGCCGGTTGAGCAGCTCTCGCAAAGCGGCGATACCCCCGCTGCGCAAGTCGCGGGGATCTTCGATTTCCCGATTTTTGGTGGGCGCTTGGGCCACCTCGTTGACCCGTTGCAGCACGGGAAACAGGCGGGTCAGCAGGTCGACGCTGCGGGGGAGAATGTAGGTGGCCGCCTCCATATCGAAGCTGCGCCAATATCGGCTCAAGTTGTCGACCACCCCGTCGATCGCCTTGTAGGGCACGTTCTCCCGCTCATAGCATCGTCCTTTGAGAATCACGACGTTGGGATGTCGTGTTCGGATTCGATCCAAAAATGCGCGAACCAGTGCGCTCTTGCCGATGCCGGATTCGCCGCGAACCATCGATAAGGCGAGCTCCCCTTGGACGGTGCACTCGAACTGCCGCGCCAGCGCATCGAGCTCGGTCTCCCTCCCGATGAACCGGAAGCGCTCGGGCTCGTCCGGCGAATCCCCGGTCGCGGTGTGCTGCACGGTCTCCCCGGACTGCGTCTCCCCGGACTGCTTCAAGCGCTGGATCACGTCGGTCACCGTGGCGCGCGAATAGGGATTGCGGCTCATCAGCTCGCCGCAGAGTTGATTCAAATCATCGGGCACCGCTGGGTTGATCGCCTGGGGCAACGGGGGGTCGAGATGTTGTTTCTTCTGCAGCACCTCGATCGAGGTGCCCTCGAACGGCAGCTCGCCGGTGAGCGCCTGGTACAATACCACGCCCATGCTATACAGGTCCGCGGCCTGGGTCGTGTGGCTTTCGGAAAGGGCCTGCTCCGGGGCCATGTACACGGCGGTGCCCACTATTCCCATCGTCTCGGTCATGGTCAGCTCTGGGGAGGTCGCCGCGACCAAACCGAAGTCTAGCAGCACCACCTGTCCCCGCTCGTTCACCAATACGTTGGACGGCTTGATGTCCCGGTGGACCTTTCCGCCGTTGTGCAGTGCCTGGATGCCCTGGGCCAGTTGCGTCAACGTCTCCCGCAGGCGTTGCTCGTCGAACCGATGGCCCATCTCCCGATCCACGGAGGTGCAGTAGCGGACCAGATCCTCTCCTTCGACCAGCTCCATCGTGTAGAAGCACACCCCGTCCTCGATGACCAAATCGTAGAGCGTCACCAAATTCGGATGGCTCAAGTCTGCCAATGAGCGAAACTCCATCTTGAAGCGGTAGAGGCTGTGGGCATCCCGGTATTTGTAGGTCTTCAACGCGACGGGAATGCCCCGCTCCAGATCACGCGCCTCGTACACCACGCCCATCCCCCCTGATCCCAACGGCTTGACCACCTGGTAGCGATCGGTTGACGGAAACAGTGGGTAGTTCGGATCGTTCATTGGCTCCGCCTAGATCGTTGTCGTAGATTATTACATTATCACAGACAGCCGATTTCTCCACCAGCGGTGACACGAAGTGAACGGGGAGATGGTGCCCTATTTGGTCGGTGTTTTGCCTTAAAATGCCGCTTGGCACCGGGTGCGCAAAATAAAGGGCACCTCAATGGTTCTTTTTGTCGATGTTTTCCTTCGAATTCATTTCCAAAAGGGATAAACTGGGTGTCATGGATTCGGCGACGAGGATGAAACAGGGGGGCACACTTGCATCGACCGGGAGCTGACCCGACGATGCGTTTCTCATGACCTTGTGGAGGGAGGTATGCTCCAAGGACCCAGTATTTCCATTCAGGCCATCCACCCCTTGCTCACCCGACTCGATTCTCTGGGGATCCGCCGGGATCGTCTATTCGAGGAGTGCGGTATCGATCCGGCCAACGCCAAAGGAGCCGAAGCGAGGATCCCGTTGATCGCCCTCGACGCGATCTGGGAACACGCCGCAACCCTGACCGGAGATCACCACATCGGCCTACATTGTGCTGAAGGGGTTGAACCGGACAGCTTCGGCATTTTGAGTTATCTCGGCATCAACAGCGAGACCTGGGGCAAGGGACTGAAACGGGTTTGTGACTATTTCAGGATCTTGAGTGAGGGCTCCTATTACGAGCGCTGCCAGCAGGACGGTCAGATGACGGTCTTTGCCCGACACCTGGTGCCCCACACCGGGCCGTATCGCCAACAGACCGATTTCACCGTTGCGGTGTTGCACTGTTACGGCAAGCGCTATGTGGGATCCTCCTGGGCACTGGCAGAGGTCTTCTTGGAGTACCCCCGGCCGAATGATACGCGCGAGTATCAGCGGCTGTTCGCTTCCCCGGTACGCTTTGGTGCGGCTGAGAGCGGATTGTGTTTCGATGCCCGATTCCTCGACAGTCCGCTCAATAGTAGGGATCCCTCCTTGGTCGTTCTGCTGGAGCGTTTTGCCGAGCAACTGATGGCCACCCTGCCCCGCATCCACGGCACCGCTCAGCAGGTACGTCAGCAGCTGCTCGCCTCTGACTTGAGTACGGACGTCTCGTTGAAGAGTATTTCCAAACGGGTCTCGATGAGCCCGCGGACGTTGCAGCGCCAACTCTCCAGTGAGGGCACCAGTCTGCAGAAACTGCTCGACGAGGTGCGCCAATCCCTGGCCCAGCAGTGGTTGTCCCACCAACGGGTCTCCATCGCCGAGGTCGCCTTTGCCTTGGGGTTTTCCGAACCGGCCGCCTTTCATCGGGCGTTTAAACGGTGGACCGGTAAAACCCCGACCGCGTATCGCGTCACGTCCGAACTGTAGATCGACTATCTCTTCCGTTTGTAGAGATCCACGTTCAGGATACGCACACTGTTCTCTTCGATTTGGACCTTTTTGGTCTGGGTGCGGTAGCGCGGAGCCTTGATCTTCACGGTGTAGTTGCCCGGTTCAATATCGACTTGGAAGAACCCGGCGTCGTCGGTGTCGACGGTGATGTTCCCCGGCTCGATGGTGATCTGGGCCTGCAGTCCCTTGCCGCCAAAGGATCGGATCAATCCGCGCAATTGGCTCCCGGTCACCACGGCGACCAGTGTCTGGGGTGCGGTCTCGGGCATCTCTGGAGCGACCTCGACGGTCCATTCCATTTTCTCGAATGATTCTGAAATGGTTTCCAGTTTGGCGGTGCCCAACGGAACGTCGGCAAAACGGTATTGACCCGTGGCGTCTGTTTGCACTTCCTGGGTCGTATCCTTTGCGGTGAGTCGTACGGTCACACCGATCGCCGGTTGGCCCTCTTGATCGAGAAGCTGCCCGCTGACCGGCATGGCGGTCACCACCGGCTTGGCCTCGACCGGCGGCGGCTTCGGTGCTTCGACCTCCTCTTCCACCACCGGCGGCGGCTCCGGCCCCAAATCCCAGGTGTAGCTCACCCCCAAATTGATCGAGAATCGGGGCTCGATCGGAATCAGGGGATCGGTCGGTTCGATGTTGGGTCGCTTGCTCAGACCGACCTCGGCCAGCAGATTGAAGTTCAGCCCATCAGTGGCGTGATAGGTCAAGCCCGCGTCGAACCGCATCGGGGACATGCTGATCGCCGGTACGCCGCCGACCAACAGATCCGCGGTGAACTCGCCGACCAGGGATACTGCCGACAGTCGATAGTACACGCCGAGTCCGGCCAGCACGGCGTGGAAATCGCTGAGTCCCAGTGAGATGCGATCCCCGTAACGGGTCTCAGTCAGCTCCGGGGCCGCGTTGGCGCTGTTGTCCAACCTGAAACCGGCGAGCACGGCGACGATGAGGCTCGAGTCGGGCGGGGTGATCGCCCCCAGTACTTTGGCTTCTATACTGGTGGCGTTGAACGCCACGGAGGGGGCGTCCTTTCCCGGGACCCAGACGTCGATTTCGGCTCCCAGATCAAAACTCTCGTGGGCCTCGAACCCCCCTCGCAGTACCAGGTGGGGATTGCCGATCAGGCCGGAATTGGCCCCTTGGGGATCATCCGGATGTTTGTCGTACACTCCTGAAAAATACAGTGCCGCGCCGAATTGGGGTACGATCGCCGCGCCGAGGGCCAGATTGCCTTGCAGCCGGTGGTGTTTTCCTTTGACCGGACCGAGGGAATCGATCATGCCGTATCCCGCCGATCCCATCAGGGAAACCCCCGGCGCCCGGAGCACCGGCACTCCGATGCGGTAAATCCCGTCCAATCCCGCTTTGGTGACAGTCGTTTTCTCAGGCTGGTCCTCCTGTGCTTCAGCCGGAGCCGTGTGCATTGTGAGCACGAGAACAGCGCAAAAACAGGTGAATTGAGCGAGCTGAGGTCTTGTCATGGTGTATCCGTTACCCATCAATTTTTCCTACACATAATATGTAGCGGTCTATGAAACAAAATCTTAAGGGGGATGCTGTTACCGGAATGGTTCAGAATTTGATAATCTAGGCCGGTGGTGGTTGTTCGGATCGCCGCAACGAGTTGGGTCATAGTGCTTTTTTTAGTGATTTCAAAGGATTACCATGTTGTACGATCGTCTCACCTGCTATTTCCTCTCGGGTACGGGCAACTCCTACCGCGCCGCTCGCTGGTTGACCGAAGCGGTCGCTGAAGAGGGAACTAAGAGCGAAACCGTTCCGATTGCTGTGGCCCGGCCGGCAGTGGATCTCCAAAAAGGGGCCAGACAATTGGTGGGCCTCTACCATCCGGCCCACGGCCTGATGCCCCCGTGGTCGATGATCAAGTTCATTCTGCGCCTGCCGCGGGGACGTGGGGCCCACGCGGTGGTGGTGTCCACCCGAGGGGCCATACCGCTCGGACCAGTGATGATTCCCGGTGCCACCGGGTTGGCCCTGTTTTTTCCCGTCTTGGTGCTATTGCTCAAGGGGTATCGGGTGCGGGGGGCGCTTGGACTCGATATGCCGGTCAACATGCTCAACCTCCATTGGGGCATGACCGAGCGGAACGCCGGGCGGGTCGTCGAACGCGCAAAGCGACGGCATCAACGGCTGGTCAGCGCAGTTTTGGCCAAAAAGCACTATTGGCATCCGCTCAATCTGATCTGGGAGCTGGCCTGGTGTATCCCGTTTGTTTTCTGGCCGTTTTTTCCCATCGCCTACCTACTCATCGGCCGCATCTTCATGGCCAAGTTGATGTTTGCCGATACCTCCTGCAAAGGGTGTGGCCGATGCGCCCGCAACTGCCCCTGCCAGGCGATCAAGATGGTCGGCGCCAAGCCCAAAACCCCGTTTTGGACCCATCGCTGCGAGGTGTGTATGCGCTGCATGGGCTATTGCAAATTCAAGTCGGTACAGGCGAGCCACCTCTGGCTCGTGCCGGTCCTCTACGGAACCTCCCTCCTCACCGCATCATCGCTTCAATGGGGATTGATGATCCTGTTGGATTGGCCTGTCCAGATTGTCGGACTGGCCAACCGGCCGATCCACTACGCCTTGACCGCGTTGGCCCTGCCCCTGTTCTACTATCTGTTTTTCGGACTGCAGCGCATCAAACCGCTGCGAACAATGTTCACCTACACCACCCTGACCAAGCTCTACCGGCGCCGCTATCACGAGCCCGATACCGAGGCGAGGGAGATGAACCGTCGCTCCGATTCTTGACTTGCGCCTACTTCATGCCGGCGGCGGTCAACAGCTGGTCCTGGATGTGCTCACAGGTTTCGTTGATCGCCGAGACCGGGTCCAAGACGTCCCGACCCACGGGGCGTCTGAGGGGGCGATCCCCTGTCTCCCGCTCCACCTCTTCGACCAACGTTTTGACCACCTCGGCGGGGTCGCCTATCTCGCCGGCTTGGAACCGCTCTTGGAAGGCATTGACAAACCCCTCGAACATTTTTGTAGTCTGGCCGTAATCGGCAGCCAACGAAGTGTTCTGGGGCTGGATCGAGTTCCCCCCGAACGAGGTGCTGAATGCCCCCGGTTGGACGATCACACTCTGGATACCGTGGGGGGCCAACTCGTAGCTGGTCCCCTCGGCATAGGCCTCGATGGCGAACTTGCTGGCCGTATAGATTGCCATGAAGGGCAAAATGATTCGACCCAAACCGGAGCTGAGATAGACGATCAGCCCCTGACCGGCTTGGCGGAGATGGGGCACCACAGCCCGATTGACCCGCATCACGCCGAACAGATTGACATTGAAAATTCGCTGTGCCTGTTCCACTGTGAAGGCCTCATCGATGCCCATGTTGCCGATGCCGGCGTTGTTGATCAGTACATCGATGGGACCTCTTTCCAGGGCGGCTGCGACCGCCCGATTGATGGATTGTTCGTCGGTGACATCTAGATCGAGAATGTGG
This sequence comes from Myxococcota bacterium, assembly GCA_028278265.1. Classification (GTDB taxonomy): domain Bacteria; phylum Myxococcota_A; class Polyangia; order JAAYKL01; family JAAYKL01; genus JANQET01. Next base: position 9,999 of record JANQET010000347.1, read on the forward strand.
ACGGTGTGCCCGCCCTCCTTGGCCCAGGTCTCCAGTGTCTTGGCTTTTTCTGCGTTCTTGCCCGCCACATCGCGCATGGTGGCGCAGACGCGGTGTCCCTTGAGGGCCAGTGCTTTGGTCGCGTCGTATCCAAAACCTGCGCTGGCCCCGGTGACGAAAATATTTTTCGATGGTGACATTTGATTCTCCTTGTTTGTTGCAATGATGCCCACCGATCCTGTTTTGGATGTAAGTACGCTCGTCCGTCGGCGCAAGGGGGACTGACCGCGGGTATGAGAAAAAATAGAACAAAACATCAAGTTAGCGCATTACACCTATGCCCCAACGCCACCTGGAGAGAATGTCGACGTTTTTTGCATCAAGCGTTAATTTTTGTTCCCCATTTTGGTGGCTGCTGCGTCTAGTTCTCTGTCACCGAATGTTTCTAAATCGGAGGGCAGAGCGTCTCTTGGAGAACGTTGGCGACGGGCGGGGCACAGACCGGAGGGAAATAAATGCAATGCTTGTCACAGTCGATCACAGAGGGGAAGCGCGGGTGATGAACATTCGCGTCACGTTGTGAAATTGCGTCTACTTTTCAGCACAGTTGGCACATTTTGTTCGGAATAAGATATATTGGATAACCCAAATTATGGAGGAAGGTTAGCGACGTTGAACCCCACTTGCTGAGACTGGTACGAATTGTGCTTGGTTTCAGCGGAAGTTTGAAACGGGACGTGAATCGGTCGGCGGTTGAGCTTTCGTTTCGAGCAGAACATTCTGTCGCTCGATACCAAAAACTGCCGGCAGCTAAAACGCGTTAGTCGCTGTTGGAGTTGCTTGTTTGAAAGGAGCCGGCATGGGGTCGGTCTCCTTTGATGGATATTTTTGTCTAGATTTCGGAAGGTCGGTGCATGACGCTTCCTCGTAAAGGAGAGAACATGAATCGAAGGATGTTACTATTGTGGACCATTGTCACTGTGTTTGGCGCTGGTGCGATGGGTTGTGGCTCTGAGGATCGGGATCAACTGGAGAAGTTGAAACAGGCCGCCCAGAAACCCCACGTCGTCAAGGCCAAGGACGGTACCGCTCGGATGTACGGGTACGAGATGTCCACCGGGTCGAGCCCGGAGGCCTCAGCTGCAGCGTTTGTGGCCAAACACGCCGCGACGTTGGGCGTCAAGCCGGCTGAGTTGAAACTGGTCAAGCGCTCCGGGAGCGCGTCCGCTCAATTGATGGGTTACGATCGCTCGACTGGCAAGTACAAATTCAGCATGGTCAAGTACGAGCAGCGAGTTGATGAGATTCCGGTGTTCGGCGCCGAGCTGAAGTTGTTGGTGCGCAATGTAGAACGATCACCGACGGTATTGGCCGCTTCGACCCTGCGGGACCTCAATGGCTTTCGCCCCGGCACGGGCAAGCTGTCAATGGCCCGCGCGCGAGCGGATGTGGTCAGAATGATCACCAGCAGCGGCACCGATTTCAAGGGAGCAGCGTTGGAGGAGCTCGACGTCGCACTGACCCGCTTCAGTCCGATTGAGCCCGTTATCTGGGCCGGCGTCGACGGTCGGGAGGTGACCCCCCGATTGGCCGTGACCTATATCGCTGACAACCTCAAGACTGGCGGTGCCAGGCCGGTCCGCTGGCGCTTTGTGGCCGATGCCCAGACCGGAGAGATCCTCCACAAAGTCAATCTGATTCACTTCACCGACATTCAAGGCAATGTGAGCGGCATGGTGACCGAGACCAGCGCGGCGATGCACTGCGCGGACGAAGCGTTGTGGCCCTTTCCCTATGCCCGGGTGGGCGTAGTTGACGGCGAGGAGACCTCCACTGCAGTGAATGGCAACTACACGCTGCCCTTTGCCGGGACCGAGTTGGTGACCGTGGAGTCGCCGCTCAGGGGCGAGTTCTTCTACGTCACCTCCGAGCTCAGCGATGTGGAACCGCTCTCGGCGGATGTCGTTCCTCCGGGACCGGCCGATTTCGTGCACAATGCGGCGAACGACGAGGAGTTTGTCAGCGCCCAGGCCAACGGTTACGCGATGGCCAACCAGGTGCGGGATTGGGTGCTCAGTTTTAATCCGAGCTATCCGGTGATTGCGGACGAGGTCAACTTTCCGGTCCACGTCAACCGCAACGATTACTACTGCCCGGGCAACGCCTGGTACGATTACGAGTCGATCAATTTCTGCATCTCATCAACGGAATACGGGAACACCGCCTCTGCCTCGGTGATCCACCACGAGTACGGCCATCACCTGGTCGCCGTGGCCGGCAGTGGACAAGGGGAGTACGGAGAGGGAATGTCCGATACGATCGGCATGCTGATCGCAGACGATCCCGGTTTGGGCTATGGATTTTATTATGACGGGTGTGACTCACCGCTCAGAAGCGCGGACAACGACTGCCAATACGATGAGTACGAATGCTCGACTTGCGGCAGTTGGTCCCACGCCTGCGGTCAGCTTCTCTCCGGCATTATCTGGGATATCCGCAACGAGCTGGCCGTGACCGAACCGGCGACCTATCTGGAAACGCTCTCCGGCTTGGTGATCGACTCGATCCCGCTGCACACCGGCACTGGCATCAACCAGCAGATAGCCCTCGACCTGCTAACCCTCGACGACGATGATGGCAATCTGGACAACGGCTCCCCCCATTGGGACGAGATTTGTGCGGGATTTAGTGCCCACGGGATCGAGTGCCCCGAGCTGCACAACTTCCTCGACATAGATGTGCCCCAGAGCGCCACTGAGGGTGACGGGGTGCTGGCCGGACAGGGAACCGTCTCCCTGGCCTGGGTCGTGGAGCACGATGTGGTGGTGTATGTGTCCTCCGAAGCGATGGACGAGGTGGAAGTGATCGGCCCGACGATCATCCCCGCGGGGCAGCTGTCGGCGACGTTTGATGTGACCATCAAAGACGACGCGGTCCTGGACGGGAGTCAACGGGTCCGGCTGACCGGTCTGGCAGCGGATTTGGTGCAGGGCAACACCTATATCGAGATTCACGACAACGAGAGCGCAGTGCTGACCCTGAACCTTCCCGCGTCGATGACCGAGGGACAGGTCGAGCAGGGAGAGGTGACCGTCGACAACACCGTGGGCAAAGACGTGCGAGTATTTCTGACCTCCGGCAGCGCCGTCGATTTGGTTGTGCCCGAGATGGTGGTTATTCCCGCCGGCTCAGCCTCTCAAACCTTTGAGCTCGAGGCCCAGGCGGACAATGTGTTCGACGGCAACCAGACGGTGGATGTCACAGCCGAGGTGACCAACTGGGCCGGGGCCACCGGCACGATAGAGGTGATGGATGATCTGAACCTTCACCTGAGTCTCCCCGGTAGTGCCCGAGAAGGGGACGGGGTGTTGACCGGCGCGGGGTATGTCTCCATCGCCGGTACGCTGGATACTGACCTCGAAGTCTCGCTCGTCTCCGATGATTTGGAGGAGCTGATGGTGAGCGGCACGGCGATTATCCCGGCCGGTCAGAGCGGGGTATCGTTTGATCTGGTGGTGCAGGACGACGTGCTGATCGACGGCGACGATACGGTAACGCTCACCGCCGCGGCGACCGGCTTTATCACCGGCAGTGCGGAGATGGTAATCGAAGACAACGACCCGGGGACGATGCAGTTCGAGCTGAGCGGCTACTCCGCCGACGAAGAGGACGCGGTCGTCACGGTGGCGGTGGTTCGGGATCCCAGCAGTGTGGGGACAATATCGGTTGACTACGCCACCGAGGATGAGCAGGCGTCCGCCGGAGACGACTACGTGGCCACGTCGGGCACGCTGACCTTTGCCGCCGGAGAGACGATGAAGACATTTGACATCGTTTTAGTCGAAGATGAGGAAACCGAGGGCCCCGAGAGCGTGCGGCTGGTGCTGAGCAATCCCACGGATGGCGGTGAGCTCGGGGAAAATCAGGTGGTCTATCTGACCATCATCGACGACGACATAATCGACTACTTCACCCAACATTTCACCGAATACCCCGAAGGGGATGCGGACGCCGACATGGACGGCGACGCTGACAGCGACTCCGACGGTGACGCGGATACGGACGCGGACTCGGATGGGGACACCGATTGGGGAACCTATGTGGGCCATGACAAGCCGGAGCAAAAGGTGATCCTCCGGCTCGAATCGGCGATTGATCCCGTTTTCGATCTGCAGTTCAAATCGCTGACCCTGATCCCCGACAGTTCCGAAAACTATTACGAGGCCTGCCTGGAGGAGGCGGAGAACTATCCGGTGGATCCGGCGGGTGGTGAGCCACTACCCCTGTGGGATGACGACTACGCCGAGGTGGTTCTCGCCGACGGTCAGGAGGTCGCAATTTACGGATTCACCTACGGCACCTTCTACGTGGGCAGCAACGGTTATCTCACGTTTGATTTCGGCGATAACGACCTGTCCGAGGATCTCTATCACCACTTTGATCAACCGCGGGTGTCCGGTCTGTTGACGGATCTTCTCCCCACTGGATCCCCTGATGGGGACTCCGACGCCGACATGGACGGGGATGCGGACGGGGATGCGGACGGAGATGCCGATACGGATGCGGACACGGACACGGACGCTGATTCGGATACTGACATGGGCGCCGATGGCGATGCGGACGCGGACGGAGATGCGGATGCGGATGGAGATGCGGATACCGATTCTGATACGGATTCGGACACCGATTGGGATACGGACTCGGATGGAGGACCGGCCGGCGATTCAAACGTCTCCTGGAAACAGCTGCCCGACCGGGTTGCCGTGACGTTTGATCAGATTTCGGAATTCAGCTGGGACAACTCCAACAGCTTCCAGATAGAGCTGTTTTACAACGGTAAAATTCGCATCACCTGGCTGCGCGTCGATAGCACACACGGTATTGTCGGGGTATCCGGAGGCGGGGGGATGCCGGACTATTTCTTTGAGAGCAATGTGAGCGGCTACCAAACCTGCGAAGACGAATGCCAGACAGATGCGGATTGCAATGACGGGCTGTTCTGCAACGGCGAAGAACTGTGCGTCGACGGGGAGTGCCTCCCCGGCGCAGAGGTGAGCTGTGATGATGAGGTGAGCTGCACCTGGGATAGCTGCGATGAGGAGCTCGACCAGTGCGATCACGCGCCCGAGCACGATCTGTGTGACGACGGCAATCTATGCACGATCGATATCTGTGACGAACAGGAAGGGTGCTACAACGAGATCCTGCCGGAATGCTGTGGCAACGACATCTGTGAAGAGAACGAGGACAGTTGCAACTGCGCTGCGGATTGCGGCGAGCCCCTCGAGACCGAGGAGGGCTACTGTACCGACGGCATCGACAACGATTGCGATGGACTGGTCGATCGAGACGACGATGATTGTCCCTGTACCGCAAACTGGAAACGGTGCGAGGTAAATGAGGATTGCTGCTCGGACAAATGCCGCGGTTTTGGGTTCCTCAGAACCTGCCGTCCCGCTTGGTGGCCCTGGTAGGACAGACCCGTTTCCCCTGCGCTCGCTGACTGATTCCGGTCGGTAAAACCACCCCGAACCCCCTATTCGTCGATTGCTCCATCCTTGGCTTTCCCCGAGCCGGCTGTCCGTGTATGATTGATTTTTTCTGATCTGGAGGTAAACGATGAGAGCCTTGATAGTATGGTGTATTTTAATGATTTTCGGCGTGATTGCCGGGTGCGGCTCAGACGACGGCAAAGAGTGCACACCGGGCGAGTCCCGAGAGTGTTCCTGTTTTGGCGCCCCCGCCGGCACTCAGGTCTGTAACGGAGATGGCAGCGATTGGGGGGAGTGCAGCTGCGAAAGCGGTGGAGACACGGATACGGACACCGACACCGATACGGATAGCGATACGGATACCGATACCGATGCGGACACGGATACAGACACCGATACTGATGCGGACACGGACGCCGACACAGACGCGGACACTGACACTGACACGGATACGGACACCGATACCGATGCGGACACGGATAGCGACACGGATACCGATACAGACGCAGACACCGATCCGATTGCGGCGATCTACTATTGGGGGGATTTTGCGGTAAACAACTCCTACGACGTTGCACTGAACCACTTTCCACCGGGAACACCCGATGTGCTCCACCCCAGCAAGCTCGAGATGGATCGGCCCAATCCCGTTACCCTCTCTCCGGATCGGTCGATGTTGGCTGTCCCCGGGCTATACGGGGGCGTTGACGTACTGAATATCTACCGACGCGATGGGGGAGGGGCACCGGTCGCTATTTTGGACCCGGTGGGCTTTTCCGTTGATTTTCATGCGTTTCCGTTCATCGAGTTCTCTCCCGACAGCTCGAAGATTGCCTTTCTCGCCGACCTGGAGTTTGATGGTTCGGTGCGGCCCTATGTGGCCGATGCCGATGGGCAGGGTGTGCCGAAATCCCTTTGGGATGATGCGGTCTGGACCGTGGATGACGGGTTGATCGATACCAAGATTTTCCGCTGGGCCAATGATACCCACATCGTCTTTGCCGGTAAGCGCGAGGCGGGCAGCAGCGATGGGATCTGGAGCGTGGATGTGACCGAGGACACGCCGGCCCCTGTTGAGCTCGTACCGTTCGGATCGATCACCGATACTCAGGGGGTGGATGTCGAATCGATCCAATTCGACGACGGGGGACGCGTTTATTTCAAATCAGATCACGAGGAGGACGAGCTGTTTCGCCTCTACCGGGTCAATCTCGACGGCACCGGATTGGAACAGGTGCCCGGTACGGCGTTGACCAATGGCAGTGGCGAATCGCCTGTCTTCAGCTGGGGTATTTCGCCGGACGGCCAAATCCTCGCGTTTGGTGCCGAATCCCCGACCGCTGATCTCATTCAAGTCTACACGATGGATCTTTCAGGCACCGATTCGACCCTTGTCTCCGCTGTTCAGACAGACACCACCGGCGAGCGCCGTGGGCCCGACAAGGGCACCATCGCCTGGAACCCGGGTCAAACCACGCTGGCCCTGGCAGCGGACTGGGCGGTCGACCCCGCTGATCCGGATGATGAGCACGGCGCGTTCATTGTTCCGGCGTACGGTATTGCCGGCGGCCTGCGCATCCTCCAAGCCGCGACCAACGGTGGCGTCGAAGCGATCGAGTTTGCCGGTGACGATTCGAGGGTCTTCATTTTGGGAGAGATGGCATCCGGTGGCGACAACGAGTTGTTCGCGACCGAGGATTTGATCACCTCCGATCAGTCCCCGGAGGACATCCGCATCGAAGACACCCCCTCGAGCGGGGATGTGTACGGCTTCTTCGTTGTGCCCTAATCACCCATTTCATTATTCACTTTTGAGTTCTCAGCGCGGCGGAACGGGCGTGACCTGCCAGTCCCTCCAACTCGGCCAGCCGTTGGGCATCTCTGAACATCCCTTGAGCCTCGGCGGGATCTTCGATTTCGATCCACGTGCGCACCCGCAGGAAATCGAAGACGCACAACCCTCCGGTGTAGCGAGCGGTCCCTCCGGTGGGCAGGGTGTGGTTCGGTCCGGCGCCGTAGTCCCCGATCACCTCGGCGGCGCTGCTGCCGATGAACAGGGCCCCGTAGTGCTTCAGCCGTTGGGTCGCTTTGGCGGAGTCGCTCAGTTGGAGGGATAGGTGCTCCGGGGCCAGGCGATCGCAAATCGCCACCGCGCGATTGAGATCCGGCGCGATGACGGCGAAGCCGTTGCGCAGTGCCCGACGGGCAGTATCTGCGGTGGAAAGATCGCCGAGTTGACGTTCGAGCTCCCTGTTCACCGCATCGACGATCGATTGGTCCAGCGCGACCAGTATCGGAATGGCGTCGTCGTCGTGCTCGGCCTGGGCCAGCAGGTCCGCTGCGACCAGCTGTGGATCGGCAGCCCCATCCGCCAGGATCACGAGCTCTGACGGGCCGGCCAGCATGTCGATGCCCACTTGGCCGGTGACCAACTGTTTGGCCGCGGTGACGAAGCGATTCCCTGGACCCACCACCACATCACAGGCCGGAATTGTTCCGGCCCCGTAGGCCAACGCCGCGATCCCCTGGGCACCGCCGACGACCAGCAGGCCGTCGACCCGGGCGATCGCCGCGGCGGCCAAGGTGATCGGTGATGGGCGGGGGGAGGCGACCCAGACCTGCTCCACACCGGCGGCCCGGGCCGTGACCGCGGTCATCAGCACCGAGGAGGGCAGTGGGAAACGGCCCCCCGGTGCGTAGCAGCCAGCGCGCTCCACCGGCGCGATCTGGTGACCCGCCCGACCGCCGGGCACGGTCGTCACGGTAGCGTGAAGCGCCGCGGCTTGGGCGCGGGCAAAGCTGTCGATCCGTTTGGCAGTACGCGCCAGGAGGGTTCGATCCTCCGGCGGAACCTGGCTCAGCGCGTCGTTGAGTCCTTCGGCGTCGATGGTCAACGGTGCCCCGGGCTGCAAATCGCCGTACCGCTCCCCGTGTTCCCGCACCGCAGTCTCTCCCCGGCGCCGGACATCGTCGACGATCGCTTTCGCCGCGTCCAGGGTCTTGGGCTCGACCGGTGACCGTCGCATCGGGGCGATGTCATCGGGGGACACGATTTTCAATGATGCCTTGGACATCGGCTCATTCTCCATTGGCCGAACCCGTGTCTGATCGCCGGGTCAGCTGTCGTTCCCGCCAATCCAGTGTCTGTTCCACCGCGGCCAGTGACCGACCGTTGCGAACCAATGCGGTGAGCGCGAAGTAGAGCAGATCCGCGGCTTCGTGGGTGGCCTGTTCTCCGGTTTGGGCCTCGGCCAATTCGGTGGCCTCCTCGACCAGTTTGGCCGCGAGGAGCGATGGATCGTCCAATAGGCGTTTGGTGTAGGAGCCCGGAGGGGCCTCCATTACGCGCGCTTCGAGGCGACGGATCAACCGGGCCAATCCCCAATCCTCGCCCCAGCACGTCCAACACCCCTCATGACAAAAGCCGATGCCCTGTTGTTCGACGACAAAGCGCATGGCATCCCGGTCGCAATCCAGGTCGATGCGCTTGAGCAGCTGAACGTCCCCTGAGGTCTCCCCTTTGATCCACAGCCCCCGGGAGCGGGAGTGGTACACCCCCCGGCGTCGCTTGACCGCTTCGCGCACGCTCTCCAGATCCGAGTAGACCAGTCCCAGCGCCCGGCCCAGCTCATCCACCACCACCGTGGCCCACAACCCGTCGGGCCGATCCGATTTGAGCGGCGCGGCGATGGCATCGGCCAAGTCGATTTTGCCCGAGTAGAGAGCCATGCCCACCTGGACATCTGCGCCGAGCCGATCGATTTCAGCGATCTCTTCGGTGGTCGCCACGCCTCCGGCCACGGTCACCTTGGTCTTTCCGGCCGCCTCGATCACGGCCTTGACTTGGTCCATGTCGATCCCCTGCATGCGCCCTTCCCGTTCGACGAAGGTGACCAAAAAACCGCCGACCAAATCCTTGAGCTCGGCGATGCGGTCGAGCACAGCAGCCCCGGTGCCCTTGCGCCACCCCTCGACGACGACCTCGCCCCCTTTGGTGTCCAGGGCGGCGATCAGTCGTTTTTGGGGAAGCTCGCGGAGCAACTCGGGGGTGGCCGCGGTGCCGAGGATGATTTGGGTGGCGCCGGCATCGAGCCAGCGGACCGCAGCGCGCAGATCGCGAATGCCGCCCCCGACCCGGCAGGGATACCGGCCGACCAACTCGCGGATCAGCGCTTCGTTCTCTCCCTGGCCCAACGCCGCATCCAGATCGATCACCGCTATTTCCCCGGCTAGTGAAAAACGCTCGGCGATAGGAAGGGGATCCCCGGCGTCGATCGCCCGTTTCTCACCGCCGATCAACTGCACCGCCTGTCCGTCCATCAAATCGATTGAGGGAATAATCATCTGCGTACCTCCACGCCTTGTTCGGCCAATGCCCGTTTGAGTTGTTCCACGGTGTACTCGCCGTAGTGAAAAATCGATGCGGCCAGCACCGCATCCGCGCCGACGCGCACCGCCTCGACCATGTGGTCGGGGGTGGCCGCCCCGCCCGAGGCGACGATCGGTACTTCGACCACCTCACTGATCGCACGGATCAGCTCCAAGTCGTAGCCGGACTTGGTTCCGTCCCGATCCCACGAGGTCAGCAGGATTTCACCCGCGCCCCGGGAGACCGCTTCACGCGCCCATTCGACCGCGTCCTTGCCCGTGCGACGGCGACCGGAGAGCGTGACCACTTCGAATCCCCCCTCGGGCCGGCGCGCCGCATCGATCGCCAACACCGTGCACTGGCAGCCGAACCGCCCGGCCAGCTCGTCGAGCAGCTCTGGACGCTCCACCGCCGCGGTGTTCACCCCCACTTTGTCGGCCCCGGCCTCGAGCAGGGCCCGCGCGTTGTCGGCCACGCGGACCCCGCCTCCCACAGTGAGGGGAATGGAGAGCCGCTCGCGCACCTTTTGCACGGTTTCATAGGCCGTGGCCCGGCCTTCGGGGGTGGCCGATACATCGAGCAGGGTGAGCTCGTCGGCCCCCTGATCCTCGTACGCGCCGGCCAGCTCGGGCGGCGACCCGGCGTCCTTGAGCCCCTGAAATCGAATGCCCTTGACCACCCGTCCGTCCCGCACGTCCAGACAGGGAATAATTCTCACGGTTAGCATGGACTACCTCCTTGGGTCATCGCCCGATCGAGCCAACGGCGAATGAGCGTCGAGCCGAACTGACTGGACAGCTCCGGGTGAAATTGACAGGCCAGCACGGCGCCCTTTTCCATCGCCGCGACAAACGGGCCGCCGTAGTCGGCCCAGGCCACGGACCAGCCGTCTGGGGCCTGGCGCAAACAGTAGGAGTTGGCAAAATAGGCATATCCCTCCTCGAGCAATCCGCACGCCTCGTCGGGCACGACCCGGTTCCAGCCCAGTTGGGGCACCCGCAGCCCTCCAGTGTACCGGGTCACCCGACCGTCAACCACCGCCAGACCGCTGAGCCCGGGACTCTCGTCGCTGCCGACGCAGAGCATCTGCAACCCCAAACAGACCGCCAGGGTCGGTCGGCCCGCCTGGATCCGTTTGCGCAAGGTCATGATCAATCGAGCGCTGTTCAACCGCTCCATCGCCGCGGCCAATGTCCCCACTCCCGGCAGGACGAGCAGGGGGGCCTCGGCGATCTGTTCCCGATCTTCGCTGACGACAGCGGTGGCACCGATGCGCTTCAACCCGGCGAGAATGGACGCTAGGTTCGCGGTGCCGGTGCGCACCACCACGACTTGGGTATCGGTCATCAGAGCACCCCCTTGGTGCTGGGGATGTCACTCGAGCCATCGGTGGCCGCGGCCTGGCGCAGGGCCAGGGCGAGCGCCTTGAAGGCCGCCTCGGCCCGATGGTGGTCGTTCTCCCCTTTGAGCACATCGACGTGAATCGCGGCACGACTGGTCATGGCCAGCGATTGGATCAGGTGAGTGACGTTCTCACAGGCCAGATCGCCGATGGTGTCCCGGACGAGGTCCAACTTCACCGCCGCACAGGGGCGGCCCGACAGGTCCACCACGGCCCGGGCCAGCGCTTCGTCGAGGGGGGCATAGGCCCAGCCGAAGCGGTTGATCCCCCGCCGATCGCCCAGGGCGGTGTCCAGCGCCGCGCCCAAGGCCAGAGCGCAATCCTCGGCACTGTGGTGATCGTCGACGTTCACATCCCCGCGACAGTCGAGCTGCAGATCGAAGCGACTGTGCCGGGCCAATGTGCCGAGCAGGTGGTTGAGAAATCCGATCCCGGTGTTGATCTTGGCCTCCCCAGTACCGTCAATGGTGAGGCTCAACTCGATTTGGGTTTCAGTGGTCAGCCGTTCTATGGTTGCGGTTCGTGCGGTCATTAAAGCACCTCCTCTAAATCGGTCAATCGATCCCAGACCCGTCCGGCACCGGCTTGAAGCAGCGCTTCGCGGGCGATGGTCTTGTCATCGGCCGGGGCAATTACCCCCAGGGGCAGGACACCGGCCGCCCTGGCCGAACGGATGTCGTCGGGGGTGTCCCCCACCATCCAGGCCCTGGACACCCGGAGTCGCTCGAGGGCCAACTTCATCGGTTCGGGGCTCGGCTTGAGGGGTCCGTCGTCCATGGTCACCACCACCGGAAAGAGGTCGCTCAAGCCGTGGCGGATGAGAAAATCATCGGCATCCCGTTTCGGCCGGCCGGTCACCACCCCGAGCTTGAATCGGGTGGCCCAGCGGGTGAGGGTTTCGCGATCGATGAGCAATGTCTCGGTTTCTTTTAATCCCCTGCGGGTACCGCTGCCCTGGTAGAGGGCCTCGAACCGGTCGGTCACAGCCGCCAGGGTGACCTCTTGGCGCTGGTGGCAAATCAGCCGCCAGGTCAGTTCCCAGTCGTTGTTGGCATTGCCCGCCGCCTTGGCCGCAGTGATATCCTCGGGCCGCACCTCGACGCCGAACGATTCGGCCGTGGCAATCGTCGCCCCGCGGTAGGAGTGGCTCACATCGGCCAGGGTGTCGTCCATATCGAACAGCAGCGCTTCGGGGGCCAGCACGGTTTGTATCCCGTGGCAGAGCCGGTCGAACGATTCCGCGTCTCCGGGAAGAGTGATGCGGGTGCAGTTCTTGAGCTGGGGATTGTCGGGAAAGATACGAATGCCGATACCCAGTCCGGCGAGCCCGTCCCGCAACCACAGGCTGTCGTCGACCCGTGCGAAGACAAAGTTTCCCTGGGAGGGGGTCGCTTGTGCGCCCAGCGATTGGAACAAATCGACCAGACGAACTCGTTCATCGCGGACGCGGGCGACGAATTGATCCAGCGCCGGCGCACCGGTTCGGAGGTGCGTGAGGGCGATGGCGATGGATGGCGCAGAGACCGCATAGGGATGACCGACCGCCCGCAGCCATTCGATGATTTGCGGCGGGCCGGCGGCAAAACCGATGCGCAGGCCGGCCAGCCCCCACGCTTTGGACAGGGAGCGCACCACCACCGCGTTGGGTAGCTCGAGTGCGCGGGCAGTCAAATCATCGTCGGCAAATTCGGTGTAGGCCAAGTCGACGAGGAGCACTGCCTGAGGGGCGGCTGCTGAGAGGGCGGTCAAATCGTCGGCAGTGGCCACCAGCCCGGTGGGGCTGTTCGGCGTGACCACGGTGATCACCGCGGTGTTCGGTGTGACCGCATCGAGCACCGCAGAGGTGGGGTAGGCCCCGTCCAGCCAAGGCACCTCGACCACCTTGCCGCCGGTCAGCGCCGCATAACGGTCGAGCATTTCAAAGGTGGGCACGGGGAGGATCATCTCCCGGCCGGTACAGAGCAGCGCGCGCAGCACCCGTTCGAGGGCGTCGTCCCCACCGGCGGTGACCAGCAGGCGATCAGCGGTGACGCCGATGCGGTCGGCCAGTTCCCGCTCCAGGGGGTTCTGGCTGGGGTAGCGGCGGACGCTGTCGGGGCCGGCGCGCCGAACTGCGTCGAGCACCTCGATCGGTGGGGGCGGTCCCTCGTTGCCCTCCAGGTGAAGGTCGACCGGGGTGGACGGCCGGGGGGGCCGGTAGGCCGAGACCGCGCTCAACACGGGCGAAGGTTTAATCGGTATCCCATTGGTCATCGTGGCCATCCTTTGCTCAGGGAACAATCTGGGTCAGGGAGGTGACGATGATGTCGCTGCCCCCCCGTTTTTTGATTTCCGGAATGATCTCGGGCAGCTGTTTTCGCGGCACCGCCGCTTTGACCGCATAGCCCGCTCCCCTGTGCAACGGGGACATGGTCGGTTCGCGCATACAGGGCAGAATTTCTATTACCGATTCGAGGGAGGCCTGGGGCACGTTGACCTCGACCATCACCCGTTGGCGCGCGTCGAGCACCGAGCGCAGCAACAGGCACAGGCGATCCACGTGCTCTTTCTTGGCCGGATCCCCCAGCAGTTTTCGATTCGCATATAACCGGGTCGATGAGGTCATCAGCTCGTCGACGATGATCAGGTTGTTGGCCCGCAGGGTGCTGCCGGTGGCCGTGTTGTCCACGATGAGATCCGCGTCTTCCGGGGGAAACACCTCGGTCGCCCCGTAGGAGCGGAAAAACGTGGCGTCGATCCCCTGTCGCTCGATCCACTGGCGGGTCAGCGTCTCGTATTCCGAAGCGATCACCAGCCGCCGTTGGGGCAGTCGGCCGTTTTCGAGCAGCTCCGTGGGGGCGGCCGCGACGATGCGCACCGGATCGAGCCCCGTATCGAGCAGTTCGACGAGATCGAGGTTGAGCTCGGCGACCCAATCGGCGCCGGCAAATCCCAGCTCCCGTGAGCCCAAGCCGAGCATCTCGAGCATGTTCTGCGGCCGCAGCACCTTGGTCTCGAAACCAGGGAGGGAAACGGACGGTCGATAGCCGCGGCTGGTGGCCCGAACGCGGATCCCGGCCTCGGCGAGCAGTTCGAATACACTTTTTTGCATGCTGCCCTTGGGCAGGGCGAGTCGTACGGTTGAATCTTGTTTGTTGGTCATCGCCTCTGAGCTCCTTTTGGGCTGTCTCAGCCGGCGATCGTTTGAACAAAAAAAAACGACGCCAGCCAGAGCCAGCGTCGTTGATGTTCCACTCGAAAAGCGGATTACCTCATCAGCCAGCCCCGCGGGAATAGCAATGATGATGATGGTGGTGAATCCGCACGTTCATGTGAGGAACTCTGCCATACCCGATCCTGTCATGTCAAGCGTGATTTTTCAGCGGCTGAGATGACTGGCAGCGCTCTTGGAAACGGGGCATGGCCCCCTCAAACGCGGTCAACAATTTTGACCGAATTGGGTGAATAAGGCTTTCAATTTTTTTACGAATGCATTATTGACGGTAACACGAAAAGGAGCTTTTATATCTCCGCTGTAATCGTCTGAGTCCCTTGCGCAGGGGAGAAAGGGAGTGGAAATGAACAAAACATCAATGAGAATCATCTGGGCGGCGTTACTCGGTCTGGCCATCGGTGTGTGCTGGATAACCGTATCGTGTGACTCCAGCAAACCCGAAACAGAGGATCCCGAGGATCCCAAGTGCAACGACAACGAGGAGCGTTGCGACGACGACATGATTCAGCGTTGTGCAGAAGGGCAATGGATCGATTGGAAAGACTGCACGCGTATCGATCAGGACTGTGTCGAGGTCATCATTACCGACACTGATACAGCCACTGAAGATATTTTTGCCGGTATCGAATGCCAAGTAGGCTCAGGCGGCGATGCTGACGGAGATGCTGACGGAGATTCCGACTCGGACGCCGACACGGACTAGTCGAACAGACTCACTTCCTTTCTCGCGGGGCCGACTTCTCAGGGGGGATGGACGCTCGGTCCGGTAATTGTTTCTTTGAATCCAACCAATTGGAATTACAATGAAAAAGATCATGTTTGTCTGTTTGGGAAACATCTGCCGATCACCGTTGGCGCACGCGGTGTTCGAGCACATCATCACTGAGCAGGGGACCGAAGATCGCTACTTGGTCGATTCGTCGGGGACGATCGGCTACCACCGCGGGGAACCGGCGGACGGCCGCA
The DNA here is from genome assembly GCA_028278265.1 of Myxococcota bacterium. GTDB lineage: Bacteria > Myxococcota_A > Polyangia > JAAYKL01 > JAAYKL01 > JANQET01. Next base: position 25,421 of record JANQET010000347.1, read on the forward strand.
TGCGCGAAACTGCCCTGGCTCGCGGCGTCCGGATCGATCATCGCTCCCAGCAGCTCAACGCCAGGCATTTGCGGGAGTTCGACCTCATCATCTGCATGGACGCACAGAACAAGAGCGATGTCCTTCAGCTGGCCGAAGATGATCACCAGCTGGAAAAGATTCAGATGTTGAGGGATTACGATCCGCAGGGACCTGGGGATGTTCCGGATCCGTACTATGGTGGCAAGAAAGGGTTCGAAACGGTGTTCGATATTGTGATGCGCAGCTGCCAGGCGCTCTATCGAGATCTGCAGGGGGAGTGAAGGATGATCACCGATTGCCCGACCGTGGAGCAGGCACTGAGCCGGCACTACGGCGCGACAGTGGCGGTCCGTAACAAGACTTCGGTCTCCGGCGGCTGCATCAATCAGGCGTGGAAACTGGTGCTGTCCAATGGGGAGCGGATTTTTCTAAAAGAGAACAGCGCCAGGTATCACAACATGTTCCTGGCAGAGGCGCTGGGTCTCCAGGCGCTCGACGTGCCCGGCGGTCCTGCTGTTCCCCAGCCGATCGCCGTGTACCAAGGGGATTCGACCCAGTTCATCGCCATGACTTTCATCGATCAGGGTCAGCGAAGGGCAGATTTCTGGGAGGCCTTTGGCCGAACCTTTGCCGCGCTTCACCTGGATCACCGTCAACAGATGTTCGGTTTCGAAAGCGATAATTACATCGGTTCCACTGAGCAGTCCAACAGACAGACCACCGATTGGATTTCGTTTTTCGGTGATCGGCGACTCGGGTTCCAATTGCAGCTGGCCCAGGAGCGGCGGCTGGCCAGTCCGGCCCTGGTGCGCAAGACTGAAGCGTTGATCGCGCGGTTGGCGGATTTTCTGCCCAGCGGGGCGCGTCCCAGTGTCTTGCACGGAGACCTGTGGAGCGGCAACCTGATCGCCGGCGCTGACGGCCGAGCGGTGATGATCGATCCGGCGGTCTACTACGGGCACAACGAAGCAGATCTGGCGATGACCGAGCTGTTCGGTCGCTTTGACTCCCGGTTCTACGCCGCGTATAGCGAACTCATACCCCTCGGGCCGGAATACGAAATACGCAAGGAGATCTACGGTCTCTACCACATCCTCAACCATCTCAATCTGTTTGGCCCATCGTACGAATCACAGGCCCTATCGATGCTCAATCGGTTGGTTTAGCGAACGGTTACAGGTAGTTTCCGATTTGATCGAGGGAATCGACGCGGGTCGCGCCTTCGGCGAGGAGGGGGACGATCGTGACGGCCTCCAATCCGTCCCAGGCATCGCGCACTCGGTCGATCATAACGCGCTCCTGATTAAACGCGCTGTTCCACTCCCGGTTGATGCGCTCCATCTCGCCGGCGATGTCCGAATCGACAATGTCCGGTGGTGGCGGCGCTTGGGGATGGTGGGCCCGGTTGAAGATCACCCCATCCACCATCAATCCCAGCTGATGTAAGCGGTGTCGAAATTCACGGGTTTCGCGCAGGGTGGCCCGGTCCGGTGTCGTGACGAGGAAGAACGCGACCTCTTCGCTGGTCAGCACCTGTTCCACTTGGCGAGCCCGGATACCGAAACCGCCGAACAGATCGGACAACGCATCGACAAAATCGACCATTTCACCCACCAGCTCCACACCGGCAATGCGGCCAATCGTGCGAAAGATCACCTGGGCCCAACGCCCCACCAGGTCGATACCGAACCGACCGGCATGGCCGTAAGCCCGGCGCATCAGCCGGACCAGTTTGCCGTCCAGGGCTTCGACCATGCGCTGTGGGGCGGTAAAAAAATCGATCGCGTTGGCTGTCGGCGGCGTGTCGAGCACGATCAGCTCCACGTTCGGATCATCGGCAATGGCGCATAGTTTTTCCAGGGCCATGTACTCCTGCAACCCGCTGAGCGAGCCGGAGACGTAGCGGTAGAGCCGGTTGTGAAAAATGCGCTCCATCACCGCCTGCGAGGAAGCCCGCTGGCGAATCACCTCGGCGAACGCCTGCTTGGTGTCCAGCATGCCGAAGGAGAGGCGGCCTTGGGGATGGGCAGCAGGACCCAGAATCGATGTGACATCGGCGATCCCGTCGGTTCCCCGCTCGTTGCCGACCCCCAGGCTATCGGCCAACCGCCGTGCCGGATCGATCGTCAGGCAGACCACCCGGCGACCCTCCCGCGCGGCCTTGACCGCCATCGATGCCGCCAAGGTGGTCTTGCCCACGCCGCCGGCCCCGACACAGACGATGATACGACGCCGGTGCAAAAAGGGATCGACTGCGCCGTGATCCGTACCGCCGATCATCGCAACACTTCGAACCGATTTTGGATCAGCTGCAGCACATGGGGCAGGGCCCGGGGTTCTCCTTCCGGGGTGAATCCATCGAACGGGGTCACCAGGGAGAGCGTCGGGGATTGCGGTTCCGCGGTGGCACTGAGCCATCGCCGGATGCCGTCACGGGTGGTGGTACCGGAGCGAATCGCGGTGCCGATCAGCGCGGCAGCGTCGTGACCGAATGCGGCCAGATAGCTCGGTGGTCTGTTGTATTCAATGTGAAACCGTTTGGCAAAGTCGGCCATCTGCCCCATGTCGTCCGGATAGAAGAAGGTTGAGAACATCGCCCCTTGCAGGTAGCGGCCCCCCCGTCGAATGAGATCCGGAGCGATGCCGATCGACGGTATCAAGAGGCGCACGTTGCGACCCGGTCCCGGTGGCTCATCCCCTTCGAAACCGGACCAGACGCCCACCGCGGCGAGTGCCGGAGCGATCAGCACCAGGCGGGAGGCTTGATCGGGGATGAACAGGGTGTCGAACTCGGCCTCGGCCAATTGGGTCGCTTCCGCGGTGAACGAGCGACTCGACGCGTCATAGGGGATGGCGATCTCGAGGGGAAGCTCACGTTGTGCCAACACCTCGGAGAACAAGCGGTGCATTGTCTGACCGTACCCGTTTTGTGGGTAGAGCATGGCAAAACGCTGCGCCCCGTTGGCCAGGGCCGACTCGACCAGGGAGCGAACCTCGGCATTACTCGTCGAGAATTGGCGGAAGATGAAGCGGCCGGTTTGGGGAACCCCGTCCTTGACGGTCAGCGACAGCATCGGCACACCGAGCTCATTGGCCCGCTCAGCCGCCGGGATGGCCGTGGACACATCCACCGGCCCGATAATCGCGATCACCTGCTCTTCGAGCACCAGCTCCTCCACTGCGGCCACGGCTCGATCGGGATCTCCGCCTGAATCGCGAATCGTTACGTTCAACCGGTTCCGACCTCCCGATCGCGGATCGCCCTGGCTGCCCAACATCACCCCTTTGAGCACTGCTTCACCGATCAGGCGGGTCCGACCGGAGAGGGGAACGATACAGCCAATCGTCGTTGCGTCGACCGCCGAACGGCGCTCGATCAGCGAAGCGATATCGGTGATTGAAGGGTGATCGGACAATCCCTCTTCTTTGACTTCGGCGACGATACGGCCGGCCAGCTCGAGCTGGCCCGCCTCGAAATAGAGGGCCATCAGGCGGGCCATTACCACCGGCCAGGCGGATTGTTGCGGATCGAGCAACGGCTTGATCGCCAGCAGATCTGCAGGGGCGTCGATTGTGGCGCAGGCGTCGGCCAGGGCGTTGTGAATGGCCTCCCGGCGGGTCGCTGTCAGCGGTTGAGTGAGTAGCCGATCGAGCCAGGTGATCGTTTGAGTTGTATCACCGACAGCGCTGGACGCTTGCCACAGGGTTTCGAACAACAAGATGTTTTCGGTCGGATCGGTCAAGCGATCGACGAACCGTTTCAGTGTTTCAATCGCCTCGGCGTGCCGTCCCATCGCCTGAGCGGCGACGCCGTTGTAGAAGGCCGCCCGTTCGGCCAGGGGACTGGTGCTGCCGGCGAGTGGTGCGAGCAGCTCCCGTGCTCGTCCGGGATTGTCCTGCAGTAGGGCGATGCGGGCGCGATAGATCGTCGCCGGCTCGGCCAGGGGATCGCTGGGGTGTTCGCCGATGAGCTGGGCAAAGGAGGCGTCCGCTGCCGTCAGGTCCCCCTGGTCGAACCGATCGCGGGCCTGCCGAAAAAGCGCTTCGACCTCTGGATCATCGCTGGCCACCGCCATCGGCGCCAACGGCGTGGGCGCGGTTTTACATCCCGTGGCACACGCAGCGAAGACGATTGGCAACCACCACTTCAGCCGCTGCTTCCCCATCAGCTCACCACGAGGCAGACATTGCACCCGCCAAAGCCGAAAGAGTTTTTGAGCACGGCTCGCTGGGGCAACTCCCGCGCCTTAGCGGCCAATCCGTCAAGGGGCAGCTTGGGGTCGGCATTGTAATTGATCGTCGGCAGGAGTATTCCGCGACGGAGACCTTCGATGGCGCAGATCAACTCGACGGCGCTGGAGGCCCCCATCGAGTGACCGATTTGTGCTTTGTTGGCGGTGATCGGCATGTTCCGGTCGGCGCCGAATACTTCGGCGATGGCGTTGACCTCAATCCGGTCGCCCACCGCCGTGGAAGCGGCGTGCGCATTGACGGCATCGATGTCACCGGGGTCGAGCTCGGCCTCGGCCAGTGCCTGACGAATGCAGGTGACGATGGTCGGCAGATTCGGGGCCACGTAGTGCTTGGCGTCCGAGGTCATGCCGATGCCGCGAATGACTCCCCGCACCGGCAACTGGTGTTGCTCGGCGTAGCTCGACGTGGTGACGATCAACGCCGCCGCTGCCTCAGAGACGACAAATCCCTTGCGGTCCAACGAAAAGGGCCGGGAGACCTTGGTCGGATCCCGGTGGGCGCGATCGGTCTCTTTGTCGCTCTTGAAGGCGCCGTTCATCGACGCAAATGATGCGAGCAGCGACGGGATCACCGGAAAATCGCAGGCACCGGCGATGACCACGTCGGCGCGGCCGCTCTGCAGCAACAGGGCGGCGTTGGCCACCGAGGCAGCGCCGGTGGCGCAGGCGGCGACCGGACTGAAGATCGGTCCCTGGGCGCCGGTGAGGATCGACACTTTGCCCGCGACCAGGTTGAGGCAGCCGTTGGGCCCGGTAAAGGGGTGCGGGGTGCGGCCGGCCCGAAGCTTGGCTTCGGCCCCGATCATCGCATCGAGCCCACCGATGGCCGAGGAAAAGGTGATGCCCACCCGGCCGGCGTTGGACTCGTCGATGGTCAGTCCCGCGTGACGACAGGCCCGCTGGGCGACCAACATCGAATGAAAAATCACCGGCGAGAACCAATTGGCTTCGTCACGCTCGGACCAGAAGTCGTATTTGGAGAAATCGATCCGGGGAACTTCGCCGGAGACCCGCACCGGAAACTCCTCGGTCACGGTGAACCGGCTCACCCAATCCACGCCCGAGCGGCCGGCGGCAAAGGCCTCCCACTGGGCCTCGGGTTCACTGCCCAACGGTGTGACCATGTCGTATCCGACGATGACAATATCGTCTTTTTGAGTGGCGCGACCCATCGTGCTACCAGGGTACGTATTCGTACAGTTTGGCAAACATATGGGTCACGTCGACCCAGTTGGCAAAATCGGTTGGTGATTGCATGTGGTCCCGTTTGTTGACCATGATCCAGGACATCGTCGCAGCCCCGTCGTGGCAGGTGGCGCAGTCGCGGGTTACCGAGGTGCAGCACCGATGAATGGTCGCCAGATCCGAGGCAAAGGAGTTGAAGCCGGCCAACCGCTTGGGCTGGGGTTGCCGATCGTCGACCGCTTGAGAGACCGACGGGCATTCCATCCAGCCGAACGGGCGGCCGAGCAGGGTTTGGGTCGTCAGCACTTGGTGGTAGTATTTCGAGGAGACCACCACCTGGGGGCGCAGCTCGAGTTGCTCATCCATCACATCGCGGACCCGTTGATAGTCGGCGTCACTCCAGTCGAAGCCCGACACGTGTTGGTCGTTGGAGAACAGCTGGTAGTGCACCCGCAGGCCGGCGTCTTCGATCTTCTGGGTCACCGTGGGAATCTGATCGATGCTCCGCGGTGTGATGGTGTAGAGGTAGTACACGTTGGGATCATCGCGGTAGTTGTCCCGGGAGATCTTGAACGTGTTGATCCCCCTCAGCTCCTTTTCGTACTCTTCGTCCCCCCACAGGGAGATGCCCACCCGCATCGAGGGGAAGCGTTCGCGGGAGATCTTCTTCACCCCGTTGGTCGCCGAAGAACACTTGATGTTGGCGTACCAGACGTCGAGCCGGTCTAATGAGAGAGAGGGCTCCCCGCCGATCAGGATGGCATAGTTGACCCCCCGTTCTTTCTCTTTTTCGATGAACGCTTTGAGCTTGCCCAGATCTTTTTCGTCGTCGACCTTGTGCTGATCGCTCGAAAAGTAGAAGCACCCCTTGCACCGCAGGTTGCAGGAGTTGTTGACATCGTAAATAGAGCTGCGCATGCCCTTGAGCCCGGCCATGTTCTTGATGTCGTCGTATTTCTTCTGCGTGTCGGGATCCTGAATCAGGTCTTTTATCGTCAGCACCGTTCTACTCCGCCACAGCGCTTGTTGCGCGGGTTTTCAAGTATATAGATTCTCGTCTTTCGCATACCCCATCACCCAGACCGCCAGGTAGGTGTCCACGTAGTCGAGCCATTTGCTGAAGGCTTGGACCGAGTCCGTGTGTCGGGCCATGCGGGCGGTGACAATGGCCGAGCCGGCCGCGTAGTGGCGACAGTCGACGCAATCGGTGTCCGGCACACAGCACGATGCCGCCCGATCCCAGGTCAGGTCCGAGCGGTACTGGCGGAAGCTGCGACCCAAGCCGAGACCGGTGTTCGGATTTTGCCGGGGATAGGGGCATTTGAACCGTTGGTGCAGCGACTGCTCCGGGTCGGTGTGCACCTCTGCGTTGTACCGGGAAAACAGCACCGCCCGGGGATAGCGGTCGAGCAGCTCGAGCATCTTGTCGTGGGTTTTGTGAAAGCTCGCCGCGTCCATCGACAACGGGCCGCTGTAGTTGACCGGCGGGGAGAACACATTGAAGGTCACCTGTCCGCCCCGGTCGGCGATCCGCTGCACTTGGCTGTCCGCCTGATCGATATTGTGGCTGGTGAAGGTGTAGACAAACACCGCCCGATCATCCCCCGCAAAACTCTGCAGTTGTTGGTCGAGACAGGGACGCCCGCGGTAGGTCTTGGATTCGTCGTCATCCCCCCAAACAGAAATGTGAACCCGGTAGCGGATGTCCGCCGGAAACGGCTTGAGCCCATTGGAGGCGATGCAGCCGTGGGGAATGACCTCATAGCAGGCCCGACAGAGCTCAGGGACCAGTCCCGGTTCGGCACCGGCGAGCACGACAAAGGTGATGCCCCGTTCCTTTTCGGCGGTCATCAGTTGACGCCAGCGGGCCGGATCCCGCTCGTCGACGGTGTGTTGCTTGTCCCCCTCGTAGTAGTAACACCCCTCGCATCGCAGATTGCAGCGGTTGGTCATATCGTAGGTGGACTCCCGCAAAAAGAAATACTGTTTGATCTTTTGCCACCGCTCGTTGATTTGGGGAGTTGCCAGGATTTGCTTGAACGTGGTGCTCACCGCCGATTATGCCTTCTTGTTTTGAACATATGCTGTGATTTTTGCCAGCGTGGTCAGTTGAGCAAAATCATCCTCGTCGATTTTGATTTTGAACTCATCTTGGAGAATGACGACGATGGTCGTCAGCTCCATGCTGTCGATACCGAGATCCTCGATTAGATTGAGTTGGGGATCAAATGTAGCGGGGGTAACATCTTTTAGTTTGAGTTCATCAATTATGATCTTGGCGATCTTCTCTTGCATTTTGCTTGTACCTCGAATCTCGATTGTTCTTATAGCGCTGACCCCCCTAGGGAGCAACAGTTGCCGATTTTTTTGCGGGGCACCGTATCACAACCCCTGGTTTCGCGCCAACCTTATCACCAACGTCTGTTAACACAATAGACTTCCTGACGAGCATATTATTCTCTTATAGCTTGAATGTCGACACTGACGAGGGTAGTATCCTCCGGCCTTTGCTCCAGCATGGCAAACAGGCTCGGTTACACGCCGAATTAACCACTAACGCAATAGAGTGAACAACATGACAACAAATCACACCTCAATAGACCAACGATGCATCAATGCCCTTCGCTTCTTGTCAATCGACGCCGTCCAACAGGCGCGCTCCGGTCACCCCGGGCTGCCGATGGGCGCCGCGCCGATGGCGTATGTGCTGTGGAAGCGGTTTTTGAACGTCAATCCCCAAGATACCAACTGGCTCAATCGGGATCGGTTTATTCTCTCGGCCGGGCACGGCAGCATGCTGCTCTATGCGCTGCAGTACCTCGCCGGATTCGAGGGCATGCCCCTCGACGCGATCAAGAACTTTCGCCAGTATCAGTCCGTTGCCACCGGACACCCGGAGAACACGCTCGTCCCGGGCATCGAGGTAACCACCGGTCCGCTGGGCCAGGGTATCTCCAACGCGGTGGGCATGGCGATTGCCGAAGCACACCTGGCCGCCCGGTTCAACAAGCCCGAGTTTAAGGTGGTTGATCATCATATATATACGATCGCGGGCGACGGTTGCATGATGGAAGGGGTCTCCAGTGAGGCCTGCTCCTTGGCCGGCCACCTCGGACTGGGCAAGTTGATCACCCTCTATGACGAAAATCGGATTACGATTGATGGGGCAACCGATCTCACGTTTACCGAAGATATTGGCAAGCGATTCGATGCCTACGGCTGGCACGTGCAGATCGTCGAAGACGGCAACCACGATTTGGAGGGCATCGCCGCGGCGATTGAGCAGGCCAAGTCGGTGACCGACAAACCGTCCCTAATCCGCATCCGCACCACTATCGCCTACGGATCGCCGAACAAGGCGGGGTCTTCGGGCTCCCACGGTGCTCCCCTGGGGGACGAGGAGATTCAAAAGACCCGGGAGAACCTGGATTGGCCCTACGCCCCGTTCGAGATTCCCGACGATGTGTTGGCCCAGATGCGGGAAATCGGCGCGGACGGTGCCCGGGCGCAGCAGAAATGGAGCGAGCTCTTTACCGGCTATCAAGAGCACTACCCCGCTGAGGCCAAGGAGTTGGAGCGGTTAGTTCGCGGCGAGCTGCCCCAGGGATGGACCGCCGGACTGCCCACCTATACCCCGGCAGACAAGGGGGATGCGACCCGCAACCTGTCCGGTCAGTGCCTCAACGGCGCTGCCGCCACCGTACCGGAGCTGATCGGCGGATCCGCGGATCTGGCCGGTTCCAATAAAACCCACCTCAAGGAATCCAGCTATCTCCAGCGGGGAGAGATGGGCGGCAGAATCGTACCGTTCGGTGTTCGGGAACACGGGATGGGGGCGATCTGCAACGGTATTGCGCTCTACGGTGCCGGGTTGATTCCCTATTGCGCGACCTTCCTCGTTTTCACCGATTACATGCGCGGCGCCATTCGCAACGCGGCGTTGAGTGATGCCGGGGTGATTTACGTGATGACCCACGATTCCATTGCCGTGGGAGAGGACGGACCAACCCATCAACCCGTGGAACACCTGGCTGCCCTGCGGGCGATTCCCAATCTCAACGTGATCCGGCCGGCTGACGGCAAGGAGACCGCGGGCGCCTACCAGGTGGCGATCGAGAGCCGAAACCGTCCGACCCTGATCGCCCTCTCCCGGCAAAGTGTACCCCATCTCGAGCACACCGGCGCGGACCAGGTCGGTCGGGGGGCGTATGTCTACTCGGACAGCGACGGGCCGGCAGCGCTGATTCTGATCGGCACGGGCACCGAGCTCAGCCTGTGCGTGGAAGCCGCAGCCGTGCTCGAGAAGAAGGGGTTGGCCGTGCGGGTGGTCTCCATGCCCAGTTGCTCCCTGTTCGAGCGGCAGGACGAGGCGTACCGGGAGTCGGTCCTACCCCGCGGAGTGACCAAGCGCTTGGCCGTCGAGGCGGGGTGCGACATGGGGTGGCACCGCTATGTGGGATCCGAAGGGGCGACGGTTACGATCAACCGCTTCGGCACCTCTGCCCCCGGGGCCCAGTGTCTGGAGTTGTTCGGATTTAGCGTAGAGAATGTCGTTTTACAGGCGACAAAACTGCTGGGATAGACAATAACGCAACCATGGCGACGACAATGACAAAGCGCGTCTTGATCGAGTTGGACGGCCGACCGGTCGAGGCGGCCCATCACGAATCCATCTTGGCGGTGGCCCAGCGGCACGGGATCGAGATTCCGACCTTGTGTCACCACGAAGCGCTCGAACCGGGAGATGCCTGCCGGCTGTGTCTGGTCGAGGTGATGCGCGGAGAGCGGCGCAAGTTGGTCACCGCGTGCAACTATCCCGTCGAAGAGGGCGTTGCGGTGAACACCACTACCCCGGCGATCGAATCCCATCGCCGGATGGTGGTCGAGCTGCTCTGGGCCCGCTGTCCTGAAGCGCCGGCGCTCAAGGTGCTCGCCCAACGCTATGGTCTGACCGCACCGCGATTCAACGTGGATGCGGAGACCTGTATCCTCTGCGGGTTGTGTACGCGGGTGTGCGAGTCGTATGCCACAACGGCGATCGCCGTGTTGAACCGCGGTGAAAAACGGTCGATCGGCACGGTGGGCGATGCACCGCCGGACGATTGCATCGGCTGCGGCGGCTGCGCTCAGATCTGCCCCACCGGGCATATCACCGACCAGCGTCGGGTGGGTTCGTACGAGATTTGGAATACCCGTTTCCCCCTGGCCACCTGTGCCGTGGATGCGTCAAAATGCCGGGGTTGCGGCGCCTGTGCCGAGGCCTGCCCCTTTGCCGTTCCCCGGGTGCGGTTGCAGCGGGCTGGTTCTGCATTGGCCGAGATTTCGATCGAGGCCTGTCGGGGATGTGGTGTGTGCTTCGGGGTCTGCCCTGCCGGCGCGATCGACCAACCCAGGGCGAAGCGCCGACTACCGGCCGTGCCGTCGAAAAGCGACGGGGGGAGCCTGCTCGTGCTCGCCTGTGCGCGGGCCAATTTAACGGGCTCGATACCGCGGCAACTTCCCCCGGGAGTTCTGGTTCACGAGCTGCCCTGTACCGGTGCGGCGGATCCGGCACTGTTGCTGGGCGCTCTGGCCCAGGGGTTCGACGGGGTGCTCGTGCTGGGCCGCCACCAGGAGACCTGTCGGCTCAACGGCGGCGAAACCGCGGCCCGGGAGGTGGTGGATCGGGTGAATCGTTTGGCCCGACTGGTCGGCCTGGGTGAGAACCGGGTGGTGTTCCACGAGCCGGCACCGGGGTTTGACGGAGCGGCCAACGCCATTACCGATCACGCGAAAACGCTCAATCGCTCCCCCTTGCCCGCCCCGGCGCCGGCTGACCTCAAGACAGGGACACTTGACGACGCCCTGGGGGTTGTGGAGTGGTTCGGTCGGCAAAAGGGGCTCGTTCCGGCGGAGCACATCTGGATTGCCGACCAACAGTTGCCGCTGGCTCGGCCCGGACAATCCGCACTGGCCCTGGATCGACTACCTCAATTGGATCTGTTGCTGGGGCCCCTGCTCAAGCCGGCTGAGCTGGCCCAAGTGGCCGCCGATGGGCTGTATCTGCTGGGTGAGCTGGGCATCGATGCGGGGCTGGCCGTCAGCGCACCGTCCGATCAAGGGAGGGAAACCGGGGATCGGTTTACGCTTGATGGGATCGATCCTCTTGTCGTCGAACGGGGACTCCCGTTGAAACCGGCAGACGCCGATCTGCCGACAGTTGCCGTGGGAGAGGGAGACGAGCTCCTTCATCGGGCGGTGTCCACCTGGGGCTGTCCGATAGTCGAGCTGGCCCCTGCACCTCTTCTGGAGCTGACCCTGGCGCTCGGACGAGACGATCTCCAACGCATCGAAGAGCGGCTGGTTCAGGCCGGACAGCAGGGCGCGCAGTTCCTGCTGTTGCCGAATCTGAGCCAGCTCGTGCAGCACCTACTGGTTCAACGGCACGGCGGATGGCGCCGCTCCCACGTCAAACCCCTGCTGCTCCCGAGCCTATCGGCCCACCTGCTCCGAAACGCTCGCAAGAGCGGGGTGGGGCGTTGCGCCTAAGCAAATTTTAAAACCTTTGCTTGCCGAAATGTCCTCGGATGGGCAAAATAAGCCCTGTGGGCCGATCCGTCTCGGTCGGTTCGACGTTGCGAGAATTTCGAAACGATGCAGATCAAATGCCCCAAATGCTCAGTTGCGTATGATCTCCCCAAACAGGCCCTGGAAAAACAGCAAGTCGGAGGAAAACCGCAAAAAGTTCGCTGTTTTAAGTGCAAGACAGTCTTCAAGGTCGCCTTGCGGGAGAAGAAGAAGCCGGACAGTGGATACGAGGAGTTTTCCAATGCCCGGCCGCTGCCGGAACTGGACAAAGAGGACACCCAGGACAATCTGGTGCTCGACGGGGTGTCTCAACAACCGGTGCGCGAGCCCTCCCAGGCGGAAAAAGAGCTCATGTTGGCGGTGTTCGACTATCAGGAGCAGCCGCCCGAGACCGGACCGGAAAAGGATGGTCCCCAGCCCTCACCGGCAGCAGTGACAGGGCCAGCCGTGAACATGGTGACCAGTGCCTCCCTCTGGACCGATGACAACGCCCTCGACCTGACCGGCTATGCTGTGGGACGCCACATGATCACCATGCGCCGGTATTTTGCGATTTGCGGGATCGTCGCCGCCAGCGTGCTGCTGCTGGGGACGTTGTTTGTCGCCGCCCGCAACGATTGGTCGTTGTCATCGGAACACCTCGGCGGTCAGATCAGCTATGCATTCTTCGGGTCTTCCGGGGATGCGTATTCGGACGGACGGGCCGGGTTGAGCGCCACGGTGCACAAGCAGTTCGTCATTGTCGCGGCTGACGGTCGGCGGTTGTTGGTGGTCAACGGCAAAGTGGAGAATTACACGCCGATTCCCCGCAATCGGGTGATGCTCGACGCACGACTGATCGATGACAAAGGCAGCACGGTTCTCGAGACCACGGTGCCCTGCGGCCGGGTGCGCCACCGCGCCAAGTTGAGACGCGTGAAGCACGGGAAGTTCGATCAGCACTATCGGGATGGCAAAGAGTACTACAACTGTGTGGTGCGCAAGAACACCAACCGCAACTTTCAGGTGGTGTTCGACGACCTGCCCAAGAGCTACGACAACACCCACACCATCGACGTCAAGATCAATTCGGCCAAGGCAAAACTGGCCAAGCGGTAGCCCCGCCCCATCCTATCCGGGCCCACATTAAACGCCCCGTTTCACTCGAGGATTGGACAGGCGGCAAGCGTCCACGGTTGACCCGTTGAAGCCCCTCTTATATGCTCGGGCCGGTTTTTGATGAGACTGTAAACAGGACGGATTTGTCGATGAAATAGGAGGATCAGATGGCCGCACCGAAAAAAATAGGAGTGATCGGAGCAGGAACGATGGGCAGTGGTATTGCCCAAAAAGTGGCTCAATCCGGCTTACCGGTGGTGCTGATGGACATCGGCGAAGCTCAGGTGGCTGCCGGCATCGAGCGCATTCGCGCGATGTTGGAGGAGGGTGTCAAGCGACGGATCTTCAGGGAGGGAGAGCCCCAGCGCGTTCTCGACCTGATCACCCCGACAACCCAGGTGGCTGAGCTCAAAGAATGCGAACTGGTCGTCGAAGCGGTATTCGAGGATCTGCAGGTCAAACAATCCCTGTTTGCCGACGTGGAACAGCACGTATCCGCTGATACTGTATTGGCAACCAACACTTCATCGTTCACCATCGAGGACGTGGCCTCAAAGAGCAACTCTCCGGAACGCTACGTGGGGCTCCACTACTTCTTTCATCCGGCGAAAAACCGTCTGCTCGAAGTGATTCCCGGGGCTCAAACCGCTCCCTGGGCCCACTCCGCCGCCTGGTCGTTTGCCGAGGCAACGGGCAAAACCCCCATTTATTCTGCAGATGCGCCCGGATTTGTTGTCAATCGCTTCTTTGTGCCCTGGCTCAACGAGTCGGTCCGGCTGCTCGAAGAGGGGGTCGCCGATTTGCTGACCATCGAAGAGACCGCCAAAACCCTGTTCGGCATCGGCATGGGACCGTTCGAGCTGATGAACGTCACCGGGGTGCCGATTGCTCAGCACGCCTGCGAGGGATTGGCCCAGAAACTGGGATCGTTCTACTCCCCCTGTGACTGCTTGAAGAAACAGGTGGCGAGCAAGGAGAACTGGGATCTATCCGGCGAGGCCTCGGGCAAGGGCGCGGCAGAGGTGGAGAAGCGGTTGCTCGGGGTGGTCATTACCGTCGCCGCCAGCCTGGTCGACGAGGGGGTCTCCTCACTCGAAGACACGGACTTGGGCGCAAAAATCGGTCTGCGCTGGCCGATCGGTCCCTTTGGGTTGGCCAACAAAAAGGGTATCGCCCAAGCGATCGATGCAGCGGTCGAGGTGGCCCAAAAATATAGTCTCACCCTGCCCGAGTTGCTGGCCAGCCGGCGGAAGACCGCTGAACCGTTTGCTCTAAAAGCGGTCCATCTGGAAGTGAAGGAGGGGATTGGTTGGATAACGATGAACAGGCCGGATGCGCTCAACGCGCTCGATCCGGACACGGTCGATTCCCTGGCCGTTGCGTTCGACCAAGCCGCCGGCGATGCTCAGGTCAAGGGGATTGTGCTCCAAGGGCGGGGCAAGGCCTTTGTCGCCGGTGCGGATATCAAGTTTTTCGTCAAGGCGATTAAAGAGCAGGATATCGATCGGATCGTTTCGTTCACCCGCACGGGGCAAGAGTTGTTGCTGCGCATCGATCAGTGTGCCAAACCGGTCGTCGCCCGGCTCAATGGGATGGCTCTGGGAGGTGGCGCCGAGCTCGCCTTGGCCTGTGATGCGATCGTGGCGGACGAGTCCGCGGTGCTCGGTTTTCCCGAAACCGGCATCGGCATCTACCCCGGTTTGGGGGGGACCCAGCGATTGGCCAAGCGCTGCGGAGTGGCGGTGGCCCGTTACTTGGTGCTGACCGGCGATATCGTCCCGGCGGGCAAGGCGGCGGCCCTGGGGCTGGTCGACCGGGTGGTCAAGACCGGAACGTCGGCAGAGGCGATCGAGCAGCTGCTGGCCGAGGGCCAGGTCGAATCAGGTCTGGGTGCCGGAGCGCTGGCCCAGCCGACAGCGAAAAAACAACAGCTCGAATCCCTGTTTACCGATGAAAACACCGCGGCGATAATCGACGGGAGCTTCAAATCAGCGGACGAAGGGGAACAGAAGACCGCCAAAAAGGTCTCGTACAAGGCCCCCATCGCGGTGCAACTGGCCCACGAGTTGATCAACCAGTCCGTCGATACACCGATAGAACGAGGCATCGAGCTCGAGCTCGGCTCCCTGCCCAAGATTTTTTCCACTGAAGACGCGCTGGCCGGGCTCAGCTCGGTGGGCAAGGGAAGACCCCAATTCAAAGGTCGCTAGACCGCGGTGACACCGAGCCGGTCCAGCCGGTCCTCCGGGGGAGCAACCAAAGCGAGTTGAACCATGACAGATAATCAGCGAGAAACCAATTTGTTCAACGCGGCGGACTACTTTGTCGACCGCAACATCCGTCAAGGCCGGGGCCACAAGACGGCTCTTTATTTCAGAGATCAGAAATACACCTACAACGATCTTCAAAAAATGATCAACAAGACGGCCAACGCGCTGATCGATTTAGGGGTGCGCATCGAGGATCGGGTGCTGCTGCTGTTGTTGGACACGCCGGAGTTCTACGCCTGTTTCTGGGGCGCCCTGCGCATCGGCGCCGTACCGGTGCCCTGCAACACCATGATGACGCCGGATGACTACGAGTATTTTCTCAACGACAGCCGGGCCAAGGTGTTGATTTGCAGTGAGGCGTTGGTGCCTCAGGTGTACGAGATATCGGGAGATTTACCATACCTTCGCGATCTCATCGTGGTCGAAGAGGGCCGGACTGCGAGGATCCCGTTCCGACAAAAGTACCGCCGCGCGACGAGCACCTGCAAGTCCGCCCCGACCACCCGCGACGACGTGGGCTTTTGGCTCTACTCGTCGGGGAGCACCGGTTTTCCCAAGGGCACGATTCACTCCCAATACGACGGGGTGGTCTGTGCGGAGAATTTCGGGCGCGGGGTGCTGCGGCTGACCGAGGCGGACACCACCCTCTCGGCGGCCCGTCTCTTTTTCGCCTATGGCTTGGGCAACTCCAACTTCTTTCCCCTCTCGGTCGGTGCCTCGGCGGTGATCTTTCCCGACCGGCCCACCCCCCAGCTGATCTTCGATCTGCTGACCAAACATCGGCCGACCGTGTTTTTCGGGGTCCCCACCCTCTACGCTTCGATGCTCGATCTCGCCGCCAAGTCGGATCAAGAAAACGGCACCACACCCGATCCGAACGGAAACCACGCCCTGTCGTCGGTCCGGTTGTGTGTCTCGGCCGGCGAGGCGCTGCCCACGGACATCTACTATCGCTGGAAGGAGCGCTACGGCGTGGAGATCGTCGATGGCATCGGGTCGACCGAGATGGCCCATATCTTTTTGTGCAACTATCCGGGGGACATCAAACCGGGCAGCACGGGCAAACCGGTGCCCGGATACGAGGTCAAGCTGGTCGACGATGGGGGGGTCGAGGTGCCCCCCGGGGAGATCGGCACCCTACACGTCAAAGGGGACAGCGCGGCCCAGCTATACTGGCGCAAGCGGGACAAGACGCGCAAGACAATGGTCGGCGAGTGGATCAACACGGGCGACAAATTTCACCAGG
>JANQET010000421.1 GCA_028278265.1 Myxococcota bacterium
GCCGACAGTGACACCGACACCGATGCCGACAGTGACACCGACACCGACGCGGACAGTGACACCGATACCGATGCCGACAGTGACACCGACACCGATGCCGACAGTGACACCGACACCGACGCGGACAGTGACACCGATACTGATGCCGACAGTGATACCGACACCGATGCCGACAGTGACACCGATTCAGATACGGACAGTGACACCGATACCGATACAGACGCCGATTCGGACACCGACACGGATGCGGACACCGACGCTGACGCAGATACCGACACAGACAGCGATACAGACACGGATACCGATACCGATGCCGATACGGACTTCGACGATTCCGACGATGGCGGATCATGCAACTGCAGGACAGCGGGCAAGATCAACTCAGGTCTTTCACTATTGCTGAAGAGCGTGTGGTGATAGCGAGTCCGGCGCTGCTCAAAAATCCCAAAAATCAATTGACCGAACGAACGTTCGTGCTATTTTATTGGTATGCCCAAGGGTGAAAACACCAAAGCGACCATTTTGCAGACCGGCCTCGAACTGGCGGGTCAGGTTGGCTTGGAAAACATCACCATCGGTGTGCTGGCCCAGCGAACCGGACTGTCCAAGAGCGGCCTGTTTGCGCACTTCAACGCCAAAGAAAATCTACAAGTGGCGATTCTCGAGGCAGCTGAGCAAGATTTTGCCACCAGCGTGATTTTGCCCGTGTTGAAGGTCGAGGCCGGGGTTTCTCGAGTCCGCGCCTTGGTGGAGCGCTGGATCAATTGGGGCGAGCGGCTCCAAGGGGGCTGCATCTTCGTCATGACCGCCACCGAATTCGCCGATCGTCCGGGCAAGGTGCGCGATTGCCTCAAGCGCCAGCAGGAGGAGTGGATCGACTGTCTCAGGCGCATCGCCCGTTCGGCCATTCGGGTCGGTGATTTTTCCCCGGACATCGATGTGGATCAGTTCGCCTTTGATCTCTATTCTCTGTTGCTCGGGTTCCACTTTCACCATCGTCTGCTGCAGGACGAGCGAACTCGGCAGCGCCAGGAGCATGCCCTGAATCGTCTGCTCCAAGGCTTTGGTTACAACGAACCCGGCCCCGGCAACCGCTAACGCGACGAGGGAAATGCAATGTCAGACATTACCAAGGGATTCGGCGCAAAAAGCACGAACGTTCGTAAATTTAATCCCCGACGGCTATCGATGCAGCTGCTGCTCGGCTTGTCCGGTCGGATCTTTCCCGAGCAAACGCAGCGGTTCATTCACCGGCAGTTTTTCGCCCCCCACTGCCGTCCCCCTGGCCCCGAACAGATCGCCGCCTTGGAACGCGCGCAACGATTCTCCGTAAAGGTCAATGAGCAGGCGGTTCGCTGTTTCTCATGGGGTAGCGGACCAGCGATTGTACTGGTCCACGGCTGGGATGGCCGAGGTGCCCAGTTTCATCGATTTATCGAGCCGATCGTCCAAGCCGGTCATCGCGCGGTGGCCTTTGACGGGCCGGGCCACGGGGAGTCCGATGGACGAACCTGCAGTTATTTCGAAATGACCGACGCGGTGCGGACGCTGATCCGAACTTTGGGCGTTGAACAGGTGCGCGGTCTGGTGGGCCACTCCTTTGGCGCAGGGGCCATCGTCAATGCGCTGGACAAAGAGCGGCTCGACCGGCCCGCCGTGCTGATTGCACCGGCGTTGGGTCTGCGCCGGATGATCCGACAAGGGTTTGAATACCACGGCATCCCGACCCTGGTGTACGAACCGATCATCTCCGACTACGAACGGCGGTTCAGCTATCAGTTGGCCCAGGACGATCCATTCGTTCTGTTGGGACAGGGCAAGATCTCGGCATTGATCGTTCACGATGTACTGGACCGGGTGATCCCCATCGCCACGTCACGGGCAGCTGCCAATTCCGCGGCGACCGTGAAGCTGCACGAGACCAGCCAGCTGGGACACCGGCAAATCCTGGTCGACGATGATGTGATTCGAACCAGCACCGCGTACCTCCTCGGGAACGATGATCGGTTAGCGGCTGCACGAGGCGTCAAACACTGACGCGGATGCAGCAAAGGACTCCCTTTTTTCTACCCGTGCGGTCCGGTTCGTGCCACAATTGGACGGGAGCTCCAGCAGGGGAGAGGTTCGATGAAGCTTGGCAAATTGTCTTTGACCTGTCTTGTGTGTGTTCTTTTCGGGGCCGGTGCCCTGGCGGTGTCCCTCATCACTTCGGCCTGCAGCCCAGGGAGTGATTCTCCTGACGCGCTCGATGATGACGACAGCAGCGGTGATGATGACGACGACAATGATGACAGCAGCGACGACGACGATGACAACGACGATGCTGACACCGGGAGCTCCACCACCTGGTACGGCTGCGCCGATATGGAGGACTGTCAGTACCTCTGCCTCTTTGAGGTGACCTGCGTTGCCGACTGTGAGGATCGGATGGTGGAGGACAGCGTCCCGATTTGGCAATCCTATCAACAGTGCATCGCCGACCACTGCGCCGAGTTTGCCCAGGACAGCAAGCCCTATACCGAGTGCATGAATGAACACTGCCTCGACGAAAAACAGGCCTGCGCCGAGAACCGGGGACAGGATCCCGACTACGCCCAAGTGGGACCGGACAGCAACGAACCAGGGGAGGTCGCGACCAATGTTTTCTGGTACGGCGCGGACGATTCCCTGCTCAATTTTCGCGATCATTTCTACCGGCAGAAGAAGGCGATCATCCTCGAAGTGGGCGCCGTGTGGTGACCTGCCTGTCCTGGTGAGGCCGGTCGGCTCCCTGGTTTGATCGAAAAATACGGTGAGGACAATCTGAACGTGCTCTACCTGCTGATCCACGGAGAACAGAGTCATGAGCTGCCCACCCTCGAGGAGATCACCCAATGGCAGGCGGAGCACCTGGGGGCGCTCGAGATCGCCGGCGGTCCCTCCACCCCCTCGTGGAAGCGGTACAGCGCTGACCCGGTGAGCATCTCCCTGCCCCTCTCGGTGATCATCGATCCGACCGATATGGCGATAAAATTCCACGGCAGCCGGTTGGACGAGACCGTGCTGGACGAGCTGATCCGGCAGTAAGCGCGATCCCTGAAAATTGACCGATGCTCGTCGGGGCGGTTAAATTGGGGATGTTCCCAACCCGAATGCCAACGCGAGGAGGGCGCCGAAGATGACCTACCGACCTTGGGGAAAGATCATCGTGATTCTGATCATGACCGCCGCGATCATGGGGGTCTTTGTCTGGAAATACATGGATACGATGGCAGCGGCCGAGGCGGTCAAGGGCCAGACGGTTTCGGTGCCGGCGCTTCTTCAGCCGCTCTATGATCTTTTCGGTGAGAAGCTGTTTCTGGTGATCGGAGGGGTCACATCGGGGCTCTTTGCCATCGCATCCCTAAAAGCGGTCCTCGGCAAACCCAAAATTGAAGACTGATCAACTGCTCAGTTGTTTTTCTTCTACCGATAGCTGTCTTTGCATGGATAATCGGATAAACTGATCATCTATAGGGGAGGGTTTCATCATGAAATACGATTTGATCAGGTGGATCGCAGTGGTCGCCGGTCTGGGGCTAGGGGTGGTTGCCTGCGGCGGATCCGACGGGGACACCCCCGACAGCGGCACAGATGCGGATGCGGACACGGATAGTGACGCGGACACGGACACCGACGCGGACACAGACACGGACAGCGATGCGGACACAGACGCCGACACAGACGCCGACACAGATGCGGACAGCGACAGCGACTCGGACAGTGATACCGACTCGGACACCGATGACGGGCTGCCGGCTTTCCCCGGAGCCGAGGGATTCGGCGCCGGGGCCAGCGGTGGTCGAGGTGGAAGGGTGATCAAGGTCACCACGCTCGACCCCAGCGGGCCGGGCAGCCTGCAGGAGGCGCTGAACCAAAACGAGCCCCGCATCATCGTCTTTGCCGTCAGCGGGGCCATCACAGCCGACATCATCGAGGTGCCCTATGGCAATGTGACCATCGCGGGCCAGACGGCGCCGGGGGCGGGCATCACCATTCAAGGCCGGC
>JANQET010000430.1 GCA_028278265.1 Myxococcota bacterium
GGCGCGATGCCGCTTCTCTTCTGGCGTAGAGGGCCAGAAGCTGACCGGCCAACCGCACGGTGGCCTGTTTGACCTGTGCCTTCTTCTTGGCAAAGGTCTGGCCGCCGAGCCGGTCGAGGGACTCGGTTCCCTGACCGCCCTTGTATTTTTGAATTTGGTTGATTCGATAGACCGGGAGGTAGAGTTTGTCGCCCCCGCGGTAGCTGATCAGCAGAAAATCCATCTCCACGTGGTTGACCAACTGGCGCACCAGGCCTTCGTAGCGGCCGATGCCGTGTTCCACGTGCACCACGTAGTCCCGAGGCTGCAACGAGCGCAAATCGTCGAGGGATGATCCCCGGCGCGCGCTGGTGCGGCGGTATCGCTGACGGCGGCCGAACAGCTCCTCCTCGGCGATCCAACACCGACCATCAGCCGGCAGCAGGCATCCGTCCACCAGTTCTCCTTCGGCTACGGTGATTCCGGGACGAGTGGACTGTGATTCCCTCGTTTTCGGCAATCCCACATCCACCTGGCGCCCCCGCAGAAGGGAGGTCAGGCGCTCCGCCTGGCCGGACGTGTGCGCCACGATGATGGTATGGTAGCCGCTCTCCGACAGCGCGTTGAGATAGCGGGCCAGCCGGTTGAGCCCTTCCGCGGTGTCCGTCAGGGGGGCGAGGTGCCGGAGTCGTTCACCCAATTGAGCGGTGGCCGTCCCGTTGAGGTCGATCGGATCGCTGCAGCGCTCCAAGGGGTGTAGCGCCGGATCGGTGATCGCGAACGGGTGGGAGAGAATCAACCGATGGTCGAGCACTCGAGCGCTGGTTTCGTCACTCGACAGCAGGTGGTCGGCCAGCTCGAACGCCGGCAGGCCCTGATCCTGTTGGCGGCTGAAATCCGCGCTGAGGGTCGTTTCGTACCTGTTCCAGGTTCGTCGAATCCCTGCTGGATTTGTCAGGCAAAAGACCGTGTCCTCGGGGAGGTAGTCGAACAGGGTGTCCAACGGGGCGTGAAGTGCCGGCAGAAACCCTTCGGCACCGACAATCAACTGCCCCTGCAGCACGTCCTCGATCAACTGTTCGGTTTTCTTGGTGGGCAGATCGATGGCGTCGCAAATCGAGCGCATGCGCCCGGCGGCTTCTTGCGCCTCCGGCTGCCCGGCCGGCAATAGTCCCGGTCGGGTGGGATGGATCCATATTTCGTGAACATCGGCTTCGGTGCGCTGGGTTGTCGGATCGAACAGTCGGATGCGCTCCAGGTGGTCGCCGAAGAGCTCGATGCGCGCCGGTCGATCCATTTGCGGCGGATAGAGATCGACCAACTCGCCGCGCACGGCAAACGTGCCGGGCTCTTCGACCAGCGGTGTTCGCAGGAATCGTGCCCGATCGAGGGCGGCGATGAGCAGATCCCGATCGATGGTCTCGCCCACCGTGAGGGGTAGGCAGGCGTCGGCAAATTGCCGTTTGGGCATCAACTTGCGCTGAAGTGCGTGTGCCGGCAAAACGATGAACTGCCAATCCGCCGACCAGACGAGCTCGAACAGCGCTGCGGCACGCGCCAAGGTGGCCCTTCGATCCGGCGTCAGCTCGTCGTACGGTCCCATGTCGTAGGCCGGAAACTGCAGTACTCGCCCGGCGCGGTCCTGCTGGCCCAACGCCCCCAGATGGTAGGTCAGGTTGCGAGCCCATCGAAGCGCCTCCCGGCCGTCTTCGGTGACGATCACCGCGTGCTCACCCGGACGATGTGCCTGGGCCAACAAGCGGCAAAACGCGGACCCGGCGGCACCGATGAGGTCACACCGGTTGGCGTCCCGGAGCCGGATGACGGCTTGCTCGAGCGGGGTTCCGCGTCCCAGCTCGGGGATCAACTCGTCAAATCGCTCGGTCACGGGCTACGGGCTGAAGGTCCCTAAAACGGATTCTCGTCGATATCCGCTTTGGGTTTCTTTGGCTTGGGTGCCGGGGTCGGTGGGGTTTCAGCCGGCTTGTCCGCCTTGGGTTGCTCCGGTTTGGGCGTGTCCGGTTTGGGTTGCTCGGGCTTGGGTTGGCCAGTGGGTTTCTCCGCCGCGGGTTTCTCCGCCGTCGGTTTCTCCGCAGGTGGTTTTTCAGTTGCTGGCTTTTCGACGGCCGGTGGTTTCGGGTCGGGGGGGCTCACCGGCGGTTTGGTGGTTTTCGTGCCGATGGGTACCGGGGGTTGTTCCAAGCGGGGTTCCTCGAATTTGAGCTCGCCGATTTTCTCTCTGATCCGATCCATGTTGGCCTTGGTCGCGCGGGTACTCCCCACTGGCACCCGTTCTTTCTTCTTCAACGCGACGTCCAGCTTGATGCGGAAAACCCCGTTAGATTCGACCCAATCGTCTTCGATGACTTTTCCATTGTGGTCTTCGTAACCCGCCTTGGTAACGGCGTAGCTGAACCGCGGGCTCATCGGTTTTTTGACGGTCGATCGCTTCGGGGTACGCCCCCACCATTTGCCGTCGATAATCACCGGCGCCCCGGGGGGCTCACTGGTGATCTCGATTGAAAACTGAGCCGGTTTGAGCGTGAAATCCAGGGGGATCGGCTTCTCGGCGACCAGCAGTTTTTGCGAATGGGAGTGATAGCCGAACAACTTGGCTTGGACTTCGACCTCCTTGCCGATGGGGAGCTCTCTCACCGTCACCGGGGTGTACTCCTCCTGAACCGCTCCGTCGATCAGCACCTGAGCCCCGGTCGGTTCGGTGCGAACGAGCAATTCGGTGGTCTTGACCGGGATCGCTTTCGGTTCGTCGGCTGTCGGCGGCGCTGTTGTGGCCTTCTCGGCTGAGGCCACTTTCTCCGGTTGGGGGGAGGTGGAAGGATCTTCCCCCTGGCTCGATTTCGATTCCGGATCACCGGTCGTGCGAAAGCCGAAGTACCAGACGAGCACGCCGACGACGATTACCGCCAAGATCCAGACGGTTTTGGGAAGCCCTCGACTCTCCGAGGCAACCTTGTCCCCCACACCGACGACCTTGGCCGCGGCGGGAGTTACCGCCGCCGCTTCGGCCACATCGGTCTTCTTGGTCACGTCATC
>JANQET010000154.1 GCA_028278265.1 Myxococcota bacterium
GCTGAAACCACCGCAGAGGCGCCCCATGTGGTCCCGGCCCAAAACGGCAGTGAGTCGTCCGACGGGAAGCGAGCGATCGCTGCGACCACCTCCCCGCCGGAGGCCAAAGCGCCCGCACTCGCCCCGACACCTGCCGAAGCGATCACCGGTCAGGGAAAGCGGCGCGCCAAACCGAGCCCCGCGGTCAGCGACGACACCCCACCGGACATCACGGTGGCCAGTGCCGGCACCGCATCACCACCCACTGCGGCCGGAACTGCCGACGATCGAAAAATCAACGTTGAAGAAGCCCAATTGACCGACGACATCGCCGATGCAGCGACAGAGACCGACCCCAAGATGCGGCGCTCCCGCAAACCCAAAAAGAAAAAGAAATCATCGGGTTCAAAAGAAGACCCCGGGAAAACCTCGAAGAAGCAGCCCGCCAAGGACCCGTCGAAAAAGAAAAAGGGGAAAGCAAAGGGCAAAACCAAACCGGTAGAGCTGGACGACAATCCGTTTTAGGCCATGCAAATCCGCATCCATCATCTCAGCGGTTCGAAAAAGGGTGAAGTCCAGACGTTTCAATCCCCCTCCGTGTCGTTGGGACGCAAAGAGGGAAACGACGTTATCTTTGACACGAAGCTGGATCGCACCGTATCTGGAAAACACGCTGAGGTGCGGTTTGACGGGGGCCAATGGATCTTCGCCGATCTCTCCAGCACTGCAGGCTCGTGGATCAACGGCACTCAAATTGACACCATCCCGCTGACCGGTGACGAAGAGATCGAGCTCGGGAGCGGGGGACCGTGCCTCAGGTTCGAACCGGAGCAACCCGAACGGACACCCCGCACCGCCGCGATGCCGGAGGTGACACCGGCGAGTGCGCCCACCCCCCAACGGGCCATCGGGCAAAAGACGGTGGGGATGATGATCCAGTCGGCGATCACCAAATCCAGAGACAACCAGACCGGACGGGTGGCCCGCATCTCCTTTGTGCGCTCGGTGGCCAGTGAGGCGGTGCGGCACGGCTCGCGACGGTTCAAGGTGGGGGTGGCATTCCTTTTCGTTGTGCTGGCTTGCGCGATCGGCTTTCTCGTTTGGGAGTTGCAGCAGACCCGCGCCGAATTGAAGGCGCTCAACCTGTCCAAGCTGGGCCCCTCGGAGATCGGCGAGTGGATCGCCGAACAGAACAAGGGCTCCATCTACCTGTTGATCTACCGCACGCGGACCGGCTTCGAACAGGGATTTTGCACCGGCTTCGCGGTCAACCAGGTCCAGCTGCTGACCAATGCCCATTGCATCGCCCAGATGGCCAAGCTATCCGCCGAAGGCGCCGTTTTCTTCGCCGCGCCCAACGAGGGACTGGGGGCGCGCTACCCGGTGGTTCGTTGGCGAGCCCATCCGGCCTACGACGCCGCTGCCTCGGCACCGACCGCCGATATTGGTTCGGTCACGGTCAACGGCCGGTTTCACCGGGTCGTGGCCCTCGCCTCGGCCGACCAGATTTCAGCGATCAAATCCGGCTCGCAGATTTTCGTCTTCGGTTTTCCCGGGGACTTGAGCAATGTGGGGTCGCCCGTGGCGACAATCACCAACGGGGTGATCGGCCGCATGACCGCCCTCAACGGCCAGGCGGCAGCGCCAAACCAGCGATATCTCCTGCAGCACTCGGCCTTCACGAGCAAGGGTACCTCGGGCAGTCCGGTCTTCGACAAGCTGGGTCGGGTCATCGCGGTCAATTCGGGCTATTATCAGGGCAAATCCCGGGTGAAAATCGAACATCCGATCACCGGCAAGGCCCAGGAGGCGAATGTCTCCCGCGACCTGTCGGGTTATGCCTTCGGCATACGCATTGACCTCGCCAACGAGGTGTTTAAATAACCGGTCGGGGATTGCCCCTAAACCGGTGAAGAAAGGAGCTTATCGTGGCCGACAATATCATCTGCTCGAAGTGCAGCGCGCCAAATCCACGCGAGACCGCCTTTTGCGGCAAATGCGGCGCCAAGCTCATCGACTCGGTCGCTGCTGACGGCGAGGCCCAGGACCCGCTGATCGGCACCCTCGTCGGCAGCCGATTCCTGGTTCACGAAGTGTTGGGCGAAGGGGGCATGGGTCGGGTCTATCGGGCCGAGCAAACCGCGATTAAACGGGTCGTGGCGCTCAAGGTCCTCCACCCCCACCTGACCCAGGACAAAAGCCTGCACGCCCGCTTTCAAAACGAGGCCGCCGCGGCCAGCCGACTGACCCACCCGAACACGATTACCATCTACGATTTTGGCCAAATCGATTCCGGCTCCCTTTACCTGGCGATGGAGTTCATCAAGGGCATCAGTCTCGACGACGAGCTGATCACCAACGGCGCGATGCACTGGCAGCGGGTGCAGCGGATCGGGATCCAGATTTGCGGCTCCCTGCAGGACGCCCACGACAACGCCATCGTCCACCGGGACATGAAACCCGAAAATGTGATGCTCTGCGAACGCAGCGGCCAGCAGGATGTGGTCAAGGTGCTCGACTTCGGCATCGCCAAAATACTCGAAGATGAAAACCAGGATCAACGCAAGGCGCTGACCAAGACCGGCATGGTCTTCGGCACGCCCCAATACATGTCGCCCGAACAGATTCGCGGGGACAAAGTCGACCATCGCTCCGACATCTACTCGGTGGGGGTGATTCTCTACCAGATGCTCACCGGAGAGCTGCCGTTCAAATCCGATACGCCGATGGGGGTGCTGACCAAGCACCTGATGGACGAACCACCGGCACTGGAAACGATCAACCCGGGCAGCGGCATCCCAGCCGAGCTCGAAGCGGTGGTGATGAAGACATTGGCCAAGGAGGCAGTGGACCGTCCGTCATCCATGCGAGAGCTCAGCCAGGCGTTGGTCGGCATCAGCGGCGCCGGCCCGGCAAAGGCCGCCCAGCCGGCCGCCCAACCCAAGCCCGTTCAGCCGCAGCCCGATGATGCGTCGATCGGCGACACGGCAGAGCTGCCCACCACCGAAGTGCCCCCCGAGGCGGTACGTCGCCCGGGCGGCCAACCCGCGGCGATCGTCAAAGGTACCGGCGGTGGCCGGGGAAAACTGATCGGTATTATCGCCGCCGCGGTGCTGGTGCTGGGCGGCGGAGGGGCGGCAGCCTGGTATTTTCTGGCCGGCCCCGGTCAGTCCAAACCCAGAGCCCGGCGGACCAACCCGCCGGTCGCCGTCACACAGCCGACACAGCCGGTGACCCAGCCCCAACCCGGCAATCAAGCCAATCTGGCCCCCCTGCCGGCGGTTCCCGGTAGCGATACCCAGCAGGTGGTGCTCAGCGACGGCACACCGGTCGACCGAAAACCCCGCAAGCCGCGAAAACCGGACAAGCCGCCGGCAGACGACGACCCACCGGATCAGGACACACCGGTGATCGATGTCCAGCCGGTGCTCAAAGATGTGGCCTGCAGTTTCGTGCGATCAAAAGATCCCATCGCTCAGGCGATGATCCGAAAACTGCGGGGATCGCAGAAGAGGATCAAGCAGTGTGTGAACAACTCCTCGGGCGGGCAGGCGAAATTCGATTTCGTGGTCTCGGCCAACAGCAGCAGACCCGCCTCGGTCAGGCTCAAATCCAATCAAGGAAAAGGAGTCAAAGACGATTGTCTAAAGAGGGTGCTGCAAAACGATTTCGGTACCACGAAGGACAAAAAGAGAAGAGGTACGGCGACGTTCAATCTAGCGCGCTACAAGGGCGTGCTCCAGAAGTGCAACATAAATGTACAGGCAAAAACGAGCAGCGAGCAGACCATCTCGATCGGCAGAGCCCGGAAACGACCGTAAGTTGTTCAGACGAATGGCTCAAATGATTCTACCGACTGCAGAACTTGTGGAATGCGGTACTATACTCGAAAAAAATGGTAAAAGGGTAATTTACCGTCCGCAATGAAGCGGTACGGGTAAAGGTGAGCGAGTCATCGATGGCTAAATTGGTTATTTTTGATAGTGGGGGCAGAAAAGAGGTCAGCCTCGGCGATCACAATCAAATCGGCCGGCATCCTCAAAACGACATTCAAGTGCTCGACCGGGTGGTCTCCAAAGAGCACTGCATCGTTTTTTTCGAGAACAGCAAAGGTCACATGATCAAGGATCTGGGGAGCCTCAACGGGACGTTCGTCAACAAGAACCGTTTGACGAACGATATTGCGCTCAAAGACGGGGACGAGATCACTCTGGGCAACACCCGCTGCATGTTCTTGAGTGAAGAGAACCCCGATTCAGCCGAGCAGATGGTCGACGTCAGTGACAAGGCGCTGGAGAGTCACATCCACTCCAAAATTGCGCCGAGTGTCCAAGATCGGTTCTTGCCCGAAAAAGAGGTTTTGAGCGACAAGGTCGTGCGGTCGGATTACGAAAAGCTGCGGGTCACGTACGAGCTGGGGCGGGATATCGGCCTGGAGCTCAACATCGACCACATCTTGGAGCGCATTCTCGAGCGCACCTTCGAGTTTCTCAACTGTGACCGGGGTGTGGTGCTGATGGCCGATGCGGACGGGGAGTTCAAGCCCCGCACCTACAAGACCAAGCGGGGCAACGAGAAGTTGGTGCTCTCCTCCACGCTGATCAAGCAGGTGCAGGCGGAAAAAGCGGGAATCCTCTCCTCGGATGCGTCAATCGACAATCGATTCAAGGGGGCCCATTCCATCATCATGCAGGGCATTCGCTCGTCGATGGCCGTGCCGATCATGCACAAGGAGGAGCTGCTCGGCATTATGATCATCGACTCCTCGGTCGCGGTGAATGCCTACACTGAAAAAGATCTGCAGCTCCTGTCGAACATCGCCAACCAGACCGCCCAGTTCATCAAAAACTCGCAGATGGCCAAGAAGATCGAAACCGACGCGATGACCCGTGAGCAGTTTCAAAAGCTGCTCTCGCCGGATTTGGCCGAAATGGTGGTCTCGGGCAAGCTGAGCGTGGAGAAGGGCGGGGAGAATCGCACGGCCACGGTGCTCTTTGCCGACATTCGCGGGTTCACCTCGATGAGCGAGGACATGCACGCCGCCGAAGTGCTGCAAATGCTCAACGAGTA
Organism: Myxococcota bacterium; assembly: GCA_028278265.1. Lineage (GTDB taxonomy): Bacteria > Myxococcota_A > Polyangia > JAAYKL01 > JAAYKL01 > JANQET01. The sequence goes on from JANQET010000154.1 coordinate 5,050, forward strand.
CTTCGAAGTGATGGTCGAGATCGTCTTTAATCACGAAGGAACAGTCGACAAATTCGTCGGTGACGAGATCATGGTGATCTGGGGCGCACCAGTGGCCCACGGGGACGATCCGGTGCGCGCGGTGAGCGCGGCCCTCGACATGCAGGCGGCCCTGGTCGAATTCAATCAGACCCGGGAGTCCGAGGGATTGCCCCCGATTCACATCGGCATCGGGATCAACACCGGGGCACTGGTCGCAGGTTACATCGGCTCCACCCGCACGATGAGCTACTCGGTGATCGGCGATACGGTCAACACCGCTGCACGGCTTTGTTCTGCTGCCGGACCGGGTCAGACGATCATCTCCGAAAACACCCACGAGCTGGTGCGCCACGAATTCAAAGTATCCAAGCTCGATCCGATTCGCGCCAAGGGCATCTCCCGGCCCCTGCAAATCTTCAACGTCCTCGAGCGGGACACCTCTGTGCCGACGGATCTCACCGCAGCCCGCAAGATGAGCTGAGCGATCGCCCGCCGCTAAAGTTCGGTCAGGGTGGTGCGGCCGTCAGGGTTGAATTCAACCAACCGGCTGATGTTGTATTTGGCAATGAGAGCGCCATTGAGAGACCGAACTCGAATAATTCGCCGGCTCAACGCGTCGCGTATGGGATGGTTGCGCCCCATGTAGAACGTGATCCGGCCGGTGAGATGGTCGAGGGGGGGCGCATTTTTCACGGCAATGGTTTCACCATCGGAGGCCTCATCGAGCGCTCGGTAGAGCGGTCGCCAGGCGTGATATTGCCGGCTGTTGAACCGATGTTTGTCAATGACCAGCACCACACCGGGCGAGTGGAGCAGCGCCACCACTACTGTGGCCAATACATAGAGTTTGACTGCGCCAACCGGTTTGTTACTCGTCCGGCCGGCGAGCAGTTTTCTCAAGAGCTTTTCGATGGCAAAGGCGCAAAACACGGCCCCAAAGGCGTAGTACACAACGTAATAGTGCCACAGACTTTTGTACAGAATCGGTGGAGAAATCATCGCACTGAATACGACGATGGGTATGAGGAATCGCCGTTTGGCCCGATAGCGATACCACAACCAGATCATCCCTGTGACGGCCAACAGGGTGCATCCCATCTCGGCGACATAGCCATGACCGGCCCTCGTATTCTCAACAGCCCAAAATGACGGATGGAACCGGTTGAGCAGCTGCTCTGCGGCCAGTTTGAGGGCGGTGAGTATCGCGTCGATCACCGTGCCGTCGGATTGGGCGGCCAGGGATGGCAACTTCATCTCCGCTCGAGGGACGTCGTTCCAATAGCGAAAGAATTTGGTCCAGTTGATCTTTAGGGCTCCTCCGATGAGGAACAAGGCGCTGGCGCCGGCAAAGACACCCACTCCCGCCAGCCATGCCCGACGGCTCAGGGGATCCCGGCGGGCGTTGCGGTGACCGAGAACGGCGATGTACGCCGGCACGAAGAGCACGATTGATGCCATGATGAGCAACTTGGAATAGAGCGCCAGCGCCATGCACAAGGCACCGAGGATCGCGTGAAGATAGGCTGTCTTGAAACGGTATCGCCTCATCTCGTCTTCAAATCGCCACACGCACAAAAAACAGAGCAACGCAAACAGAACGACGAGTGGCTCAACCGAGATTTCATTGAAATAGAACAGGGTCGAATAGGTAGTCGCGTAGATGAGCACGGCGAGAAATGAGGTGGCCGAGTTTTCGAGCACCCTCATGGCCACCCGATAGAGTGCCGCAAAAGAGAGGAGGTGCAGTACCGTCATCATCAGGCGAGCCCCGATGATGATGTCAGTCAACCTCAGCGCCGCAAAATCGGCAAAGGTCGACCGATCATGCGTGAGCCAATACGGCAGGTACATCCCCTTGGCCAAGAGGTGCACCAGCAACATCAAGGGCAATCCGGGATGGCCCGGCCAAAACGTCCCGTCGGTCGCATAGCGATTGTCGAACAGGGTCAACCCGGTACCTAGATAGGCAGCGCCCGGATCCCAATTGAACGCATAGCGAACATTCCAGACATAAGAACGCCAATGACCCCAGAGGGCGTCTTGACATAACAAAGCCGATGCCGTCAGCATCACCACCGCCAACCCGATCCAGGAGAACACCAACGGTCGATTCGAGGAGAGATTAGACGAAGAAAGTGTTTTGGCTATAAGCTGGGAAATGGATCAACTCTTGCGTTCAAGACGCTGCCGCCAATCGTCTGAGTTTTGATATTGCCTTGTTTTTTATGGCTGCAATCGCTGAAAAAGTCCAGTCTCTTCAATCACTCGTTTTCAGCGGCGAGCTCGGTTGTTCCTCGCCCAATATGACCTGGCAGACGAAGTTTATTCACCCATTGCCATACCGGCATTCCACTTGGATTGTAGATCTTCTCTAAAACCGGTAAAATACTGAGATGAAGGAGAATCGACAATGGCAAAAAAGTGGTGCTATGGGGTGTGTGCCGCGCTGTTGGCCTGGGCAGCGGTGGCGTGCGAGCCTGAAAAGCGAATCGACGACCCAAACCCGGCGGGGGATGCGGATGGCGATTCCGACTCGGATGCGGATGGGGACGGGGATACGGATGGGGACGGAGATAGCGATTCTGACGCCGATACCGATGCCGATGCGGATGCAGACGGGGACGCCGACGGTGATGCGGACTCGGACAGCGACGCCGATGCGGACTCGGACGCGGACAGTGATGCCGACAGCGATGCGGACTCGGACAGCGATTCGGATGGGGATACGGATAAGGTGTGTGATGTCGACTTGCTATTTGTGATCGACAATTCCGGTTCGATGGGCGGATATCAGACCGCCCTGGGACTGGCCTTTCCCCGGTTCGCCGATGCGCTGGTCTCTGCCCTGCCCGAGAAGACCAATGTCCACGTGGGGGTGACTAGTACCGAGATGGCCTACTCCGAGCAGGGAAACACCATGATCAACAACGGGGAATGCTCGTTTGAAGGAGACAACGGTCTGGACGAAACCGGGTTTTACATCACCCCCGAACAGTCCGACACCGGTCGCAACGGTGCTCAGGGACGCCTGTACCAACCCCAAGGACAGCCGATCTTTTTCGACATCGATCTGGACGCTGGCCAGGCCGCCATCGACGAGCTCGAGGCGTGGTTTGCCGCGGCGGCGGCAGTGGGTACCGGAGGCTCGAACATCGAGATGCTCACCGCGCCGGTGGGCTGGGTCGCCGATCCGGCCAACGACGGCACGAATGCCGGTTTCATCCGCGATGAGGGCACCGTGATGGTCGTCTTTTTCATGACCGACGAAGCCGATCAGACGCCGGTCACCCTTGATGGGACGAACGGCGGTGAGGCGATGCTCGATCGCCTGGTCAGCGCAAAAACCGGCTGCGGGGGACTCAACTGCATCGTGGCCGGCGGATTCGTCAACGTGGAGATGTGCAACGGCACCCGCCCGATTACGTCATTTGTCGACGGCCTGACCCGGCCCACGGCGATCCAACTCCTGCCCAATGACAACATGCCGCCCGATCAGATGGCCGACGAGATGGCCGAGCTGCTCTCCACCACCCTGCTCGAAGTCATCGAAGACACCTGCCACGATATCATCATCGAATGATCGCACACTCCTTCTGATCTTGGCGATAACCCGTCAGACCGCATCCACTGAAGCGTGGATGAATTGTTCAACGACGATCAGCTCGTTCCCTTTTTTCATTGGCTCACCAAATCCCTTCTCATCGCCACGCGCCGTCGCAGGCCTCGTCCCCGTTCCTTGGCGAGAATCGCTGCGACAAACGGCGGCAAATCGGCTTCTTCGATGATGCAAAACCCGTGTTTCTCGTACCAAGGGGCATTCCAACGGATGTGCTCGAAAGTGGTCAGGCTCACCGCTTTGAAGTCGCCCTCGGTACCGAGGGTGAAGATCCGATCGAGCAGTTCGGCACCGATGCCGCGCCGTTGAACACTGGGGTGAACATCCATCTGCAACAGATGCAGGTAGCGGTCAAACGGTGCCAGCAGGGCGTACCCCACCGGCTGGTCCCGATCGGCCCGCAGTGCCACCAGCAGGTGTCCCCGTTCGATTGCCTTGAGATGGGTTTGTGGTGAGACGGTCTCTTGGCGGAGCGCAACCGGAAGATCAGAGGTGCTGAATATCTCAGCCGCAGCTTTTTCAATCTGGATGAGCGTCGGGACATGATCTCGGCTGGCAGTTCGAATAGTAAACACGATCCAACTCCGTGCGATAGGATGCTCATTCGTACAAAAATCGAGCCGGCCTGTCGAGGCGTTCTACCGGGACCCGATCGCTTCTTCGAGGGCCTGTTCCAGCTGGGGGAGGTCGTCGAGTGAGAGTTGTGAGAAGTGGATCTTCTGCGGATGGAGCAAGGCGTTGGGTCCCTCCCCGCAGAGGCCCAAACAACCGGTTTGCGAAATCCGCAGGGTCTGGTTCCACCAACCCCGATCCTTGGCCAACTGTTTCAATCGCCGACGAACCTCGACCGCATCTCCGTCTGCGCAGGAGGCTCGTTTTCCCTGCCGATCATTGACACAGACAAATAAATGAACCCAGCCGGGCGCTGCTTTGGTTTCCATCTGATTCCCCTTCCCATGTGTTTAACCAGTTCTCTCGTCTCGTGCAAAATATGTCAGAAACACGCTTCGGTACCCCAATTCCTTTGTACTGATTGCCAACTTTTCACAAAAGGCAGATTTTTTCACAACAACTGTTTCAAATGATCCATAATTAAGTTAGGTAGTTTTAGTTTTGATAGATGCGTTTAATTAACCTTTTTTACCCAACCAAAGAGGTGTCAAATGATTCGTAAAGGATTGATATTGTTTTGTTTTATTGGCGTTTTAGCCCTACCCGGAGCGGGATGCTCCCTGCTGGTCGAAGAGGATCCGGGTGATGCAGGAGGGGATGCGGATACGGACACCGACACCGATACGGATGCCGACACCGATACAGATTCGGACGCCGATACGGACGCGGATGCGGACACGGACGCGGACACGGACGCGGATTCAGATGCTGACACCGATACGGATACAGATGCGGATACCGATGCGGATACCGATTCAGACGCCGATACGGACACAGATGGGGATACCGATTCAGACACTGATACCGACACCGATACGGACTCAGATTCGGATTCAGATACCGATACGGATACGGACTCGGACACCGATACCGAGATTCGCTTCGATTTCGGCGATGCCCGCAAAGAGTACCCGACCCTCCTCGAATCCGATGGGGCCCGTCACATCATCCGCGCCGACGGTCCCTATCTGGGTGCGCTGATCGACGCCGAAGAGGACGGTCAGCCCACCGCAAACGCCGATGGAGACGACAAAACAGACGACGATGACGAGGACGGCGTCGATTTCAGCGCCATGACCAGCTGGACCTCCGGGGAGCTCGCCGAAATCGCCGTGACCATGCACTCACCCGACGCCGAACCGGTCTATCTCCAGGGATGGGCCGACTTCGATAGAAACGGCTACTTCTACGAGCCGCACAACCAGATTTTCATGGACGAGCCGGTGGTCGATGGTCAAAACATCCTCACCTTCCGCGTTCCCCCCGTGGCCCCCCCCGGTGAGCACCAGGTTATTGTTCGATTCCGCTTGAGCTCAGAGTTGGGGCTTGCCCCATACGGTCCGGCCGACGACGGCGAGGTGGAGGACTATATTGTCCGCGTCATCATGAGCGATCCCCACTACGATTTCGGCGATGCCCCGCACGATCCGAGCCAGGGGTATTACTTCAACACCCTGCTGGAGCACGACGGCGCCTACCACCTGATTGTCGACGGGCTGTATTTGGGAGACGTGGTCGACGGGGAACCGGATGGACAACCCAACGAAGAGGCCACCGGCGACGACAAGGAAGGTGATTACGACGAGGACGGCATCATTCTGGTCGACGGAGAAATCCATCCCGGCTTGGAAAATTTCATTGAAGTCTGGGTGAACAGCGACGATACGGCGTTTCTCAACGCCTGGGTCGATTTCAACAGCAATGGGGACTGGGGCGATCACGGAGAGCAAATTTTCGAGAATCTACCGGTCTCCCAGGGAGGCCAAGAGGTCTCCTTTACTGCCGCACCAATAGCTCCCGCCGAATTCGTCTTCGCCCGATTCCGGCTGACCGGTGAGCCCCATACGGGTTGGTGGGGCGGCGGCGCTCCCGATGGCGAGGTGGAGGACTACCTGTTCCCGGTGGGCGCGGTGGAGGTGCCCCTGGATTTCGGCGATGCCCCCGATGATCCGACAAACGGGGAGAACTACAACACCCTGTTGGTCAACAACGGCGCGGTGCATATCATCGACCAGGATGCCCCGATCTTGCTGGGCAAGGACATCGATGAAGAGACGGACGGACAACCCAAACCGGACGCCGACGGGGATGATGGCATCGGTATCGACGATGAAGACGGGATTGTCTTTCCCAACCCTATTCTCCCCGGTGAACCGGGGACGGTCGAGGTCACCGTCACCTACTGGGAGGACGTCGCCGGCTATCTCCAGGGCTGGATCGATTTCAACGGCGACGGGGATTGGGACGATGAAGATGAGCAGATTT
>JANQET010000452.1 GCA_028278265.1 Myxococcota bacterium
GCCAAACATATGGGTCTGTTCGGCTACCACCGTCCGACCACTCCCCGACTGGACGAGTTGGCCCAAAAAGGACTGGTGCTGACCAATCACGTGTCCAACTCCTCGTGGACACGACCCAGCTTCACCACCATCATCACCGGCTTGACCAAGCAACAACACAACGTCGAGCTGAGCGGTCGAAATCTCCAGATGGAAATCACAACTTTGGCCGAGCGTTTTCGCCAGGCCGGTTATCGCACCGCCGGCTTTGTGGGCAATCCGCTGGCGCGAAAGATCTGGGGATTCGGCCAGGGGTTCCAGCTCTATGTGGACACCAAGACATTGAACAAGGCGTTTCCCCGCGACGAAATCCTGATTGACCGAGCGATCACCTGGTTGGAGAAAAACAGCGAGGACCCATTCTTCCTGATGCTCTTTCTCACCTCTCCGCACACCCCTTACCGGCCCCGGGGTGAGCATCGCCGGTTCCTCAAGGAACTGCCCCCAGGGGATGTGATCCAATATCCCTTCAAAGAGTATGTCAAACCCCTGCCCAAGGCGGATCATGACCGCATCGTCGCTGCGTACGACGGGGACGTGGCCTACGCCGATGAGCAGGTGGGCCGGCTCTACGACTATCTTCACCAAAGCGCCCTGCTCAACAAAACCTCCCTGCTGATCACCGCGGATCACGGAGAGATCTTCGGCGAGCACGGCTGCTATATTCACGCTTACCACATGTGGGAGCCGGTGCTCCGCGTACCTTTCCTGTTGCTATCACCCATCTTGACCAAGCGGGGGCTCGTGGAGAATCGACCCCACACCCACGTGGATATCGCACCGACCCTGCTCGACCTGGCCGGTCTGCCGATTCCCGAATCGTTCAGCGGCATCTCGTTGCTGAAGTCGCTCGCCGATCCAACGGTGCTCGAGAATCGGCGGCAATTCAGTCAGTACAATGCCCACGGGATCCGGCGCCAGACCATTCGGCAGGGACGGTGGAAGCTGATCCACCATAACCAGGTCGACAAGAAGGCGGTGGCCAAAATCGACGATCTCCACCCGACGATTCCCCAGCCCAAGGTCAAGGATCTGCCATCACTGGCCATGGATGGCGAGCGCTATGAGCTCTATGACCTTTTGACCGATCCCCAGGAGGTGCAGGATCTCTACGCGGCCAAACAGAACGACCCCCCGATTCAAGCCCTGATCCAGGCCCTTGGCCCTTATCTCGAGGACAGGACAGCGGCCCCCCAACTCTCGCCGGAAACGCTCAAGGCGTTGCAGGCCGCCGGGTATATCGACGGTCCCCCAACCGCCCAAAGATAGGTCGAAAGCCGCTTGACAGCAAAAGTTGAGTGTGCTGTAAATGCGGTGATGTACGGGATCTTTCTAAAGGAGAACTGGCGTTGGTGGCGTAGCGATGCGATTCGCAGCGGGCCGGCGTCTGACTGATTCCGATCATCCCAAGAGGAGAGACAAAGCCCACTGATTTTTTGGTGGGCTTTTTTTTTGTGAGGAACAAACCACAAACCACTGCTTAACGAGGTAAAAATGATCATCGTGCTAAAACCCCATGCCACCAGGGAAGTTGCCACTGAGCTGTTGGATCACATCGAGTCGTGCGGACTGAAGCCCTTGTACATGCCCGGCGAGGAGAGGGTCGTGCTCGGGGCGCTGGGTGACGAGCGCAAGCTGAGTAAGCTGCAACTGGAGAGCCACCCGCTGGTCGAGAGCGTCAAACCCATTCTCGCGCCGTACAAGCTGGTCAGCCGGGAGCTGCACGCGGAGAACAGTATCGTCAACATCGGTCAAGTGCCGGTAGGTGGGGAGGGCTTCGTCGTGATCGCCGGCCCCTGCGCGATTGAGAGTCGCGACCAGCTGTTTCAAACCGCCCAGGCGGCCAAGGGAGCCGGTGCGGCGTGTATGCGCGGCGGTGCGTTCAAACCGCGGACCAGTCCCTACAGTTTTCAGGGACTCGGCTTGGAGGGGCTGAAGCTCCTCGCCGAGGTCTCCGCCGAACTGCGCCTGCCGGCGGTCACCGAGGTGGTCGAGGTCGCTGACATCGAAGCGGTGGAGACCTATGCGGCGGCCTTTCAAGTGGGGGCGCGCAACATGCAGAATTTCAGGCTGCTCCGGGAGCTGGGACAGTGCAAAAAGCCGGTTGTGCTCAAGCGCGGCATGGCGGCGACGATTGAGGATTGGCTGCTGGCCGCGGAATACGTGCTGGCCCAGGGCAACCCCAACGTGGTGCTGTGCGAACGGGGCATCAAAACTTTCGAAACGGCGACCCGCTATACCCTCGATTTGAACGCCATTCCCCTGATCAAGCAACGCACCCATCTGCCGGTAATCGTGGATCCGTCCCACGGCACGGGAATTCGCGAATTGGTCGCGCCGATGGCCAAGGCGGCCATTGCCTGTGGTGCGGACGGTATTATTGTCGAAACCCACCACAAGCCCGCAGAGGCGCTCTCCGACGGTAAACAATCGCTCACGCCCCAACAATTCAGCGAGATGATGGGTGAGTTGAAGCGATTTGTCGAAGCGGCCGGCCGGACGGTCGTGACCAGCGAACAGTAGGCTGAGGAGAGCTGAATGCGGGCAAAATCACTCTACCGTATCGTGCCCTATTGCGGGGATACGTTGGTGCTGTTCCAATCGGTGGTCAAAGACAGCGTCGACACCCAGCTGTTCGAATCGATGGATGGCAACGGTCAGAACAACACCCAGAGTCTCCTGTTTGTACAAAGCGCCATGTGCATCGAAGCACAAGACCGCCGCGTTACCCTGAGACCGTTGACACCCAATGGCCGGTCGGCGCTCAACGCTCTATTACCCAGTCTTGAGAAAATGGCCGAAGTGGAACCCTCGGGCGACAAATTGGTGGCCCGATTTCCCGACCAGCTTCAAAGCGGGCCGGACATGGCCCGTGTCAAAGCTCCCTCGACCGCTGATGTGTTGCGGTTGGCCAGTCAACACTGGGATGGCGTCGGCTCCGAAGCACTGCCGATGCATTTACCCGGCATTTTTGCCTACGATTTCATCGACCGATTCGAGACCCTGCCCAAGGCAGAGGCCGATCCTCTCGGCTTTGTCGATTTTGTCTTTTGGCTGCCCGAGCGGGTGATCGTGCTCAATCACATCGAGCAACAAGCGATCATCGTCAATCACCTTTTTGGCGACGCCGACTTGCCCCAACGGGAACACCGGGCCGAGCACCGCATGGCCGAGCTGGCCGAGGTGATCGGCCGGCAACCGGAGGTGGCACCGGCACCGGAAGCGGAGCGACCCGCCACAGACCCGGCGGCGGTGTCGGTGGATCTCGACGATGACCGCTACGGGGCGCTGGTCGAGCGCTGCAAGGAGCATATTGTCGCCGGCGATGTCTTTCAAATCGTTCCCTCGCGCACATTCTCCACCTCCTGCACCGATCCCCTCGCTGCGTATAGCAATCTGCGCCAGGCCAATCCCAGCCCCTATCTGTTTTTTGTCCGAGACGAACGGTTTACCCTATTTGGCTCTTCTCCGGAGACCTGTGTCAGCGTCAAGGGCGAGCCGAAACAGATTCAGCTTCATCCCATCGCCGGGACCCGACCGCGGGGGCTCACTGGCGACGGTGAGGTCGATTTGGACTTGGACAACCGACTGGAGGCCGAGCTCAAGCTCAACGAAAAGGAGCTGGCCGAGCACATGATGTTGGTGGATTTGGCGCGCAATGACGTGGCCCGGATCAGCCGTTCCGGCTCGCGACGGGTGCTCCGGTTGCTCGAGGTGGAGCGCTATTCTCAGGTGATGCACCTGGTCTCGGTCGTGGAGGGCACGCTCCAACCGGATTTGGACGCGATCCACGCCTATGTGGCGTCGATGAACATGGGTACGTTGGTCGGGGCGCCGAAGATCGAGGCCGCGCGCCTGCTGCGCCGGTACGAAAAGACCAAGCGGGGACCGTACGGCGGCTCGGTGGGCTATTTCAACTCCAGAGGTGAGCTCGATGTGGCGATCGTCATCCGCGCCGCCTGGGTCGTCGATCAGGTGGCCCATATTCGCGCCGGGGCAGGGGTGGTGTTCGATTCGGATCCCCTGGCCGAAGCCCAGGAGACCCGCAACAAAGCCAAGGCCGTGCTCAAGGCGATTCAACAGTGCCCCTGCTCGAGAGGAACGAGATGAACGGGAACAATGGGATCAGTGAGATGAATCGGTGCCGTCAACTCAGTGTGCTGTGTATTGATAATTTTGATTCGTTCGTCTTCAATCTTGTCGATGAATTCGAAAAGCGGGGGTGCAATGTCACTGTTTGGCGCAATGACACACCACTTGAAAAACTGCTCGATCTAGTGGCTGAGTTCCACACTCCCGGGCTGGTGCTCCTCTCGCCGGGACCGGGCACACCGACAGATGCGGGGTGTTGTGTGCCGTTGATTCAACAGGTGAGGGCAACTGTTCCGATTTTCGGTGTTTGCCTGGGCCATCAGGCGATCGTCGAAGCGTTCGGCGGGGAAGTGGGTGCCGCCGGGGAGATTGTTCACGGAAAGGCATCGTCGATTGTACACCAACAGCAGGGGGTGTTCGAGGGGCTGAGCTCGCCGCTGACCGTCGGCAGGTACCACTCCTTGGTGGGGCAGACCATTCCCGCTTCGCTCAGAGTGATCGCCGAGCTCGATCAGATGGTAATGGCCGTTCAGCACGTTTCCCGCCCGATTTGCGGAGTACAGTTTCATCCGGAATCGATCTTGACCTCAAAAGGGGGGCTCTTTATCGAAAACGTGATTCAATGGGCCGTGGGCCAGGGAGAAAAGTGATGCGCGAATTTCTAGACAAAATGTGTGAGGGACGGCATCTCGATCGCGTGGAGAGCAAGGCTGTCTTTCAGCGTCTGGTCAACGGTGAGCTCTCTCCGGTGGAGATTGCCGCCTTGCTGGTCGCC
>JANQET010000483.1 GCA_028278265.1 Myxococcota bacterium
CGGAGAAAACAGCAGTTCGTCCCCTGCGCCGGGACCGGCATTCTGGCCTGTCAAAAACACACCGCCGCCTATGACGAAGCCGCCTGTCTGGATGCCCAACCGCGTATCTGTGAGCGCAACACCCTGCGGTGGAACAAGAACGGATTCTTGCTGTCACGCGCCGTCGATCGGCTCGGCGATCGGGTCAAGGAGCTCAAGGCCCGGTTCAAGTACGGGGCCAAGGGCAAGCTGATCGAGGAGAGCTACGACGTGATCATCCCGTCGCCGACGGACAAAATTGCACCCAAGCTCGATCGCAAGGCGGACTATCGCATCACCTATCGCTACGACAAGAAGGGCCGAGTCATCGCCGAACAGGGCGGACATCTGGGAAACCAGCGATCGTTCAGTGCGCCGCACAGGGTGATCGATCCGGCACTGGAAACCCTGCGACGCTACGAAGCCGCCTATGAATACGACGCCAACGGACATCGCCGTGGGGAGACCCTCAAAATCGAGTCCCTCAACCGATTCCATCAGCTGAGGGGGTGCACCTTCATCGCTCCCTGCGCCGCGCCGTACCTCTACTGCCGAGAACGGCTGTGCCTCCATCGAACCAAAAAGTAGCCGCGATCACGACTCAATGACGGGGGGAGGAGCGGCGATGGTGCCCCTACTTTTGCCTTGTGAAGAGACCTCAATCAGTAGTAAGGAGCACGGGCAAGATCAAGGGAAAGGCCAATCTGAGAATGACTCAAGACAAAACGGAGAAAATCGGCTGGCGCTTCTCACGCGCCTTTTGGATCGCCAACAGTGTCGAAGTGCTCGAACGGGCGGCGTGGTACGGCGTGTTCGTCGTCATTACCCTCTACCTGTCGCGCATCCTGGGATACTCCGACGTGGAGGCCGCCACCACCTCGGGGGTGTTCGTCGCCGGGCTCTATTTCCTGCCCACCTTTGCCGGAGCCTATGCGGACCGCATCGGCTTTCGCGCCTCGTTGTTGTTGGCCTTCGGCCTGCTGACCATCGGCTACGGCAGCATGTGGCTGTTGCCGACCCTGCTGCAATCCGCAGGTCTGGTGGAGTACGGCGTTGCGGCACCGGCGGGCACCAAAGGGGATCTGGCCGGTGAGATAATCGTCTTTAGCGGGCTGCGGGCCAGCTGGCAGAAATGGCTCTTTGTGCCGGTGATGTTGGTGATCATGATCGGCGGTTCGTTCATCAAGTCAGTGATCACCGGTACCGTGGCCAAGGAAACCAACGAAGCCAACCGCGCTCGCGGCTACTCCCTGTTTTATGCCATGGTCAACGTGGGCGCCTTCAGTGGAAAGACGATTGTCAAGCCATTGCGCGATGGGTTGGGTGACCAAGGACTGATCGTGCTGAACCTGTTCGCTGCGGGCATGACCCTGCTGGCCTTTATCTTGGTGGCGCTGTTTTACCGCAGCGCCAAGCAAAGCGGTGGGGGCAAGACCTTCGGTGAGCTGTGGCAAGCGCTGGTCGCTGTGTGCACCCGGGGGCGCTTGATCATCCTCATTTTCATCATCACCGGTTTTTGGATGGTTCAACACCAGCTCTACGCCAGCATGCCCAAGTACGTGCTGCGCATGGCCGGTGAGCACTCGTCCGTGTCCTGGTTCGCTAACGTCAATCCGGCGGTGGTAGTTATTTTCGTCGCGATGATCACCCAACTGATGCGCAAGCGCAGCGCCCTATTCTCGATGACCATCGGCATGTTCATCATGCCGCTGTCGGCCTTTTGCATGGCCGCGGGCAACCTGTTCGATGCCCCCATCCTGGGATTTCACCCAGTAGCGATGATGATGCTGATCGGTATCGGCTTTCAGGGGCTAGCCGAGTGTTTTATCTCCCCGCGCTTCTTGGAGTACTTTTCGTTCCAAGCCCCCAAGGGCGAGGAGGGATTGTACCTTGGATTCAGCCATCTGCATTCATTTATCTCGGCCCTGATAGGCTTTTTCATCTCCGGCTTGATGCTGGAGAGCTGGTGTCCGGATCCGAACACCCTGTCCAAATTAGATCAGGCCCAACGCCTGGCCTCCCTCGCCGGCGATGGACCGATGCCCGAAGCGTATCAGCACGCTCACTATCTGTGGTTCGTCTTTGTCGGTATCGCCCTCGCCTCGGCGATTGCGCTGATCATTTACGGCAAGGTGGTCAAAGTGATCGACGCCAGAACGGCGGCCAAATAGCAAGCCTTCAGTTCTCCAACAGGTATAACGAGCGAGCCTCTGCCGGGGTGATCGCCCGGTTGTACACCCGCACTTCGTCAATGGCGCCCTGAAAGAAGAAGCCACTGTCATTGATATCGTATGAAGCGCCGATGATGAGATTGACACTGCTGTCGTGAACCGAAGACACGATTGAATCGGTGTTCACGTTTTCGACTAATCCGTTGACGTAAATGGTGGTCGAACGGCCCGGATCAAACACGGCCACAGCGTGGTACCACTCGTCGATGGGCAGCTCGGATTCCCCACAATTCATCGAGCAGTTGGCCGATCCGCCCGTCGCACAGGTCCCGTCCGAGGAGACCGCCATGGCAAACACGTTGGTGTTGACCTGTCCCGGGCAGTGGACCTGATTTTCGACCGACAATGCATACGCTCGCTCATCCGGCGGATTTCGGCCGGCGTACTTGGCGACAACCCCCTGGTTTCGGGAAGAAAACTTCTCGATTGAAATCCAAGCGGCAATCGATAGTCCGCCAGTGATCCTCAGGGTGTCGTCATTGCCACAATCGATATGGCTGAATCCACCGTCAAAATAGTAGGCGTTTTGGGGATTGCCGAATCGGTCCGGGGCGGAGGTAGCACCGTTGACCGTGCCGTGATTGCCGTTTCCGCTCGCATCTTGGGCATTGCCGCTGAACGGATAGTAGGCGACCAATCCGCCTTCCAGATCAATGCCCCCCGTGTCGGTGTCGATGGCGCTGTCCGTGTCCCCATCGGTGTCCGTGTCGGTATCCCCGTCCGTATCAGTATCTGTATCTGCATCAGCATCAGCATCCGTATCTGCATCAGTATCCGTGTCGGTGTCTACATCCGTATCCGAGTCGGCCCCGGAAGCATCGAGTTCAACCGGATCATCTGCTCCACCACACGCACCTACGAGTACCCCCAACAGCACGAGCTGGGTCATCCTTTTTTTCATCATACCCTCACCTTGTTCGCTCCTGGTGTAGGGGTATTGATCGGGAGGCGGGGCGGTCTGACAAAAAAATTATGCCGCCGACGAACGCTGGGCTACTGGGCCCACTTGAAAACGGTCATCGAATGGGGGGGTAACGAGTAATTGTAGCCGTCCTGAAAATCGGTCAGCACCTGCTCGGAGACGGTGACCTCGGGATCGTGATCGAGCTCGTTGTTGGCGGTGATGCGGTCAGCGGTCATCGACCAGACAGTGGCGGTGTTGCCGGCAGCAGCAGCGGGCAGTTCGAGGCGTACGGGCAGCTCATCACTGGCGTGGAGGTTGAGCAGAATCAGTCCCCAGTCGCTGCCCTCGTGCGTGGCGTAGGCGTGGATGTAGGGCACGTCCACTTGCACCGGATCTTCGTGATAGTCGAACTCCTCGTGCCAGTTGGGATCCTCCCCGGTTTTTATCGCCTGCACCATGTCCCCGCCGAGCACTCGGTTGGCCAACATCAACGAGAGGAAGGTCGGCCGGTAGCGCTCCTCCCCGGGTTTGGCCGACAGCGCGGCGCCCCATAAACCGACGCCGTTGTACTCCTGTTGAAACAGCTGGAAGAAATTCTGCACCCGCACGTTGTACCGCTCGACCATCAGCAGCATGTGGTTGATGATATTGAGCGCGCCGCCGATGCTGGTCACCAACTTGTTGCGCGGCTCCAGCGGGGCGTCCCCGCCGGTGATGTGGTGGTTGACCTCGTAGACGCTGATCGAAAGGTGGTCATGCCCGGAGTCGGCGATCATCTCGGCATTGCCCTGCATCGGACCGCCGGTATTGAGGTGCCAGACCCAGGCAAAGGCCCAGGAAAACAGCTCCTCATCGGTCATCGATCCCTGACTGGCATCCATACCGTGGATCACGTACGGCGCGATGGCATACCCATCACCTGCAGCACCGTGGTTGTCGACCAGCGCGCTGCCCAGCCAGGTGTTGTAATTCTGCGCGCCGATATGAAACCTGACCTTGTCTCCGGCGCCGGGATACCCGGCCAGGGCGGTTCGGGCCGTTTCAAATAGAGTGGTCCAGTATTCCGGGCCATTCCAGCCGCCGTAGGCGTAGGCCGGCGACCAATTCCAGGCTTCATTGCCCATCTCCAAGTGAATGGTATCGAACACGTCGGTCCAAGGGGTGGGGTGTCCCCGCTCGGCCCGCAATTGGCCATAGGGGCTCGTTTCCGGGCCGGCCAGGTATTCCATCAGCGCGTTCATCTCCTCGGGCAAAATGGTGCCGCTGACACAGTACCAGGGCTGGGCGCCGAGCACTTCGCTCAGGGTCAGGAATTCGTGCATGCCATAGGGATACATCTCGGCCCGGCCGTTGTTGTTGGGGTGTCCCGGCCATGAAATCGACCCATCCGGAGGGGGCTGCCGCCGGTAGCCAATCGCCATCCGCTCGTGATCCGGCCGCAGGAAATTGTCCACGCTGCTGCCCCCCATGAACAAGGCGCGCAGGGTGCCCGGCTGCAACTCTACGAGTAGATTGACCAGGTCATCGCGGAACGGGGTCGGGTTGGTGTCCCCCTCTTTGTACGCTTCGATGTCATCGAGCAGCACCGTCCCGCCGGTGACCACCAGATGCAGATCGAGGGTGCCCTCGGTGAACCCGGAGACCGTCAACGCCACCTTGTCGAAATACTGCCAGCTGTCGGTCAAGGCAATGGGTGTCAATTGATCCGGTTCGTTCCACCCCCCATACCCCATGCTGAGCGCCCCATCCCCCTTGGCCCAGAAACTGATCCGCCAGGTGCCGTTGGGCTCGGCCAACTCCGCAGGGACCAGGGGATACATCAACCGGGCCTTTCCGCTCCCCGGCGCATCGAGCCGTGCCACCACCTGGCCGTTCGAACCCGGTGGATCATCGCCGGTCACCGTGGTGATCGTCGCCCCCCCTTCGGCAAACACCCACAGGGGACCCCCGTGCTGCCCGACAAATCCGTTGTCCCGCTCCACCTTCTCGATGAGCATTCCCACTTCGTTGAGGGTGTCGCTGCCCGATTGTCCCACCGGCGGTCCGGTATCGGCCAAGTTGAAGCGCAGGGAGGGATCGGAATTGCCTGGAAAGATCTCGTGGGTTACCGATTGGATCGTATCGTTCTGGTAGCGCCGATCCCCGGCCAGCACCCAGGCGTCGGCGCCGACCGCCACATCGAGCCAGGTGCGACCGGAGAGCTCGTCGTCGCCGTCGACCGGCGTGTAGGTGTAGTCATTCCAGTCGTAAAAAGAGGTTTCGTCCCCACCGGGCCCGCGGGCAATGTGGCGGTAAATAACACCCTCGAACCCCCCGTTTTTGACGCGGTTTTTGTTGAGCATGGATCCCCAATAGTTGTCATTGCCCAGGTTGATGCCCAGACGGATCAGGTCGGCGGTGATCACCGTATCGGTGACCTCAATCACCGTCACGTCGAAAGGATCGGTGTCCGTATCCGTATCCGTGTCCGTATCCGCATCTGTGTCCGTATCCGCATCTGCATCAGTATCGGTGTCCGCGTCAGTATCCGTGTCCGTATCTGCGTCCGCTCCTGCGTCGTCATCTGTCGGCTCACTGCTCTCACCGCACCCCAATCCCATCGACCACAAAAGGGCACTGCTGCGCAACAGCATCGAAAGTGTCTGTTTCATCACAATTTCCTCCGGCCGAATTCAATTGACAACCCCGATAATGATCCGATTGTCGG
>JANQET010000002.1 GCA_028278265.1 Myxococcota bacterium
GTTCGGCGAGCACCGCAGAGATTTGGTGTTGGACACACGCCAGTTCGGTATGGCCTTGAAAAAGCTGCGCGCCCTGAAACGACAGGGATTGGCCGACGAGCTCGATGTGGAGGCCACCATCGATGAGACCGCACGGCAGGGAGACGAGCTCGAGCTGGTCTTTTTGCCCCCGCGGGAAAACAACCTGAGCCTGCTGCTGGCGATGGACGTGGGAGGGTCGATGGATCCGTACCGGCATCTGGTCAATCTCCTCTTTTCAGCGGCACACGGAGCCCAACATTTCAAGCGATTTCACCACGTCTATTTTCACAACTGTATCTATGATCGGGTTTACGCCGACGCCTATTTTACCGAGCCCGTTTTGTTGACCGATCTCATTCGCCGCTTCGACGGGGACACCCGCCTCGTGCTGGTCGGCGACGCCCACATGTATCCCGGGGAGCTGACCCAACGATACGGCGCGATCAACTGGAGTGATCACAACGAGCAGCCCGGTATCTTCTACCTCCAACAGTTGACGGACCATTTCAATCACAACGCCTGGCTGAACCCGATGACCCAGGCGATGTGGAACGCCCCATCGATCCGACTGGTGCGCCGGCTCTTCCCGATGTACTCACTGACCATCGACGGGGTCGATCAACTGGCCCAGGACCTCAGTCGAAACTGAGGACCATCAATCAGTTTTGGGGAACCTCGGCGAACAGCTCCAGCGCCATCTGACGGGGATCGGTCTCCTGGGCGTGGCGGCAGGCCGGGTAGGCGTCCCGTAGCATCAGCGCCAGGGCGATGTCGGCAATGCGTTTGACCTGCTCGCGCAATTCATCACAGGTCCGGTCGATATCGACAGGAGCGCCGGAACGCGGCACTCTCGAATTCCGGCGCATCCTCTCGGCAAAGTCGAAGATCAGCTGGGAGGCCTCCCCCTGTTGCGCCGGCGCCGTAAAATAGACCCCAGTCTGACTCTCCGACGTGCCGTCGCCCAGCGCGGCCCGCTGCACGGATTCGATGTTTTGCAGTAGCCAGCTCTTCAGGGTCTTAATCGCTTGGGCGGCCTCAATCGAAAACTGCTCGACAAAATCGGACTGCTGGGCCTGCTCGATGTGTTCGCTGAGCTGGTTGTGTTGCAGATCAATTGGCTTGTTGGCGATAATCTCTTGAAAAAACAGATAAAACGCCTGCTTGTGCTCGATGATTTCCCGTTGCAGCATGCGGTTGGAGGCCTGAAGCTCGAGGTTCTTGTCCCGCAGCAACTGGTTGAGCCGGATCCGCTCCATGCCGTGTTCCAGCACCAGGCTGAGCTCCTTGGTCTTCACCGGCTTGAGCAGGTAGTTGTAGGCACCGAGCTTGAGTGCTTCGATGGCGGTATCCATCTCGCCGAAGGCGGTAATGAAGACGCATTGGATGTCGGGCCTGACGCTCAGAGCGTGCTCCAACAGTTCGATGCCACTCATCCCCGGCATGTGAATGTCGGTCAGCAGAATGTCCACCTGCTCTTCTTTGAGCACGTCAATCGCCTCTTCACCGGAAGAGGCGGCAAACAGGTCGTAATTGCAGGAGAGGACTTGCTTTTTTACGGTCATCACGCTCGCCCGATCATCGTCGACGAGCAATACCGTACCTTTGACGCGATGAAGCGCCGTACTTGGCCATTGTGATATTCTTTCCATGACGCCACTATCGGATCCTGTTCGGAGATCTTGACGCATTCGGCGAATTTTATGGCTAACCGCGCGCTTTCCCTGATTAATTATTTAATTGGCCGGTTGTCCACGAGGAGCAGGCTCTCCCCGCTCGGTCTTGGGAATGAGCACATCGAGGGAGGCTCCCCGTTTCACCGAGTGGTAGTGTTCTCGCATGCTCTTTTCGAATTTCCGATACATCCGCTTGGGTTGGCGGCGCAGGGAGGGCACGGCCCACTGAAAGTTCCACTTGCGGGCGGATTTCATCTTGACAATCGCCACCGGAATCCGATTTTCGATCACCTCGATCAGGTGGGGCAGGGTCGTCAATTTGAGCTGCTGGGCCTGCTTGCGCTGGGAGGGATGCATCGCGGCGAACATGCCCATGTCAGTGCGTTCAATCACCGGTCGACCCGCCTCGATGGCCACGATGGGAAGGGGGGTGAGAATGGGGCCCGGCGGTATGTTTTTTCGCACATAATCACCAATCAGCTGGACTTGGGTCGCGGTCCCTCCGGCGACCTCCCGGGGCAACCGGTGCACCAGAATCAGCGCAGGCAGGATCCAGATCGCGTGGCGAAACGGACTCTTGCGAAAGGGCTCGTAGGTGAACAGAACGATCACCCCGGCAGCCCCGGCGATCACGGTCACCGGCGTGATGTACACCCCATAGGCGCTCTTGGGAAGCATCGGAGTGACCACTCCGACCCACGCGGCGAGCAGCAACAGCAGAATCGACCATTGCCGTCGCTTGATCAGCTGGGGAATACCGAAGCAGCCCAGCACCATCAGGGCCAACGAAGCGGGAGAGGCGAGCCAGGCCCCTCGTAGCTGATGCAATCCCCGGCGATCAAAACTCGAAGCCAGATGATAGTCCCAGTTGTAGAAAATGAAATTCTCCGGTGAAGTGACGTAGAACGGGAGGAGCAAGACGAGCCCAACCCCGATGGGCAAGCCGATGCAGATCAGCCGCTGCTTCCAGCTGGTCGACTCGATGATCAGGATCAGGGCCAGTACGACGAGCGGCGGGGCACAGGAGAGCCGACACCCTATCGCCAGCACCGCGAAGATGGAAAAGAGCAGGGCGCGGGTGGTCACTTTAAAGCTGGTGAGCACCGCTGCGAAACTCAGGGTGAGAAACAAACCGGCCGAGGCATTGGTGGTACCGAATCCCTGACGATCGGCCCAGTAAGGGGAGGCAGCGGCGCAGAACGCGATCATCAACCCGGGTTCCCAACGGCCCCAGCGCTGGCGCACGGCCAGGATGATGCCCAGCAGGCTCAGGGTCCCCCAACAGATGTTGGCCGCACGCTGCTCCAGCAACCCGTAGCCGATGAACTCCATCATCACACCGTTGAGATAGGGCAGCAGGGGCATTTGGGTGTAGCCGAAATCCCGATAGGGAATCTTACCCTCCATTACATTGCGGGCGGCCAGGGCATAGAACCCTTCGTCCGAGCCCATGTGGCCCCGGTTGTGATAGTGCAGGGTCAACCAGAAGTGCATACCGAAGACGACGGCCAGTCCCAGGCCAATCAACAGAAACCGCCTTCTGCGGGGGGTAAACAGCTCGCTGAAAAACGGGGCAACTGCGACCCAAGCCGCGCGAAAGAGGGGGGCGATCTTATTTAAATGACGCGTCATCAAACCATCAAAGATTACAGGTCAATCGTAGCGGTGAACTATATCAAACCCACCAAAAAAGGGAACCGCCGGGAGGGATCGGGTTCAGCGCTGCTGCTCCGAGCGCAATCACGGGAGGGTCGCCGCCCGCTCGGAAACCTCGACCCTCAACTGATCGAACGAATCACTGAGGGCATCGGTGAGCCCATCGAGCCGCGCCTCCATCGAGGGGGACAACCCCAACCCGGGCACCAGTGAGTAGGGCTGCACCGCGAATATCGAGACGGACCGGACAAATCCCAGTTGCCGGGCAATGGCCAGTCCTTCGGCCAGCCCCAGACCGTGGGTGGAGACCGAATCCCGCCGAATCCGCAGGGCGGCTCGCTGCTCGTCAAAACACCTGAACTCACCGGGAGGAAGGCTCATCTGGGCACAATCGACGAACAGCACCGGCGCATCCAACTCGAGGAGGTTGCTCACCACGGTCGCGGCATCTGCATCCGACCAACACCGGGCCTGCACATCGACCCGTCGTTCACGCAAGCGATCGACGAGGACCAGGCCCACCCCGTCGTCCCGGCTCAGGGCGCTGCCCACGCCCACCACGACAGGTTGAGTCCCGGTCGCTGGTCGCCTCTCCAAGCCGGGGTCAGTCGACAAACTGAACATCCAACATGTGCACCGAACAGGAGATACACGGATCGTAAGCGCGCAACAGCATCTCCATGTGCAGGGTCAGCTCCTCGCAGGACATCCCGGGCAGCATTTGGGGCACAAAGGTCTTCATGTCCTGCTCGATGTTGTTGATATTTTGACTGGTCGGGATCACCGCATCCGCCTTGCAGCAGCGCCCGTTCTCGTCGAATTCGTATTCGTGAAACAGTACGCCACGGGGCACTTCGCAGGCACCCGCACCTCGGCCGGCCCGGGCTGTGTACGAAATGTCCTCCTCGGTGAGGCCGGTGTCGAGCACCTGCTGAAGCAGCTCTAAGCAGTGATCCGCGCAATGGACGATCTCGACGACCTGAGCCACATTGTTCATGTAGGGGTTGTAGCAGGGCACCTTCAGTCCCAGGTCGGCGGCGGCCTGTTTGGCATTGGGGGACAACTGGTCAAAGTTGTTGTTCACCCGGGCCAGGGCACCGACAAAGTATGCCTCCCGATGCCACTTGGACCACTTGGTCGTCGAATGGGCCACGGTGAACTCGTTGGTGACATGGCGATAATCAGCGGCCGGCACCGGCGGCGGCCCGTCCGAGCTGACCACCTGCCCGTCATAGAGCGCGTATTCATCCGGGTGTCTGAGACAGACGTACTCGGTCTCCCGCTCATAGGGGGGAATGGTCAACGTCTGGGCCACCCGAATGGTCTCCTCCAAGTCGACCCGGGCGTCGCGCAACCGGTCGTACACCTGCTGTACCTGATCCAGCTTGGGCAACATGCGCCACCCTTTGAGCGTGGCGGTCATCGGGTGGAGCATCCGGCCGCCGAACACCGCGGTGAAATCGTTGGCCAGCTTCTTCAGCCTGAGCGCCCGTTTGACCACCTCGGGATGGCTCTTGGCCAGGGGCAGCACGCTCTTGACCCCCAGAAAATCGGGAACCGCCAAAAAATAGACGTGCAGCACGTGACTCTGAATGAACTGCGACTCGGTCAGCAACTTGCGCAGCAACACCGTTTGGGGACTGACTTGGATCCCCAGCGCCGCCTCGACCGCTTTGATTGCGGTCAGTTGGTGGCCCACGCAGCAGATGCCGCAGATCCGGCTGACGATCCACGGAATATCGTGGGGCTGCATCCCCTTGACCAGGCTCTCGAAAAAGCGGTTGGCCTCGGTGATGCAGAGCTCGACCGTCTCGACGGTGCCCTGCCGGGTGCTGATGTGGATTCGGCCGTGTCCTTCGACCCGGGTGACGTGGTTCACGTCGATGGTGTAGGTTTTCCCACCCTCGCTCATCTGTCAAACTCCCCGTCCAATCGGCTCGGCGCCGCAAAACAGCCGGTAGCGACTGCGAATATCCGCCTCGGCGACCTTGTGCTCGCGCAACAACTGAAGATGCGCTGCCAAGTTGGCGTCCGGAAGAATTCCCCGACACCCGTCACAAACATATCCGTTGTTGACGCAAACCGAATTGCACCCGGCCCAGGTGATCTGGCCCATGCAGGTTTGGCCCCGATCGAAAACACATTCGTTCTCGTTCTTCTTGCATTCTGTACATACCGCCACTGCCGGAAAATCGGGTTGGGTTCCCTTGAGCAGCGACTTGACCAGATGCAGAAACTCGCTCGGCACCATCGGACAACCCCGCAGCTGGGCATCCACCTTGACCACTGCGTCCAGGGGACGCACGCGGGTATGGGCCCACAGGGGCCAGTGTTCCGGATCCACCTGTACCCGGTTTCGCGCCGCCTCCCCGTACACTTCGGCGTAATTGACCGCCGGTGCGACGAAGTTGGAGCGGGCCTGGACGTTGCCGTTGCAGGCGCAGGCGCCCAAGGCGACGAGGTAGGTGGACCGGGCGCGAATGTCTCGTAGGCGGGCGATATCCTCGTCCCGGTGGATGCTGCCCTCGACAAATGCCACGTCGTAGCGCAGCGCCTTTTCGGAGATGGCCTCGCGAAACTCGACCAGGTCGACCAATTCCAAAATATCCAGCAGGATGTCCTCGCAGTTGAGCACGGCGAGCTGGCATCCCTCGCAACTGGCAAAATCGAAAAACGCTATTTTCGGTTTCATCGCAATGCCTCTTTGAGCGCACCGATTCGCGACAGCTGAAACACCGGTCCGTCCTGACAGCAGTAGAGGTGGTTCATTTGACAGTGACCGCACTTGCCCACCCCGCACTTCATCCGCCGTTCGAGATCGACAAAGATCTGCTCGGGCCCCAGGTTCTTGGCCTGCAGGGTCATCAGCACGAATTTGTACATCACCGGTGGGCCGCACATCGCCACCACCGTTTTGACCGGGTCCAGGGGCAGTTTGGGCAGGGGATCGATCACCAGACCCACATCAAATTTCCAGGGCATGTTTTCGGTGGCGTCAACCAGACGGATCACCGTGGCGCCGGGGACCTGGGACCACTGTTTGAGATCCTCGCGAAACAACTCTTCGGCCGGATTACGGCACCCCGAGACCAATGTGACCGCACCAAAGCGCGACGGCTCGGCCATCACCGGGATAATCAGCGATCGCAAGGGCACCAGCCCCAAGCCCCCGGCGATGAACACCACGTCCTTGCCGTAGAAGTGATCGAGATCAAAGCCCGACCCGTACGGACCGCGAATCCCCAGGGTGTCCCCCTCCTTCAACCCGTGAATCACCCGGGTCAGCCGTCCCACATTGCGGATCACCATCTCCAGCTGGTTGTCGTCCCTCGGCCCGCAGCTGATCGAGATCGGCGCCTCGCCCACCCCGAGCACAGAGACCATGGCGAATTGACCGGGACGATGGCCCAGGGGCTGGGGCAATTCGAGGCGATAGTAGCGCTCCCGCGCGGTCATCTCGCGAATTTCGACGATTTTGGCCGTCGCGGGCAGGTAGGTGGCCGCGGCCAATGCCGCGTAGTCGGTTTGCCCCTGGTTCATCAGCTTTTTCCCCCTTCGATCAGGTCGTGCACAATATCGTAGATATCGATGTCCACGGTGCACTGTCGCCCGCATCGTCCGCAGCCCACGCATACCGGGCCGTGGCCATACTTGGTCGGTAGGTATTCGAACTTGCGCTTGACCCGATGCCGCTGCCGCCCGGCGGGTTGGGGGCGAAAGTTGTGCCCCCCGGCCACTTGGGCAAATCCCGGCAGCATACAACCGTCCCAAGTGCGCGTACGGGAACCGGAGACCGTGTCCAGTGCCAGATTGTCGCGTACGTCGAAGCAGTAGCAGGTAGGGCAAACCAGATTGCAGGTACCGCAGGAGAAACAGCGCTCCGTGTGTTTGTCCCACAGGGGACTGTCCCAATATTGCTCGACAATGCCGGAAAGGGATTGAACATCTGCGTCGAAGGATCGGCCGTAGGTCTCCGGTCGAGCGGCAATCGCCCCGATTTTGCGGGCCGGGCCGTCTTCGCAGGGGGGAAGGTCGGTTGAATCGAGCAGCCCGATCCCCCGCTCGGTATTGGCTTCGACGAGTATTTCACCGCTGGCCAGTGGGGTGAGAAAGAGGTCCGCGCCCTGTCGGTGATCCAGCGAATCGACCGCCGCGCAGAACACCCGATCAGTGCAAGGGGTGGTGCAGGCGTAGCCGATGATCGCCGTGTTCTCCCGCCGGGCCAAGTAGTAGGGATCGGCGACACCCCGCTCGAAGAACAAATCCATCAGAAAGATGCCCTTCAAATCGCACGGTCGCACCCCGGCAATTACCCGAAAGGAGCTGTCCACCGAGGGGCTCAGCAACAAATCACCGTCCTCCTTGTGCTGGAATCGAAACAGCTCCTCCCGCGCGGGCACGAGCAATTTGACCGGCGGGGTGATCGTCGGGCGATAGGGTGCAAACCGGACGTCATCATCCGCGCCGATGGCAGTGAAGCGGTAATTCGCCTCCCCGTGAGGGGTCGGGAAAAAAACGGTGTACCGGGCCGCAAGACTCGATATCCACTGCTGAACTTGGGTCAGTGAAGCGAGAAAATCACTCATCGCGTACCTCGAGCTGTCTCCATGACAGCGTGGTATGACTACGGGGTAGCATACGACCAACAGGGCATCAACCACACGCGATATTTCACCTTTCTACTAAAATTCAATAAGATTTAACCGATTTTACAACTAATGTCTGAAAAAGGCATCTTCCGATCCCACAGGATTGGAGAGACCGACACCTTGTTGTTCGGCCCAGGTCGGACGACTCCACGTGGAGAGGCCAATGAAAGCACTGAGAATCGCTTGGTTAGTGATGATGTTGTCCCTTGCCTGGAACTGCGAGTCTTCCGATGACGAAGGGGATGGCTCCGGCGACGCGGACTCGGACGGGGATACCGATGGGGATGGGGACAGCGACAGTGACAGCGATCAGTGGGAAGATGACGATGATGATGACGACGACAACACGGACACGGATACAGGAGAGTGCAGCACAACCCTGATTGCAGTGATCCGGGACTTCTCCGCCGGGCATCCGGATTTCGAGGTCTACTCGGGCAGTGGGGCCACCACCGGGTTGGTCGATACACAACTCGGTACCGATAAGAAGCCGGTTTTCGCGGACACCCATGGCAGTGGCCAATGGGGACAACAATTGACCGGTGAAACGGATTTTCAGCCTTGGTACACCACAACCACCGATGTCAATCACGAGTTTCTCTACGACATCGAACTCACGGATATCGGCGACGGTAACTATGAATACGACAATTCATTTTTCTTCCCCCTGGCGGTGTCGGATGGTTGGGGAGAACAAGGCTATCAAGACGACGGCGGTCAGGAGCGCAATTTTCACTTCACCACCGAGATCCACCTGGAGTTTACCTACAAAGGCGAGGAGATCTTCACCTTCCGCGGAGATGACGATCTCTGGCTGTTCATCGACAACCGCCTGGCCCTCGATCTCGGGGGACTGCACCCGGCTGTCGAAGGGTCGGTCGCCTTGGACGACCTTGGTTTGGAAGTGGGCAAGTCATACCCGATGGATATTTTTCACGCGGAGAGACACACCAACCAATCCAATTTCCGCATAACCACCACCATCGATTGTTTTGATCCCATCATCCTCGAATAACCCCGAGATCTCGTTAAAATACACTAATATTGTTATTTTTCACCAAAAGTATAAACCGATCGCCCGTCAAGCCGTTAATTATGATATGATTGCTATAATTATGTCTACATTAAAATCAGCTCAAAAGATCTACTTTTTGATCGGGCTATTTCTATTGGTGGCGAGTTGTGGCCGAATCAAGTTCGAAGAGCTTCCGGTGATCACCGACGCAAGCGCGGACACCGATGTGGGAGGGGACACCGATACCGACGTGGACGGAGACACGGACACCGACACAGACGCTGATACCGATACGGACGGCGATACCGACGCGGACACTGACACTGATGGGGACATCGACACGGATACCGCATGCCAGGATGTGGTCTGCGACAGCCCGCCGGACGACATCTGCGCCAGCAATACCGAGTTGACCACCTACGAGGACGAAGGGAGCTGCGACGACGGCGAGTGTATCTACGACGCCGCCACCATCCCGTGCAACACCCCGCCGGACGACTATTGTGAGGACGACACCTCGGTATTCGTGTTTGACACGGCCGGCACCTGTGACGAAATCGACAACGCCTGCACCTACGGCGGCAACATCGTACCGTGCACGGATCCGCCGGCTGATATTTGTCTGGACGCCAACACCGTCATTCAGTTCGAAGCGACCGGGTCGTGTGACAGCGGCCTTTGCGATTACCACCCGTTGACCGAACCGTGCACCTACGGCTGCCTGGACGGCGTATGTCAATCCTGCACCCTCGATGAACACTGCGACGACGGCCTGTGGTGCAACGGTGCCGAGATCTGCAATGCGTCCAATGAGTGCGAGGCGGGGATCGCCCCGGATTGCAACGATGGGGTGGGTTGCACCGTGGACACGTGCAACGAGGGCACCGACAGCTGCGACAACGCGGCCGATCACGGGGCATGCGACGATGGCCTGTGGTGCAACGGCACCGAGACCTGTGACGCGGTGAGTGACTGCCAAGCGGGCACGGCGCCCGACTGTGACGACAGCATCAGCTGCACCACCGATTCCTGCAACGAAGGATTGGACAGTTGCGACAACGTGGACAACTGCGTCCCCGGTCAGTTCTGCGAGATGACCGGCTGCTCGTTGTGCGATCGGGACACCAGCTGTGGGACCGCCTGTGAGAACTGCACCCAGACCCCATGCACCGACTGTGTCGCCGACAACCGCATCTGCAAGACCGATGCGAGCGCCTGCGTCGAGTGTAACGATCATGCGGATTGCAGCGCCGGATTTCGCTGCAACGCCGATCTGTGTGAAGTGGATCCCTCACCGACCGACGTCGAATTCACCTCGGCGCCCCAGTCCACCGCAATGAGAGGAAATCTCACCGGAGGCGCTCTCTACCAGGACGCCTGTCCCGACGAAGAGGTGATCATCGGCTTTCACGGGTTCACCTGGACGCCGGATACAGAGGCGATGGGGCAGATCCAGGCCCTCTGCGGCGAGCCCTCGGTCTCGTGCATCGGCACCAATTGTACCGTGACCATCGTTCCCGGCACCACCCTGCCCCTGCGCGGGCTCAACAACGACACCAATGAGTGGACCCAAAACTGCCCCCCCAACGAGGTCGTCATCGGTTTCGGTGGGCGGGCGGACGCCTTGGTGGATCAACTCTCTTTCCGCTGCACACCGCTGGAAATCACCTATAACGCACCGGGGTATTCGGTCTCTCGGGGCGCGGTGATCACCGATCTGCCTCCCGCAGGTGGCGACGGCGGAATGGCCTTTCCCGATACCGACTGCCCTGCGGGTGAGGTTGCCACGATCGCAGAGATTCGCGCAGGAGATGCCATCGACGCCTTGGGCCTGGGCTGTCAGCTCCCAGCTCTCGTTTATTAGCGCTCCGTCCCCCCTGTGGTACAACTCTACGTGGGGGTAAATAATGGAGCAACGCTGCAACCAACTGCGGAGCGCCACAGCGCACCTGTTCGAGTGGGAGTGGGACGGGCGCTTCGGATGTGTGCTGGCCCAATTCGGCATTGCCAACGAACAGCAACTGCTCGACATTCTGGGTGGTGTCTTCAGCGACCGCTGGACCAGCTCAACCATCGGCGACGCAGGAGAGGCCATTCGAACCATTTGTGACGAGCTGGGGGGATTGCGGCCGGGGCAATTTCTGTTCACCACCGAGTCCGAGCCGGAAACGATGCTGGTCGGCGCCTGGTGGCCCTGGGGCAACGGCAAGACCATTTCGATTCGCGTCCTGCTCCACGGTGAGTCGGTGGACGAGGAAGCGCTCACTCTCTTCAAATCCTGGTTCGTCTGATTCAATTTGAAAAGGTAGGCACCGGCAGGTCCGTGCAACGATCAACCCGGTGGGGTGGGGTATCAGTGATGGTGGTGGTGCTCTTCGACCAGCTCCATCAGCTCGGCCCGCTGGTCCGGGGAGAGCACCGAGTAGGCCTCGAGGGCGGTGTCGACCGAGCGATGGGCAAACGCCCGCATCTCCTTGAACTTGGCATCGATCAGGGCATGCAACACAGCCGGATCCGGCTGGTCCTTTTCCAGCTCCTGGTGAACGAGCTCCCGATCCTCGTTGCGTTTGGACCGCATCGCCATGCCATCTTCGATGATCTGATCCGTGGCAGCCAGGATCGCCTCCCGCTGGTCTTCGGTGGCATCCAGATCATCGAGTGCGTCGTTGATCCGCCAGTGGATGAATTTCTTCATCTTCTCCGGATCCCGGTGAACGAACTGGGATTGACCACCGGCCACCACTGCAGTCGCCACCAGACCGACGGCGAGCAGCGACACGCCGACTACAATGATTCTTTTCTTACGTTTCATTTTGCACCTCGTTGATTCATCCGAACTCGACCTCAATGTCGCGCCTCATTGCGCCGACAATTACAGCATGGTCATCGGGGATGAATGATTTGTGTGTGAATTGTTAAGAAAGGTTAATCCGGGGGGAGGGAGGTGTCCTAGCCGGCGGCCTCGGCCTTCTCCTCCAATTCGTCGAGTTTGTCCGGTTCGGAGACGGCGATGTCGACCAGGCACTTGGGGATGCTGCTCTGCTCGCACATGGTGCGAATCTCTTTTTCCACGTCCGAGAAATCCAAAATCTCCCGGATTGCCTCGATGTGTTCCAGCATATCGGACGGCTCGATCGCGTCCAGCGACGGTCCTTCGGCTTCGGCTTTTTTGCGGGCTTCGGCCTCGGCCGCCAGGCGCTCTTTCTCTCGAATCTCGGCCTCCATGGCGTCTTTGACACCCTTGATCTGGGCTGTTGTGACCCCGGCCAGTTCGATCATTAGCGCGTCTTCGACATTTTCGTTAATCATCAGCTTGATTTTGTCATCGACCGATTTGTCCCCTGCGCCGTCGATCAGGCCCTGAACGCGGGACCGCTCGGCTTTTTCAGCTTCGACCGCCGCGTTGACTTCGTCGTATTTTTCCTGGGTAATCGCCAACCGCTCGATGATTAACGGAATCTCTACCCCGGCCTCGATTAGATAGCGAATTCCTTTATCGCCACCCAGCTCCTGTGCTTTGGCAGTGAGCAAGCCCAGTTTGGCCTCGTCGATCATGCTTAGCAGATCCGGTCGTCGGGCCGAATCTTTGAGCCGCGGCCAGGTCTCCCCTACCCTGCCGACGACGTTGCGCATCGCCCGGTAGGTGTCGGCGACATCGTCCAGGGTCAACCCATCGACCGCGCCGCGCAGATCGCTCAACATCGGTCGTCCGACCTGTCGTCTCGCCTCCAGCGCCCATCTCAGCTCGAGCAGGTTGCTGCCGTTGCCCGAAACATTGTGTCCGGTGTCGTCGATCAGTTTGGCCGTCTTGTGGACCAACTGCTCGGGATTACCGGAAAAATCGCCATCAGCAAGGCCTAAAATCGTCTCTTCCATCGACAACCACAGGGGTTGTTTGTCTGTCCCAGCGTCGTTTGTCATCGTTTCACCTTTCACCACAGCAGATGGTCCTTCGACTATAGCGGCTTTACTTTGCGCCACGTACCATCGGTCTCACGCGAAATCGTCGATACGTCAAGTGCTTTTGCCGGTTCCCGGTCCATTTTGTTCGGACGGGCCGCGATGGTATCAGCTATCATCAGAGGATGTGTCGGCGTGCACCGAAAGCGTGTTGGAGAGCGTTGCCATGAGACTATTTTGGATCATCCTCCCAGCGATACCGCTTTGGATTATTGTTGGATGTGCTGCCAACGGGCAACAGGACGACAGCGGCGGAGATGCGGACGGCGATACGGATACCGATGCGGACAGTGACAGTGACGCGGACTCGGACAGTGACGGCGATACGGACGCAGATGCGGATAGTGACGCCGACGGGGACAGCGATGCGGACGCGGACACGGATGCAGACTCCGACGATGGTCCGCCGGACGAAAACATCCCCGACCCCACCGGTCATTGCCCGGAGTTCAGCGCCGGGATGGTCACCTTTGCGCCGGCCGGCATCACGGCGCGCGAGGTGAGGGTATGGATCACTGAAGCCGCTGAGACCAAGGACGGACCGCTGGTCTTCTACTGGCATGGCACCGGCAGCAATCCGGAACTGGAAGCGCCCTATGGCCTGAGCAATCCGACGATCAACGCAATCACCTCAGCCGGCGGTCTTGTCGTCGGCCCGACCTCGGATCCCGAATCCGGCTCCTATCCCTGGTTTTTGGTCAGCGGAACGAGAGAGGACGATCTAATCCTAGCCGATGAGATCGTTGCCTGCGCGGTTCAAAAGATAGGCATTCAAACCGGACGCATCCACACCATCGGGATGAGCGCGGGGGGGCTGCACACGGCCCAAATGAGCCTGCGGCGATCCAATTATCTGGCCAGTGCGGCCATCTACTCCGGCGGCATCTCCTACGGCACCCCGCCGGATCAGGATCCGACAAACCTGTTCGCAGCGATGATTCTGCACGGCGGGCCGGACGACACCGTGGGGATCAGTTTCAAGGAAGCCTCCGAAAACTACCAAAACCTCTTGATCGACAAAAATCACTTCGCCTTCATCTGCGATCACGGAGGCGGCCATGTCATCCCCACCGATGCCAGGGCCAGTGTCTGGCAGTTCTTCGAAGATCACCCCTATGGCACCTACCCATCACCCTATGGCGATGCGCTGCCAGGCGGATTCCCCGCCTATTGCTCCCTGCCGGCCGGATCCCGGCGCTAAACGTCCGAGTTAAATATCCAACGCGCTCCCACTCTGCCGCGACCAGCTGGTTTGTTCAGCGGCGATGGGGCAGGTTCATCAAGGCCAGGTGTGCGGCGCGAAACCATCGCGGGGTGCGCAGTCTGGCCTGCCGCACCAGGGGGTGAGGATTGAAGGTCTCGACGAGGAATCGTCGGGCTTCGTCCCTCGGGGATTCTCCCGCGCACTCAAAAGGCCAGTAGAGGCGAATCCCTTCATCGTCGCCGGCAAAGTCACCGATCTCCATCGAAAATTCGGCTGCCCGATCAGTGAGCTCACAGTATCGGGGCAGATTGAAGATCGACAGGTTGAGAAAATCCACATTCGACACCTGTTCGGTGACGAGCTTCAGCGTCTCCAGCCGATCCCCCTCTGTCTCCCCGGGCAGTCCGAACAACAAATAGAGATAGGTACGGATCCCGGCAGCGGCAGCGGTGCGCAAAACTTCTCGGGCCTCCCCCGGATCGATCCCCTTTTGAAATCGGTCGAGCAGCGGTTTGCTCCCCCCCTCCACCCCCAACTGGAGCATCGCGCAACCGCCCAGGGCCGCATCATCGAGCAGCGCTCCGAGGGCTCGAGTGGGGCGGGCAAATCCATAGAACTCCGTGCCGTACTTCCGAGCGAGGGGCAGAAATCGCCGCAGGGGGCCGGGGGGAACAGCCGAATCGAGCAGATGAATCACCGGTCGTCGCCGCAGCACCTCAGGGGGGATCGAGGACATGAAGTCGGCGATCGCCCGCTGGGGCACCCGGGCAAAGGGCATGGTGCGATCCGGACAGAAGAGGCAGCGGTTCCAATGACACCCCACCGTCAGCGTCAGCGGGACAATCGGACGCGCTGAAAGATAGGGTTTATCGCACAGCAGGGTCGGCCAGGAGAGCCGGTCGAGCAGGTGTGCACCGCCGCTGTCGCCGAACAATTGCCGGCCGTCTCCGGTGACGATTCGGGGGAACACCGCCTCGAGGGAGGCCATCCCATGACCGGTTCTCGCCAGGCTGGTCGGCAACGATCCGCCGACCACCGGTTCGATCCCACGGCGCAGCAGATATCTCGTCAAATCGATGGCCGCTGGCAATTGGGCGAGGTAGGCGACCGAGATCAACACGGTGCCCGGTCTGCGACGGGACAACGTGGGGTCGAGGTGACGCTCCCACAACGCGCCGAACGGGCTCGGCTGCTGCTCCAGCAGGTCGGCAAGGGCCTCGGGGTGGTGCACTCGCTCCGGCGGGACCAGGTCCATCAGGGTCAGTTTCCATCCGGGATGGCGCAGCGCAAATCGCTTGATTCGGCGATGTAGATGACCGGCAGCGGTGCGATGGTGATCGGTGTCGTAGCCCCCCTCAGCGCTCATCAGGTATTGCAGCGCCCGCCGGGTGGGGGGATCAGCGGCATCGAATTGCTCGTGAAAGAATGCCAACGACAGATCGAGCAGCCCGGTGTCGAAGCCACGACCGGCCAACCCCGCGGCGAGCATGAAGGCCCCGGACGGCGGCTCGGCCGGAGTGAGGACAGGGGGAGCGAGTACCAAAAAGTCCAAAACGGAGTGGGTTTACCCCAATGTCGCAGAAAAAAGCGAGAAGAAACCCATCGGGCTCACTCGACCAGTTGTTGCGCATCGGCCCTCGGGTCCTGCTCGGCGAGGGCTCGGGACACCGCGTGGGCGAGCTCGGACATGGTGAAAGGCTTGGCCAGCGTTCCGGTGGTTTGCAGCTCGGCGAGCTCACCGATCCGTTCGTCCGTGGTGAAGCCGGACATCACGATCACCTTGAGGCTACGCCGTTGCTCACGGATGCG
Organism: Myxococcota bacterium; assembly: GCA_028278265.1. Taxonomy (GTDB): domain Bacteria; phylum Myxococcota_A; class Polyangia; order JAAYKL01; family JAAYKL01; genus JANQET01. The sequence goes on from JANQET010000002.1 coordinate 15,988, forward strand.
CCGCAGGGTCTCCACCCCGTCCATGCGAGGCATCACGACATCGATCAGGGCCAGCGAAATCGGAGCGGTGTTTTCGCCGATCAGGGAGAGCGCCTCCGCGCCATCGGCCGCGTCCAACGCTTCGTACCCCAATTCAATCAACATGCTGCAAACCGACGCTCGCACGACCTCTTCGTCGTCCACGACCAGCACGCCTCCGGTAATTGCTCTGCGGGCTCGGACGGTGGGTTTACAATGAGTGACGGGCGGGTCC
>JANQET010000024.1 GCA_028278265.1 Myxococcota bacterium
ATTGACCGCAGAGGTCGGTTGTGTCGTCACCGGATTGGTCGGACCGGCAGGGCCTGTGCGGTTGCGCGTGGCATCGTATTGAGCGCGGCGATCGGGATCAGAGAGAACGGCATACGCCTCGTTGAGCTCGGCCAACCGCTCGGCGGCGAGCTCCTGCAATACGTTTCCTTCGTGACGGTCCGGGTGGTAGCGAGCGACCAACTGCCGGTACGCCTTAGTGATTCCCGCGTGGTCCGTTTTGGGCGATACGCCGAGGACGGTGTAATAGTCCGGTCGAGGGTCGGTTCTCAGTTCACTCTTCCTTTTTGGGTGCGCAGGTGACGCGCATAGTCGGAGTCAGTGGTGAGCAGCAGCCAGCTGGTATCGTCTACGGTTTGGCCGTAGCTCTCCATGGTCTTGAGAAATCGATAGAGCTCGGGATCCTGTTGGTAGGCCTCGGCGTAGATGTTGGCAGCTTCTGCGTCAGCCTTACCCATCGTCTCTTGAGCGCGCCGGTAAGCTTCGGAACGTATCTGCTTCAAGTCCTTGTCCATCCGACCGACAATCTCGGCGTACCGCCCTTGCCCCAGGGATCTGAACGCCTCGGCCACCCGTTTACGTTCAGATATCATTCGGTCGAAAACCTTCGCCTGAACGCTTTCGATGTAGTTGATTCGTTTGATTTGAACGTCTTTCAGCTCGATCCCCATTTCGAGCGTCTTGGCTGACGCTTTTTCCAAGATCAATCGGGTCAGTCGCTTTCGCCCCTGGGTCACGTGGTAGAGGGATTCGGTTTGTTTCTTGGAATCGATCATCGGTGCAGCGGGTGCCGGCTTGGACGCTTCGGCCGCAGGTGCCGCCGGTACAGCTGCTGATGTGTCCTCCTTGGTAGTTGGTGTGTTGTCGTCGGCAGGTTTCTCCTCACCCTCGGTTTTTCCCGCACTATCGGCTTGTGCGGAATCGGACGAACCGAACATCTTGCCGGTGAGGGCGGCCTCTTCGTCAGCTTCGACAAATTCGCGATTGGTCGTGCGAATCGCCTCGATCAGATTGTGATTGGCCACCACGTTCCTCGTGGCATTGTCGATGATGTCGTCGAGGCGCCCCTGGGCACTGATCTCGTCCCGCAGCTTCTCGATGAATACTCGGGGATCGACGATGCGCCAACGGGCAAAGACGTCGATGTAGATGTACCGTTTATCACGGGTGGTAATCTGGTTGGGATCCCCATCCCATTCGAGCCATCTCTTTTCAAACCGACGCGCTTCCTGGATCACCGGTATTTTGAAATGCAGTCCCGGATCGGAGATGGTTCGAACCACCTTACCGAATTGAACCACCACTACCTGCTCGGACTCGTTCACAGTGAACGCGGCCGTGCCGACAATAATCATCACCACCACGACCACCCCCAGCAGAATCAATTTGGATCGACTCATCGGGCGCCTCCTTCCTGACCCAGCCCACGATTGAGTGGGAAAAGCATCGGGACCACTCCCTTGGCCCCTTCGTCGACGAAAATCTTCTTGCCCGCTTTGGGGAGCACCGTATTGAGCGTTTCGAGATAGAGTCGGGTCCGGGTGACATTGGGCGCCCGGGCGTACTCCTTTTGCAGCGCCAAGAATCGCTCGACTTCACCGCGAGCGTTGTTCACCCGTTCGATGGCATATCCCTCCGCCTCTTGGAGCACCTGTTGGGCCTCACCGCGAGCCTTGGGGATTTCCTTGTTGTACTTGGCCCAGGCCTCGTTCTGCATTCTCTCGCTCTCTTGCTCGGCTTGGTTGACCTCGTTGAACGAGGGCTTGACCGCGTCCGGCGGCGCCGAGTCCTTGAGCTCGATCCGCTGAATCGCGATCCCGGTTTCATACCGATCGCACAACTCGGCCAATTTCAACCGCGCCTTTTCCAAGATCTCTTCTCGGCCTCTGGTGAGCACCTCGGTAACCGAGTAGTCGCCGACCACCGAGCGCATCGTCGCCTCGGACAGTGCCTGCAACGTGGGTTCTACGTTGCGCACTTTGAAGACGTACTGATAGGGATCTTTAATCCGGTAGTGCACAATCCACTCGACGATCGCCACATTGAGATCGCCGGTGAGCATCATCGATTCCTTGGTCGACATGATGTCCCGACGAAAAGCGGACTTGACCCCGGCCGACTCGGTGCGAAAACCGAACTCCTTTTTGAGCTGGCGCTTGGCCTTGACCCGTTGCACGGTGTCGATGACCGGAATCTTGAAGTGGGGTCCCGGCTCGGCCGTGCGCACGAATTTGCCGAATCGGGTCAACACCCCCACCTCATCCGGATTGACTTGGTAGTAGGTCGCGGCAATGCCCAATCCGATGACCGCGATCACAAACAAGAATTTTATAACGGGACTGTGTTTCTTATAGGCTGTCTTTGCCGCATCGATGCTCTCTTGGGGATTAGAAAATGGATTGTCTCTGTCGTCCATTGATATTCCTCCGACTCACTGGTGCGTTGTCTGGACCCGACCATAGCACAGCGCAAAATATATATAAGAAAAAAGCCACCAAGGCTCCAAGTAAATTTGACTAACTGGTTGTCAAAGCTAGATTTATTTTAGGAGTGGCTGAGTCATGCCCAATTCGCTCTCCTGTCTTTGAAACGGTGACACGGGGGGATACCGCAGGAGCCGAAATGATCGAAAATCACTCGAGTATTGGATCCAACGATAGAGCAACCGCTATCGGCAAGGGTGCTATTTTGCTCATCGATGATGAGCAGTTGATTCGCGATTCGACCAAGCGACTGCTGGAGCGATTGGGATACACGGTTCATATCGCCGTGGATGGGGCCGACGCGATTGACGTCTACGCCAAAATCAAGGACGACGTTGAGCTCATTCTACTCGATATGATGATGCCCGGGATGAGCGGCGTGGAGGTTTTCCAGAAACTACGCCAGATCAACGAAAAGGCGCGGATCATTCTCTCCTCGGGCTACAGCCGGGACGAACGGGCCGAGGAGATCATCAACCTGGGTGCAGTGGGTTTTCTGGAGAAGCCGTTCGAGCTTCAGACGCTGATCGACGAGCTGAGCCGGTTTCGCAACACCCCCGACGCCTGACCTCTTCCAGCTCGGAAAATGCACCATTGACCGGATTTTCCGGATTAATCCGGTTGAAAGAAGTGATGGGTGCTACTGGCGGGGTAGTGCTGCCACTGCCGATTGAAGGTCAGCGCGCCGAACAGATTGAGCGCCACGGCGAACACACACAAGACCCAGAACGATTTCCCCATCCGTCGACCGCCGGCCGCGAGCATGAGCACGAGGAAGACCGCGTAGTCCAACGAGAAGCGATAGCCGAACTGAACCCAACCCGTGTTCTGATAGAACAGGCTGGGCAGAGCGACCACACCGCAAACGATCCCCAGGACGGTATAAAAGGCAGAGGTTTTCTTGGGCCAGAGGACCCAGAAAAACAGGGGGGTGGTCATCCAGAGGGCCAGACCGTGACGGCTCACCTGAAAGTAGGGGGCCTGGTCGGAGATCCAGGGCAACGAGGTGAGGACCACGGCCAGATTGCGCGCCAG
>JANQET010000045.1 GCA_028278265.1 Myxococcota bacterium
GCTTGGCCGAGCGAATTGCTGAACTTGTTGCTGAACACCCACCCCCATGGGGATCATTGCCAGTCGGCTGCGGTTCAGGCGCTCGTGCACTCGGGGACCGAGATCATAACCGTACAAGAGTGTGCGGATCAGTTGAGCTCGGTCACCAACACTATCGTCGTGGTTGATCCGGGAGAAATTGTCGAGGTGAGTGGGGTTGAAGTCCAAGTAGTGCCTGCCTACAACCTCGCCTCGGATGCCCACTTGAAATCGTCGGGGTGGGTCGGGTTTGTCGTCCAACTCGACGATGCGCGGTTCTATCACTCCGGTGATACCAGCCACATTCCCGCAATGTCGACCCTCGAAAATATCGACGTCGCCTTTGTAACCGTCCGGGAGACCTACATGATGAGCGGAGCAGAGGCTGTGCAGGCTGCAGAAGCGATTGGGCCTCAGGTGATCATTCCGGTCCACTGGCAGAATGCGGAACGAAGCCATATCGACCACCTGGTCGCCAGCGCCCCCGACACCACCGACGTCCGCGTTTTGGAGTACACGTCCGATTGACGGTCCAAGCTGTCAATACTGTCTATTTCGAATCGAGCCATTCCTGCGCTTCTTCGAGCGAGCGAAAGGTTTTGGTTTGAAAGGACACCTCGTCCGCGGTCATCAGTTCCCACGCTCTCGCCAGGCCGTAGTCCACGGTTTTCGCCACGACACAGGCCAGGCGGCCATTGCCGAATTTCTCTGAAAGGGTGGCCACGAATTCAGTGCTCGTGGATAGATCTCTCGTGTGGGTCTTGCTCATGTCGAGCTTCCGGAAATCGAACAACATATTGGTGCCGGGTTTCCATTTTGGATGCTCGATCAACTCGACGTCCAGTTTGTTGAATACCGCCATATCGGCTTCGCCGGAGAGTTTGACCTCCATACATCGGCGAGATTCATTGAATGTTATTTCGTATCGCACTTTAACCCCCCCTCCCGCTTCGGCGCCCGCCGCCTGCGTCGCTTTTATCGCCGCGGGAAGACAACCGGATAGCCAGATCGTTGGCCCGATCTCTTGTACCAGCAAATCGGCTGATTGGGAAATAGTTGGGACGGGATCTATTGGTACACCCTCACCCAATCGACGAGCAGGGAAATGCCGTTTTGATAGTTCTCGGGAACCGGGTCACCCGAGTGGGCATATTTTCCACCGATGGACAGATTGAGCAAGAGATAGAAGGGGTGCCGAAAGGCTTCCCGTTTGAGATCGGTGTCGATCGGGAAGGTGTGGTACAGGCGGTTGTCCACGTAACCTCTGATTTCGGACTCGCTCCAGTCCAGGCGGTAGATATGGAACTCCCCGGGAGTGATGCGGGTCGATTTTGTCCGGTAGGTGTTCTTCGGCCAACCGCCAAAGTGCATCGAGCAGCCGACTCGCTCAGGCGTTTTACCGCCCATTTCCATGATGTCGATTTCCCCGCATTGGGCCCAGGGCACCCGCTCCGGAGCCTTGCCCACATTGGCGCCCATCATCCAAAACGCGGGCCAGATGCCGGGATCCCCTTGGGGGAGCTTGATCCTCGCTTCAATCCTGCCGTATTTGAAATCAAATTTGGTTTTGGTCACGATTTTCGATGAGGTGTAGTGCTTGCCCTCGATCGGTGTTTCGGTGTACTTGGCCGTTATCACCAGCATTCCGTTTTCGATCGATGTGTTGTCCGGGGAAAAGTACTGCAGCTCATCGTTTCCCCAGCCGTCCATGAACGGATAAAAATCGACGCCTGTGCCGGTCTCGTGTTGCCATTTGGCTGGATCCAATTGCGGTTGATCGAATTCATCGCTCCAGATCAACGTGTCGTAAGTCGGCGGGACCGATGGTGAGTGGGCCGCGTCGCTGCTGACCGTTGCAGAGGTAGAAGGCCCCGTGGGAACCGCCGGTTCCGGTGTCTTCGTCGAGCTCACCGGACAGCTGCTTCCGCAGGCGAAGTGTAGTCCCGCTGCGATCGAGAATATCGCTGCTCGCATCATTAATTGTTGCTCCATATTGATCCTCTCAGGTGGATATGGGGTTAGAAGAAAAAGCGGACGCCGCCGGCCACGAATGGTCTGATCCGCCACGAGGGGTACACCCGATTCGTCGGTCCGAATTCGATGAACGCCTCCATGGGAAAGCGGCTGAACAAAAAAGAAAAGCCGAAGGGAACGCGGATCCAGGCCGCGGGGTCGGCCTCCCAGTCCCCCTCGTGTTCGTACCACGGTGTGCGCAGACCGAACGCCCCACCCACGCCGAAGTACCACAATAGATGAAAATAGCGGTTCGCCGTCAGCTGCACGGGATACCAGATGAAATCAACGGTGGTGGCCATGCGGGTGCCTTCAAAATACAAAAAAGCCACCGCAAACTGCAGGGCCAACCGCGGCGCGAAAAAATATTTGAACGCGGCGCCGGTCGGTTCCACCAGGATGACCCCGGCACCGAAATTGCGAGATTGGCCGATCTGGGTCGCCGACGCATCGAGGCAGACCAGTGTGCCGATTAGGATGCAACCAACCATCAAGGCTTGTCGAAGTTTTGTCGTCATGAGTACCTCATCTGCCCCTCGACTCGGCTTGTCCCCTCAATGAGACTTCAAAGTTATATATACAACAACCGTTGAAGTCGATCCCATTTTTCGACCTACAGGCGCGGGCTACAAGCCCGAGGAAGGCCCTGTCACGATGAGCCTTGCGCAACCGTTCGAGCCCATTGAGGAGAGCAAAGCCTTGGCATGGCCTCTGCCGCGCCCCTCCGTGGCTGGACATGTTTTGATAATGGTGATAGAGGTCAAATATGGAAAATATAGTGAGGCGATACTCCCCCATATTTTTTCACCTACGACGAGTGCTATTGTTTTGTCTCATGGTCCTTGTCCTGTCCGGCTGCCCTCGCGATAGGGACGCCAATAAGGAGATCGGTCACCCCTTGGAAGGCAGCCGTTGGCAACTGACCCAGCATATGTTTTTGACCTACAACTCACATTTCGGCTGTGAGAGCTTCGAGTTTCACAGCTGCGAACCGGACTTGGCAACCGGCACCTGGCTTCACGAGGTGACCGCTGAGTTCGTCGTCGGGCAGTTGGACAGTGAATATGCTGATCTGCAATTCGAAAACGTTCGCGGTTCGCACCGGTTTTCGGACTATCCCCAGTGGGAAAGAGATGAATGGCGTCACTACTCCTGTGAAGGATATTCGACCGGGGCGAGTTTCACCGAATTCAGTACCACCGGGGCCTACGGCCCATGGTTTCTCTCCGGCGAGTTTATCCCCGGTGTTTTTGAATCCATTGATGAAACGCAGGGGGACCCAGGGCCCTTTTTTCAGTTTCAGATCATTCCGGGTGGGGTTGTCGCGGGATACACAACCCCATGCACTTTGACCGAGTACGACGGATACGGGGGGTCGCGAACCACCGATTGGGATGATCTGCGCGACAAAACCCCGAATATCACGATAGGCCACGTAGTGCCCGCCGAGAACGGCAGCGTGACCCATCAACCGGCGGCCGAGGCAACCCATTTGAGCGGATCCTACACCCTCCGATGGCAATGCGTTGAAAACTGCCACAATGATGACTGCTCAGAACAGTGCGACGACGGAAACGACTGCACGGATGATCATTGTGTACCGGGTCAAGACTGTGTTCACGAACCCCGTAGTCTGGGGCCGTGCGATGACGGGGACGAGTGCACCAACAGCGGTGTGTGTCGTGAGGGGGTGTGCCAACCGGGGCCGGAGCTGGATTGCGACGACGAGAATCCGTGCACGTATGACACCTGTCACTCGGCCTATGGCTGCCTACACGACGAGAATATCGCGCCGCTGGAAAACGCGGACCCGCGCGATTGCTGGAAGCAGATATGCGTCAAAGGGATCCCTCACGATGTGCCCGATGATAGCGAAACCCCCTGGCAATTGTCGCCCACCGACTGCTATGCTGAAGTGTGTCTCAACGGCGTGCTCAGCCTGCCGGACGACCGGGAAGTCCCACCGCAAAACTCGCCCACCGATTGCTATCGCGAGTATTGCGAAGAGGGCGAAATCGTCAGCTACTACGACGATAGTGAACCGGGCTGTTGAATATTCGCTCGATTGAAGGGAGAGCCCATTGGATGAGGCGCAGCAATCATGCCTCCACCCTTTGGTGTTCAACCGAGCTGAACTGTTCGGCAGGGTTTCGGACAGTTCACTGGTAGTGGGCGTCACGGCTTTGATTGGGGGTGGGGCTTTGGTGCATTCAACCGTGTTTGTTCAGTATTTTTCATAAATTTTCAGTGGTTAGAGATCTTTGGGGTTGTCTCGTGATCGGTGATGTCACAGGCGGGAGGCGAACTCGTCGCTTGGTACAGTTATTGCTCTCCTAGCCAACCGTGGTGTTTGTGCGACCAATACAACGGAGACCGCTGACGAATGGGCGGGCCAAACTTGACAGAGGACCAGAAGCATCCATGAATTATTTATACCAACTAAAACGGTATACTTCCTCGAGCAAGAGGTGAAAAAAGGAGAAAACCCATGAGAGCTGTAACGACCATTCTAACGACTGTTGCCTTTTGCTGCGTCATTGGTGTGTTTGTTTCGTCCTGTTCGGATGAAGATACGGTGCCGTCCTGTGAGGATGCGATGGACAACCTGTACGATGAGGATTGTGCCCTCGAAGTCGGCGGTGAACAGATCAGCGAGGACGATGCAGTAGACGGATGCGAAGACAGCGAAGAAGAGGCCGAAGATGAGGGGTGCATGACTGAGTACAACGACGTATTGAAGTGCCTCATCGATCTGAAAGACTGCGACGATTGTGAAGACGAATTTGAAGATTACAACGACTGCATGGACTAATCCCTGTAACCGGATAGCTTTTCGCGATTCAACCTTCTTCTGATCAAAGACATATTTGAATAACTGTTGGCGGTGGGATAGAGTTCGGTATAGCAAGAGGAGAGAGGAGGTGGCGGTATGCTGGCCAACTATCGAATCGAACTGTATCGATCGCTGGGCGCAGTCCTGTTGATCGCCGGGCTTCACCTCTCGGCGTGTTCGTCAACCAAAAGTCGTGAACCAACGCAATCCCGTGCGGACCAAGTCTCCCCCGAGCCGACGGGAAAGCCATCGGCGGTGGTGGCCGAGTCACCTGAATCACCGAAGCCGGACAACCCTCCCGACCCGGATGCCGTTGCCGGGCAAACTGTGTGGCGCTTTGATTCGGAGAAGGTGGCCCACGTACCGGCCGGTATCGAACTCAACGAGACCGCCGGTGCGGGAACGCCGGCCAAGTGGAAAGTGGTGCCTGAGCCAACCGCGCCGAGCCAACCCCATGCGTTCGGAATCGTTGAGAGCGCCAACCGCGGCCAGACGTTCAATCTGGCGCTGATCGAAAAACCATCTCTCGCCGATTTGGAATTGTCCGTCAAAGTCAAAGCCACGAAGGGTTCTGAAGACCAAGGGGGCGGCCCGGTCTGGCGAGCCGCAGACGCAGACAACTACTATATCTCGCGCTGGAACCCGTTGGAGAACAACTACCGCGTGTACGTGGTGAAAAAGGGACACCGGCGGCGAATCGCGTCGACCAAAGTCGATCTGCCCGCGGATCAGTGGCACACTATTCGTGTGATCATGCGAGGATCTCGCATTGAAACGTGGATCAACGGCGGCCATCACTTGCAGGTGGACGATCACACTTTTACAAAGGCCGGTAAGGTAGGGCTGTGGACCAAGGCCGATGCCGTTACCCTATTTGACGATTTCACCGTACAACCGGCCGAGGAGTAGTCTATGCACTGTTCAACACCTCGATTGGTGATAGGTCTCCTCATCTGGGCCTCGCTCACATCGAGCTGTGGCAGGGGGGAACCGGATCGGACAGTTGTCGTCTACACTTCGGTGGATCAGGTGTTCTCGGAACCGGTGTTGAAAAAGCTCGCCGAACAGACCGGGCTCGACGTCAAAATGGTGTTCGATACCGAAGAGACCAAGTCGACCGGGTTGCTCAACCGGCTGGTCGCCGAGGCGAATAACCCCCGGGCGGATCTGTTTTGGTCCGGCGATCCGGTACGGCCTCAAACCCTGATCAGAAAAGGAGTGGCGGCATCGTACGCACCGCCGTCGGCGAGTCGCATCCCCCCTGAATTCAGGGCAACGGACAACAGTTGGATCGGCTTTTCGGCCCGGGCCCGGGTCCTGTTGGTGAACACCGACCTGGTACCCGCCGAAGACGAACCCCGCCGGGTAGAGGAGTTGGCCAGCCCCCGCTTCAAGGACAAGGCGGCCATTGCCAATCCGGCATTCGGCACCACCACGATGCACTTGGCAGCCCTGTTTTCGCGAATGGGCAGTGAAAAGGCGGTGGCCTTTATCGACCGGTTGAAACAGAACGGGGTGCGAATCGCCTCTTCCAACGGGGAGGTCAAACGCCTGGTGGTCGCCGGTGAGGTGGCGGTCGGTCTCACCGATACCGACGATGCTGCCGTGGCGGTCCGCTCCGGCGCTCCGGTTCGCGTGGTCTATCCGGATGCGGACGGTATCGGGGCGTTGCTGATGCCGACCGTGGCGGTGCTGATCAAAGGCGCACCCCACGAACAAAACGCCAAGCGGCTCATCGATCAGCTGGCCTCCCCAGCGGTCGAGCGCATGCTCGCCTTTGCCGACTGTGCCCAGATACCCCTGCGCCCTGAGGTCGAGCGTCCACCCCACGTGGGATCGGCCGAGGAAATCCGCGCGATGAAGGTGGACTACCAGCGCCTCGCCGAGGTGATGGAGCAAATTCACCCCTTCTTGAGCGCCTGGGCCGAAGGACGGGCCGATAGCAAACCCCCATTGATACAACCCTCTCCGTAACATGCGACGGGTGACCGTGGCCGGTTGGGGGATCGGCGTGGCAGGACTCGCGGGCGCGGCGCTGGTCGCGATACCTCTGCTGGCCCTTGCCTTGTATCCGGGCCAGGGTGGCGCAGTTGCCGAGTCACCGTGGGCGGTTTTCGCTGACCCGGCACTCGCCGGGCTGCTCCTGCGATCGGTTCGCCTCGCTCTGCTGACCGCAGCCGGCGCGTTGATCATCGGCGTTCCCGTAGGAATTCGACTGGGTGTCCAAGCGGGTCTGTTGACCCGGGCACTGGCCTGGATTCAATTCCTGCCCCTCTGTCTCCCTCCGTATCTCATCGCTTTGGGATGTGCGGCGTTAACCGGTAGAAACGGCCTCTTGACAGGGGTGATCGGGCTCAGAGGAGCGGAGCGATTGAGCGCGTTTCTCTACGCCGAATCAGGCGTGCTCGTGGTGCTCGTCATCTCCCTCGCGCCGCTGGTCACGCTCACTACGGCGCTGTTCGTCCGGATGATCGATTCGACCCGTGTCGAGGCGGCCCTGCTCGTCAGAACTGCACCGGCGTCACTTGCCCGCGTGGTGCTCCCTCACGCCATTCCCGGCGTGTTGCTCGGTGGATTATTGGTCTTCGCCTTGGCCTTTGCTGAGGTCGCCGTGCCCCAGCTGTTGCGGGTGAAGGTGTACGCCACAACGGTCTTCACCCGGCTGGCCGATCTCTCCTTTGCGCCCGGGATGGCGTTGGCCCGCTCCGTCCCTCCGATGCTGCTCGTGCTGTTCGTGGCGATGTTGTTGTATTGGCTCGATGCAGCAGGGCGCCAATCAATGGGCCTGCGGTGCCGATTGCCCAAGGCGATTGTTTCGGGTGTTCCAGGGGGCATCGTTCACGGTGCGCTCGGAATCGCTGCCGCAGCGGCCATCCTCCCCTTGGGCGCAATAGCAATTCAGGCGTTCACAGAGCGGGGCGGGGGAGCGGCAGCAGTCTGGAGCGCCCGTAGCGCGCTTTGGAGCAGCATCAGCCATTCAGCGCTCACTGCGCTGTTCTTGACCCTCTTGGCGATACCGGCGGCCTGGGGTTGGTCCCGGCGACCCCGCCTCGGTGCGGTGGGGAGCCTGCCCCTGTTGCTTGGATTCCTCACCCCATCGGCCGTGCTCGGCACCGGCATCGTTCTCTGCTGGAATCACCCGGCGACTCAACTCGTTTACGACAGTGCTTGGATTATCGTTATCGGACTCGCCGCCAAGTACGGCTATCTGCCGTTTCGTGCCCTCAAGCTGGGCTTTGATCGCACGCCGAGAAGCTGGATTGAAGCGGCGCGATTGCACGATCGTTCGCCGTTGCGACGATTTGTTCGGGTCGCCCTATTGGGCAATCTGGACGCCGTGTTGGGCGTGTTCGGATTATCGTTTATGCTCTGCCTGCGGGATCTGGACACCATTGTGCTGTTCTATCCGCCGGGCGCCGAGACACTGCCGGTGCGGACGATGACCATCGAGGCCAACGCCCCCCCCGGTCTGACCGCCACCACCGCATTGCTCCAAATCGTCCTCACCGTAGCACTGCTGATAGGAATGGGTCTGGCGACACGCAGATGGAGGACCCCATGACCGAACACCCGTGTATCGAGTTCAAAGAGATCACTGTCAAAAAAAATGGAAAACGACTGCTGGACCGGGTCGACCTCCAAGTGCGCCGCGGCGATCGGGTGGCCGTGCTCGGGGCCTCCGGGAGCGGAAAGACCACCTTGTTGCGGGTCATCTGCGGCTTGGAGGATCGGCTGGCCCAGGGCTCGGTCCTATTCGATGGGACGGTCGTGTCCGACATGGCTGGCACCCCGTTGCCCCCCTACCGGCGCCGGGTGGCGATGGTGTTCCAGGATCTCGCTTTGTGGCCCCATATGACTGTGGCGCAGCATCTCGGCTTTGTCCTGGGTGCCAAACGGCCGAACGCCGATGTTGCCGAGCGCCGCATTGCCGAAGCAATCGCATCGGTAAACCTCTCGGGGCGCGGCCGATCACGTCCTGCTGAGCTCTCCGGTGGTGAGCAGCAACGGCTGGCCCTGGCCCGAGCCATCATCGCCGAACCCCAGCGGTTGCTGCTGGACGAGCCGTTCAGCTCCCTCGATATTCCCCTCCGAGGGGAGATGATTGAACTGGTGCTGAAGCTGCACGAGCGATGGGGCTTCACCTTGGTTCACGTGACCCACGATCCCCTTGAAGCCGTTAAGCTGACCGACACCATCATTTACCTCGATCAGGGCCGAGTTGCCTGGAGCGGGACCTCCGCAGAGCTGGCGCAGAACGCTGCTGGTGCACCCCGAGTACTCGCCGATTCCCTCAAATGGTGGCGCCTCCAGGGGGAATGAAAAGTTTTTTTGGCTCCCCTGTGTCCGTTCCTATTTTTGATCAGTACCTCATTTTCGAAAACACATCGGGGGGAAATCATCATAATCGGACGGCACGGTCTTGCTCGCGGTGGAACTCAAGGGCACGCTTTCAGCTTCTCTCGTCGACGGCTCAGAATACAATTCGTCTTTCGCGCATAAAACGGGCTAGCTCTCCCTATGATGATCGATATCACTACACCTAATATGAAGCTGTGTATGTAAAGTTGAGCTCTGGAGACCGATTCTAGCGGGGAAGGGGATCAGAACTGATGCCTGAGAAGCAACTCGGTTTCTTGCGCCAGGGAGGGCAGGCACCGGGGCCTGACTACGTCAATATTTGAAATTGTTGTAGTCAACCCCCTGTGGTTGCCCTTTTGAACAAGGATTGACAGAATCTCGCGTTATTTCTCACGAATCAGAATTGCGCTTCCGCTCACGCCATTTGCGCCGGATTGCTCGAATCGCCATTGCCGGTAACACCAAACCCGCGTGAAGCCCGAGGACCAGGCCGGCCATTCCCGCTGCCCCCATGTTGCCCATCGCGGTGACGCCGAGCATTGATTCAAAGGGATTGTCGTTGATCAAGTAGGTCCAGGTGGAGGAGGGGCTCCCAAGACCTTCGGCTTTCAGATCGATCCCCTGATTCGTTACCGACACCTGCTCGAATTTCGCCTCGATTTGTCGATCGGTATCGGCGAGCAACTCGTCGAACAGCGCGATCACCTGCTTGTTGAACGCCTGTAGGGGTTCGCGGCCGCCGACCACCTGGAGGTAGATGCCCTCTTTGATGTCGGCGATGTCGGCTAAGTACCGGGTCCAAGCGCCATCCAGGTAGTGTAGGGTGATTTGACGTTCCACGCGGTGGAGAATCTCCGGCCCCACCGCCTCGAGCAGGGTGGCGTATCGGCGCGGACACCTCGTGGCCAATCGACTCGACTCCTGTCCCAACAGAACCGCTTTTCGTCTGGCGTGGATCCATGCGCGCTGCCGCTCGATCAGCGAGGTGTAGCGGTAGAGGGTCTGGCGGATGTCCAGATTCTGACCTTCGACGATTTGCTGCAAATGGGACACCTTGCGGTGCAGGAATCGGTCGGTCAACGGTTGATCGGCGTGTCGGGGCAGGTGGGATTGGGGAATGAGCTCGGCGATGTTGTATCGCTTCAGCAGATCATCCTCGAGGCTGAGAAAGAATCGAGAGCACCCCGGATCTCCCTGACGGCCGGCACGTCCCCGCAGCTGGCGATCGATCCGCCGACTCTCATGGCGGTTGGTGCCGATCACATACAATCCCCCGGCACGGACCACCTCATCGCGGGCCGCCTCATTCGCCCCTCCCAATCGAATATCCGTCCCCCGTCCCGCCATATTGGTCGACACGGTCACCGCCCGCGGTGCTCCGGCTTGCGCGATTAGTTTGGCCTCGGCTTCGTCGTTGCGCGCGTTGAGCACCTGGCAGGCGATCCCCCTCTCCCTCAGCTGTCGCTCCAGCGATTCGGATTCTTCCACACTGCAGGTGCCGATCAGCACGGGCTGTCCTCGCTGCTGAGCTGCCTGCACTTCATCGACAATCGCCTGGTGTTTGGCTGTGCGTTGGGCAAACAGGACATCGGGGTGGTCGACGCGGATGCACGGGCGGTGAGGGGGAATGACCACGGTCTTGAGCCCGTAAAACTCGGCGAACTCGGTTTCGGCGCGCACCGCGGTTCCGGTCATTCCGGCGAGGGTGGGATAGCGGGTCAAAAAGTGCTGCATGGTGATCGAATTGAGCACCATCCCCTGCTCGTGTTGGCTGAGGTGCTCCTTGGCCTCCACCGCTCGGTGCAGACCGTCGGGCCAATGGCGATCCGGTACGGCCCGGCCGGTGAATTCATCGACAATTTCAATGGATCCATCGCGAACGATGTAGTCCACATCCCGTTTGAGCAGCGCATGGGCGTGTAGCGCTTGATTGAGCTTGACCAGCAGGGTCTGGTTGATCGGCTGGTGCAAATCCCCGCAGGCGAGGTCTCGCTCCACGCGGCTCACCCCCCGGTCGGTCAAGAACACATTGCGGCTGTCCAGGTCGACGTTGTATTCCGCCTCCCGCTCCAATTGACCGGCGAGCCGGGCCAATTCGCGGCGATCGCTCCCCGACGAATGACCGTCACTGCCGGCGATGACCAGGGGGATACGCGCCTCGTCGATGAGGATGGAGTCGACTTCATCGATCAGGGCGTGGGGCGTCTCCCGGAGGATCAACTCGGCCGGATCCCGCACCAGGCTCTCCCGCAGAAAATCGTATCCCGCCTCCTTGGCGGTGAGATAGGTCACATCGTAGCGGTACGCCGTTTTGCGCTCTGCTCGGCTCATACCGGCGACGATCGCGCCCACGGACAGTCCCATGAACCGATAGATCGGTCCCATCCACTCGGCGTCCCGGCGCGCCAGGTAGTCATTGTACGTCAACACGTGGACCCCCTGTCCGGCCAGTGCCCAGAGACAGACCGGCAGCACCGCGGCCAGGGTCTTCCCTTCACCGGTTTGCATCTCCACCAAATTTCCCTGGGACAGTGCCAATCCGGCGATCATCTGGACATCAAAGTGGCGCAAGCTTAGAATTCGGGCCGCCGCCTCCCGCACCAGGGCGAAGGTCTCTATCGTGTGAGTCGAGACCTGCGCGGTCTGAGCCCCCATACTCAAGGCTGCGGTCCGCTCTCGAAGTCTGTGATCACTCGCCGCGGCCAATCCTTGTGCTTCGGCAAAGCGGTCGATCGCCCGCAGGGTGCGTTCATACCGCCTCAAGTTGTAGCGGATCGGCCTGCCCCGCAGCCGATCGATACCGCGGGACAGCTGTGTCCACGGTGAGATATGGGGGTGGTTCATCCCGGTCGCTTTCGCCGCAAGTGCTCTAAAGGGGAGTGATAATCCCCATTGCGCTGCGGTAAAGTCATTTTCTCACGAAAAGCCCTGGTCATTAAAGACCATTTGCCCAACGCGTGGCGTTGGGGTACGGTCCGGTGTTAAGAAATAAGAAGGAGAACCTTACCCGGAGGTTTTGATGACAGACACCGAATTCAAACTCACTTTTGGCACTGAAACCCGTTCTTTTACGATTCCCGAAGACAAATTGGCCGGCCCGCTGATCGCCCCGCGGGAAACCCAGCCGCTTCAGGGGGAATTGTCTCAAATCATCACCGGGGCCCTGGCCGATCCGGTCGATCGGCCACCCTTGCGTGAAATGGCCAAGGGTAAAAAAGTCGGGGTGGTGATATCGGACGCGTTTCGGGCCGGGTTGCAGCGGGAGATCATGGACGGCCTGCTCGATGAGATAGTCGCCGGCGGTCCCGAATCAGTTGTCGTTCTCTGTGCCACCGGGACGCACAATCCCGATGTCTATGCCAAGAGCACCGGCGAGTGGGTCGAGGCCGCCAGGACGAGATTGGGGTTTGATGTCCAGTTCGAGCCGCACCACTCGGAGAACAGCGAGTTCTGTGATTTGGGGGTCTCCACCCGCGGCACCAAGCTCAAAATCAACCGCAAGCTGCTCGCCTGCGATCTTCGGGTTTACGGACACGAGTCAAAACACCACTATCTCAACGGCTACTCCTGCATGGACAAGCAGATTATCCCCGGGGTCTCTTCAGGGGAGACCGTGCGGGCCAATCACAAGTGGGCCCTGCACCCGGATTCGGGACCGGGCCGTACCCCGTGGCACGGCCAACCGGCGAGGCGCACCAATCCCTTTGCCGAGGACGCCTGCGAAGCGCGCAAGGCGTGCGAGAGCCATTTTCTCACCCCTACGGGTGAGCTCGTCTCCCGGCAGGTGGATACTTTTGGGCTCGACATGGTCTCCTCGAAAGACAAGATTTATTGGCTGCGCGCCGGCGCCCCGGATCGGGTCTGCGAAGAGATGGTGCGGGTGGTGGACGAGATGATGGAATTTCGGGTCAAGCGGTCCAAGTATGTCGTCGTTTCTCCCGGCGGACCACCGGCGTCCCAGGCCCTCTACGGGACGCAAAACTGCTTTGACCTGGCGCTCAAGGGCGCTGTTCAAAAACAGGGGGAAGCCCTGGTCATCGCCCCCCTCGAGGGCCGGCCGGATTTGCCCCCCGATGTGAGCGGCATTGCCCCGGATGCCCGGTCGAAGAAACTGTTTTGGGACAATCTGGTGCGGCTGCTGCCCCAGCCCCTTGAACAAGCGCGGGCCGAGATTTCCGATCACTTTGAGCTCTATTTGTGGAAGACCGACCGGGTGTTGCGCCTGATCAACGGCGAACAGGTCGCGATCACGCTGTACGCCACTCTCAACGCCGATGTGCTCGGTCCCGGCGGGTTTGCCGTGACCGACGATATTCAGGCCTGGATCGACGAACGGGTCCAGCGGAACGACGGCCTGTTTACCGTGATCAACGACGGCAACAAACTCTGTGTGACCAGCGACGATTAACCATCCCTCACCCCTCGGGGCTTTCATTGCGAGTCACTTATTTCGGTATTCTGCGGGCGGCGACGAGTTGGTCCAAAGTGTGTCGCGAGTTGTTGCGCGCGCTGATCGCCCGCGGGTTGGCGGTCAATATCTACGAGCGAAAGGGATTTTTGTATCGTCCGGACATGGCATTGCCGCCAGCGCTCGAAGACCGCATCGATCAGCGGTTCTGCGGCGACATTGCGCTGACCTTCGAGCACCCGGCGACCTACCGTTATCTTCGGGGGCAGTACAAAGTGGGGATGCTGACCTATGAGAGCACCGTGGTTCCGCCCCATTGGGTGGCCGGGATCAACGACCAGCTGGATCTGCTGCTCGTCCCCTCGACATTTTGCCGGTCCCTGTTCAGCCGCGCCGGCGTTCCCGAGGAGAAGATAGC
Source organism: Myxococcota bacterium (assembly GCA_028278265.1). Classification (GTDB taxonomy): domain Bacteria; phylum Myxococcota_A; class Polyangia; order JAAYKL01; family JAAYKL01; genus JANQET01. The sequence goes on from JANQET010000045.1 coordinate 14,050, forward strand.
GGTCCTACCCCACGGATTTGATCCGCTGGTCTACCACCCCGGTGGAGAAACGCTCCCGCTCCAGACCGATAAGCGGGTCGTCCTGTTGGCCGTGACGTCGCCGCACAAACGGGAGGGCATCGATCAATTGCTCGAGGCGTACAGCGCTGCTTTTACAGCCGATGACGATATCTGCCTCGTGATCAAATCCAACTACCTCCCGGGCGCCAAGTCAAAGCCGTTCGAGTATTCCGATTTGGCCGGGCTCATCGCCGAACACCAACGACCGGCACATCCGACCGTTCTCCATTTGACTGAGTTCCTTTCGGAAACCGAAATGGCGCGATTGTATCGCTCGGCCGATGGATTGATCTCGGCGACCCGCGGGGAAGGGTTTGGTATGACTTTTTTGGAGGCGCTGGCCTGCGGGGTGCGGGTGGCGGTCACCGGTTGGGGGGGACAACTCGATTTTC
>JANQET010000085.1 GCA_028278265.1 Myxococcota bacterium
ATAACTACGATGTTATATGTTGACATGGGGACAAAAAAGGACTTCAGGGACAACCTGTCTGGTTGGTTGTAAAGGCCACCAAAAGCAATAATTAAGGGGCCTATGGGTCACTGAAGTTTGTCTAGGTTTCGTTTGGCTCCCCAAAAGATCACTTTCACCAACCAAATTCTCAGAATTTCTCAGATTGTTCAACTCAGATTCTCTGAGAATCTGAGTGATTTCAGGAGGTTATTCTAGCGCCCTACGATGGAGTGTATTTGGGGGGCCAAATGCGCCATTCTCGGTTTATTTGCTATTTTCGAACAGCTTACGGACTTGAACCGCCCGCCTTGTGGTTGACTGCCACCCGCACTATCAACTGAGCTAAACCAGCGACGATCATAGGCTCACGGACCGCAGTGTCAGGATCTATCGATTCAAAAATGGCTGGCGCATGCTTGAAGCATTCGAGGAGATGCGGTCAGGTAAAAAGTTTGGAACACCGCGTTCTCACGCGGCGCTAAAAAGGCGAACACATGGGCTACTCGAGTGGATAGTGTTACCTGGGGCCGCTTGCATTTCGCACTTTTTTATTTCGGTGAATCTCAGCTTGGTCATAGTTCTTATCCAGCAGATTGCTCTTCTAACTCCGCATCAGCGATCAGTTGGTGGAGAATAAAATCATATATAATATTTGGATTTCAACGCAGTCTCATTTCTGCCTGACAACTATACCTTGCCCCACATCGACGATCTCCTGCTGTTGAAACTCTAATCTCCTAGAAACCTAGAATCCGTAGCATCCGTTGATATAGCCATTGCCGTAAAGATGCCACGTCCAAAAATAGACGGGCAGGGGCCGTGTAATCTCGTAGTAGGATGAGGTGGCAACCTTGGTGAACGAGTAAGTTTCCATGGAAAGGATCTCCGCCCTGTTTTTGGTTTCCACTTCAGCGGTGACGGTGAGTTCTAGCCCGTCCCACTGATAGGTTTTGGTCGTTAAAACACCGTCCCGTTCTTCCTCACAATTCGTAATGGTTCCGGATTCGTCCGCGTACTCACAGGTAGTAGTCGTCGTCACCAGTTGATCTGTCACGGGATCAATATCGCGGCTGGTGAGTTTGGCCAGCCTGCCCAGGGAGTCGTACTCGTACTTCTGCTCCCCTTCGGCCGGGACCCAATCGCCATTGTCGATCGAGAGATAGTCCGTTCTTTTCAGTCGGCCTTGATCGTCGTAGGTGAACTCGCGGCCGAAGCTGTAGGATGGCTCTTCCTCGTTAACGTCCAAATAGCGCGAGACCCTGCCATTTGAGCCGTATTCGAATCGTAGGTCGATCACGTTGAACGGATCTCCTTCGAAATCGTAGATCCAAAGTTCCTGCGAGATGCGATCCTGGTTATTGAAGTGGTATTGGCGCTGACGCTTCGAACCGTCCTGCACCCAATCGAGGCTCTCGAGTTGTCCATCGTCATTGTACTTGTAAGTCCGATCGGACGTGTAAATGATCTCTCCATTTTCCCAGAGTCTCATGAGATAGGCAGTTCGCTGTCCCTGATCGTCATACTCCAGATCGATCTCCTGAAAGACAACCCATTCGTCGTTGTCGTTTTCATCGGGAGCATAAATGGTCATCGATTTTAGGCCGTAATCGAGTATGGATGCACCGTCGCAATCAAAAGGCGAGTCACCATCTCCGTCTGCGTCTCCGTCCGAATCCCCGTCTGCATCTCCGTCGCTGTCTCCTCCGGAATCGTCATCGTCATCACCGATGACTAGAGGTAGGTCAGGGCAGCCACTGAAGAACAACACGCTGAACATTAAAAAATAGACCACGTTTTTACGAATCATTGCACTCCTCCAAGCAGTTCATTTGTCCGCCGCTCACCCATCAATGATGGGTATGGGGGGAAAGAGGGGAAAAAAAAATGCCGGGGGGGAAAGTGAAGGCGAGTTGGCGGTTATCCGGGGATTACACGAAGGGGACCGTTTTGGCGTGTCTGCCCCCGCCGGGCGACGGCCTACGGCGGAAATCCAATACTCTTTTGCAGACATCCGCTGAGTTTCGAACAGATAGCCGCAATGGTACAGGACGACGAGCGACTATTGATTCAACTGTTCAGCCAACTCCAGAATGCGGGGGGCGGTCATGGGCTCTTCTACTGTTCCCATTTCGATCAGTTCGCCGCTGGTGAGGTCGATCACGGCGGCCACGTGGTCTGGGGTGAAGATGTCGTGGGGGCCGTCTGCGTAGTAGCCATATGAGATGTAAAAACAAAAGAAGTCGTAACAGTTGAGCCCTGTGGACGGGGTTTTGAGGAACATCAGGAAAACACTGTTGTACTCGGCCAGCTTAATCGTTGCGGATGAGCTAACTAGCGCATCCAGAAGCTCTTCACAGGCGCTTCACGACGTATCTCCGCTGCCGTTGAGCACCACAACCGATTTCTTCTTATTGAGACAGAGAATATCCTCCAATGTGAAACCGCCGGGTGCGCCGATGTCGGCACCGTTGATCTTCCCGTTCAAATCCACATCGTAGATACCGTTCAGCGCCCAATTGGCTACTGGCTTGCCAACCTCGAAATCCGATCCCCAGACAGGGGGCGTGCAGTCATCAGTATCGGAATCAGAATCTGCATCCGAGTCAGTATCGGAATCAGAATCAGAATCTGCATCCGAATCAGCATCTGTATCCGAGTCAGTATCCGTGTCCGAATCGCTATCCGTGTCACCATCAGCATCTGAATCGGCGTCCCCATCGCTGTCCGCATCGCCATCCGCGTCGCCATCCGCGTCACCATCAGCGTCCGCGTCCGCGTCGCTGTCCGCGTCGCCATCTGCGTCACCGTCGGCGTCCGTGTCCGCATCGCTGTCCGCATCTCCTGCACCATCATCATCTCCGTTTGGATTGGAGGTGCCGTCTTGGGAGCAGGTACCGATCACCACTCCCCACGAGAGAAAGAGGGTCAAATAGAGACCCATCAAACCGCTAATCTTTACGCTGTTCTCACCCGCGATCATGTCTCAACTCCGGCAGATGGATGCGTCCACCCTCACCATGATCGTACCGACGTTCAGCAGCGCTGGCCAGCCAATTTTTATAAATGAGGAAAAATTACAGATGATCGACGATGCATTCTTCTCCACCCTCGAACGTTTCGCCACAATTGCTCTCTATAACTTTCATTGAAGAGAGATCGATCAACAGAAACACCTTGGCCGACATGAACAGCGTCTTTCGATAGTCCGTTTCAACCAAATCCGCGGGTTCGGTGCGAAAGGAATAGTAGTCAAAACCGTCCGACCAGTCGAACAATTCGTCTTGAGTTGTCATGGCGGAATTCACCTCGAGCACAACGACATCCCGGTCGGCATATTCGATGGTCATTCTTTCGAGCTCCACGCGCTCTTCTTGACAGGGGATTCATGTACCCGTCCCTATTTTCATCATCAACAACTTCTTGCCCGCCTCGGCGAATTCACAAATCTCGGTCTCTGTATTGTCCTTGTCCAAGAATAGGTAGTTCGACACCACCGATCCTTCAGCAAAGTTATCGTTCGAATCCGGGTAGTGCGCACATAAATCGGTGTCAGAATCCCCATCCGCGTCCGAGTCCCCGTCCGCATCCGAGTCCGAGTCCGCGTCCGAGTCCCCGTCCGCATCCGAGTCCGAGTCCGCGTCCGAGTCGGCATCCGAGTCCGAGTCCGCGTCCGAGTCTGCATCACCATCCCCGTCCCCATCGGCATCCCCATCTGCGTCACCGCCCGCCTCGTCATCGTCTTCGGCCGGCTCCCCTTGGGCATCATCACAGCAAATGGATAGCATCCCACACAGGACAAAAAGGACCCCCCATGTCACTGTCCGGGCTCTCGGTGTAAGGGCCATGGATCACCTCCTTTGACGAGCGGAATCACGCCAAGTTTTGCAAAGTATAATATGGCGGGCAAGCGATTAAAACCAAAAAGTCCAATAATTTAAAATAGTTAATATGAACTAATCCGCTGCTATTTGGTCGATCCGAGGCGCCTGCACATCTTTCTTGTGGTGTTGTCCCGATTTCCGCAACTGTGCTGGTCTGTCGTGCCGCTAAATATTGGCCCGGTCGAGGGCTTCGCGAAGCCCTTCGCCCACCAGGTTGATCGAGAGCACCGTGAAAAATAGGGTCAAGCCGGGAAAGATGGAGAGCCAATAGGCCCCCTCGTTGCGAAAGGCGTCGGTGAGCAGCTGGCCCCAGCTGGGGGTGGTCGGCGGCACACCGTACCCCAAAAAGCTGAGGGTCGACTCGATTAGAATCGCACTGGCCACACTGAACGTCGCCGCCACGGCCACCGGCCCCATTGCGTTGGGCAGCACGTGACGCCAGAGAATCTGCAGATGGCCCAGTCCCAATGCCCGCGCCGCGGTGACGTAGTCCTCATTGACCGCGCGGAGCACCTCGGCACGGGTCAACCGGGCCACGTCGGTCCAGCGGGTCAGACCGATGATCAGCACCAGCTCCAAAATGCTCGTCGTGCCGCTCAACCCCTGGATGGCCAGAATCAAGAACAACACGGGAAACGAGCTCAGGGTTTCGATTGAGCGCAGGCCGACCCGGTCGTAGACCCCGCCGTAGTACCCCCCCAGCGCACCGAACAAAAGCCCGATCAACGCACTGAGCGCCGCCGAGCCCAAACCGACCAGCAGGGCCGACCGGGCCCCGTGGATGATACGGGCCAACACACTGCGCCCGCTGTCATCCGTGCCCAGTGGATGATGACCGCTGGGGGCTCTGAGCCAATTGACGCTGCCGGCGATTTTGGTGCGGTTGGGCCCCACGGGAATGGGCGGCAAGATGGCCCATCCCCCCCGTTCTCGGATGTTGCTGAGAACGGTCCAGTTGTCGTGATCGGCGCGACTCTCCGACTCGAGGATGCCCGGAAGGAGGTGCAGCTCCCCATCCAGTTTGTAGGCGATGGGATGGTCACCGGCCAGCAGATCGGCGAACAGGGCGGCAAAGAGGGCCAGTCCCAAAAAGATGAACCCGACCAGGTTGAACGGCCGGCGGGCAAAGCGGAGGAAGAACCGGCTCGACCGTTTCGGCGGTTGGCTGACCCGCTGCCGGGCCCGGGGTCGCAACCTCTCCAGTATTCGACGAATCACAGCCGCCACCCCGCCCGTCGCCCTGGGGCGATACGCGGATCGATGATCGCGTACACCACATCCGAGGCGACCGTTCCCACCATCGTCAGAATCGCCGTTACCGTCACCGCAGCCATCAACCAAGGCCGATCGTGGGCACAGATCGCCTCGAACGTCTCGATGCCCACTCCGGGGATGCCGAAGATGAGCTCGACCACCACCGAGCCGCTAACCAGGTAGGGAATTTGCAGACCCAACATCGTGACGACCGGAATCACCCCATTGCGCAGCCCGTGACGCAGAATCACCTGGGTCTGGCTCAAGCCCTTGGCCCTCGCCGTACGCATGAAATCCCGGTTGATCACCTGAATCATGCCGACCCGCTGGTAGCGCGTCAGCATGGCCATTGAGATGTAGGAGAGACAAAAGACCGGCAACACCAGGTGGTGGGCCATGTCGAGCAGCTGTTTCCACCAGGGCCAGGCTTCGGCGCCCGGGCTGGTCAGGCCCTGAGCCGGAAACAGATCGAGATGCCCGGTCCCGCCCAAGTAGCGCAGGGCGAGCATGGCCACCCAGAAGGCAGGTAGGGCGTAAACCACAAACATCACCACCGACGTAATCCGATCAAAAGGCCCCCCGCGCCGCACCGCCGAGGCGATGCCCAGGGGAATGGCCATCAGGTATGCGGTCAGCAGGGCCAGGAACGACAACAGCAGGGTCACCGGCAAGCGGGCGGCCAGCTTCTCCAAAATCGGGCGATTGTCCCTGGTCGACACACCGAAGTCGAGGGTCACCAGATCCCTGGTCCAGCGAAAATAACGGGTTTCGGTAAACGCACCGGTCAGGCGGCTGAGGCCGGTCACGGTGCTGTACCGTTCATACCGCTGATCCCACCAGCGCAGCCAGCGGGAGACAGTGGCCTCTTGTACTTCGGCGGAAGCTCGCAGATCGAGGGGATCGTCGATGCCCACCAGCTCACCGGTAAACGCGATCAGCCGCGCCTGAATCGTCGGACTCTTCTCTTCTCGTAGGGCCTCCATCAATTGGGCCAGACAGTAGGTGTCCAGCTGGCGCAACACGGTTTGGGCCAGCTCGTCATTGCGCAGAATCAGTCTCCGCACCAGTCGTGAGGCGCGGACCGGCGTGAAGTCCG
>JANQET010000086.1 GCA_028278265.1 Myxococcota bacterium
AACAAGAGCCCCTCAAGATTGTATCGCGCCACCACTCGTGCTGCTACGGGCTGCGTCATGCCTTGTTTGACCTATTACAACCCTTTTACAACACCCTCAGGGCCAGGGTGGGGGCCTAAAACAGAGGGCAGGCACAAGACCTGCCTACATCGATTTCCAGCCGATACAACCGATAACCGGGACTCCTTACGACGGGCAGGCACAAGACCTGCCCCTACGTCGATTTCCAGCCGATACAACCGATAACCGGGACTCCTTACGACGGGCAGGCACAAGACCTGCCCCTACGTCGATTTCTAACCGAAACCCGATACAATCAACTGTCCACGCGAGCAGATCTGCAAAAAAACAAAAAGAGTTACTAAAACGTTTTATTAACCGCTCAATTTGATATACTATCAGATCAGAGTGAGGAGCGGATCGACCCTCCCGGGTGATTTCCTCCTGGCCGCTGACAATGAGAAAGGCAGCTATGATGACCCAAATACCACTGACGATACTTTTTTCCCTCGGTTTGATCCTAGGGATTGTGGGATGCGAAACAGGTGACTCCGCTGACGACGACGACACGGCACCCTCGGGAGATGCGGACAGCGACGGGGACGGAGACGGGGACACAGATGGCGACGGAGATTCGGATGGGGACAGCGACACCGATGGGGACACGGATAGCGACAGCGATAGCGATAGTGACTCAGACAGTGACAACGACTCGGACAGCGATTCGGACAGCGACAGCGATTCGGACACGGATTGGCCCAATGTGCCCGGCGTGGTGGTGGAGATCAATCAAGAGCTGCAGTGCATTCCCCTGTGCGGGGACGATTATGTGGACGACCTCCCCGGGGACGACTGGGCCTGGGATGACGGTCGCGACTGCATTCTCCCCGATACGGTGACCGCCAACAACCAGGCCTGCATGACCGACGAACCGATTCCCGATTACGAGCCACGGCCCGGCATCCGCCTCAACGGTGATCCGGTGATCGACAGCTGTTTGTGGAGCGTCTGCTATCCCCTGTGCCAAGTGATCGACGAACCGGATCCGGACGCGGACTTTCCCGACTGGGCCTGGGAGAACAACCACTCCTGCGTCATTCCCGACACCCCGACTGCAACCATCCTGCCCAAGAGCGTGGAGAACATGGGTTACGAAGTTCCCCCGCAGCCCTGTATGTGGGGTGAGGAGGAGCCGGACTATCTCGCACCGCCGCCCCTCGATGACGCCCAAGATGTCTACGGCGGCTTTCAAACCGTCGGCGGGGAGCTGCGGGACGCGTACGACAATCCGTTCGTGATCCGCGGGATCAACAACTCCCACGGCTGGTACGACATCTGTGGTCAATATTCCGCCTGGGGTGCATTGGACGAAATTGCCGCCACCGGGGCCAATGCAGTGCGGGTGGGCTGGGCCTTCGAATCGATCGAGCCGGTGGGGGAACCCGAAAAGCCAGTGATTGGCACCACCCCGGGATTGCTCGCCGAAATCCTTTACCGCATCGTCGAGCTCGAAATGATCCCGATCCTCGCGGTCAACGACTCCACCGGCCAGACCGGCACAGGCTGGCCGCTGAAGATGGCCCAATTCTACACCCAACCCGAATTCAAAGAGGTGCTGTTGGCCTATGAGCCGTACCTGATGATCGGCATCGCCAACGAGTTCAACGGAACCGATTTCTACAACGCCTATGCCCCGGCGATCGAGCACTTCCGCGACAACGGGATCAACCACACCCTGGTGATCACCTCCAATGAATGGGGCCAGGGGTGCGACACCATCCTGAACAATGCCGGATCATTGACCGATGCGGATCCCGAGGGAAACATCCTCTACGATCTGCACCTGTACAACTGGATTACCTATAACGGCAATCAAGGGGGAGACGCCTCGTTTGTCAGCGGCTGTCTCAACGCCTTGGCCAGCTCGCAAATCCCGGCGCTGGTCGGCGAATTCGGCCACTCCCACGGGGGCAACCCGGTGGCCTGGGACACGATCATCTCCCGCTGCGACGCCAACGACCAAGGGTACAGCGTGTGGAACTGGTACGGGGACACCGAGTACCCGGTGCTCAACCTCTCCGACGGCTGGGACGGGGGGTTGACGTTCTGGGGGGATGACACAATGCCCCGAATCGCCGAAACAGCAGAGCCGGCAAGCATTTTCAACTAGCCCACCCCCACTATCCAACGGAGCAATTCAACCGTTCCTCGAGGAGAGACCAATGAACCGACCATGGCCCCTGCTCATCCCCCTATTGTTGACCCCGACCGTTTTCGGCGCCTGCTCGAGCCCGGCGTCAAACGCCGGCGGCGGGGATGCGGACAGCGATAGTGATGGGGATGGCGATGGCGATGGGGACAGCGACGACGACTGGGACAGTGATACGGCGCCGATGCCCACCTCCCCCAACGTCATCATACTTCTCGCCGATGACATGGGGTATGACGATTTCAGCGCGCGCCAGGGGTCGGACGGTGTCGAAACCCCCCATCTGGATCGGCTGCGCGACGAATCGGTCAGTTTCACCCAGTTCTATACCCAACCGGTCTGTGCCCCGTCTCGCGCAGCCCTGCTCACCGGACGGGACGCTCTGCGCACCGGGGTCTGGGATGTTCACGGGGGACGGGACTTTCTGCCCCTGACCGAACGCCTGCTCCCCGAATACTTCCGCGACGAGGGCTACGGGACGATGACCGTGGGCAAGTGGCACAGCGGGTTCACCGAGCAGTACCGACCCCACGAGCGGGGATTCGACGAAGGCTACATGGCCAAGCTCTACCACCACAAGAATAACAAAATGATCCACAACGGCGAGCCGGAATCCACCACCGGATGGGTCTCCGAGCGGATGGTGGATCTGGCGATCGACTACATCGACGACCACACCGATCAGCCGTTTTTTATCTACCTGCCCTTTCTCGCGCCCCACGAACCCTGGGAAGCCCCTACCGAGTTGATCGCGAAATACCAAGACAAGGATCTCTCCAAAGCCCTCGCCACGCTCTACGGGATGATCGACCAAATGGACCGGGAGGTGGGACGGGTACTCGACCATCTCGATGACACCGGGCTGAGGCAAAACACCATTGTGCTGTTCATGTCGGACAACGGCGCCTGGCACCAATCGTCCAACGGTCTCTCTCTAACCGTTGCCGACCGCCGGCAACGCAATCCCTCCGGGCTGGCGGGCAACAAGGGGGAGGTCACCGAATACGGCGTGCGGGTGCCCCTGTTCGTCCGCTTCAGCCGGTACTTCAGACCGCGGGAGGTCGATGCGGTGGTCCAAATGGCCGACATCATGCCCACCCTGCTCGACCTGGCGAACATCCCCCTGGCAGGGGACAATCCTCCCCTCGATGGGCGCAGCATCCGGGATCTGCTCGACGGGGATGGCAGCTGGCCCGAACGACCCATTTTTACGGCCAAGCACTCCCTGCGGGACTCCACGGGTCAATTGGCTTACGGCGAGCCGATCGATTGGTCGGACATCCGCTTCGACGACCAGATTCTCGCCGTGCGCAACGACAACTACAAACTGATCCACAGCTACAACAATCATTTTCAACTTTACGACATGATCGATGATCCACAGGAAAAAAACAGTCTATACAATGACGACGAGTTGGCCGATGTGGTAAAAGATTTGGAACCAACGCTCAAATCATGGTTCGACGAGATGATTTCAACGCCTGAAAAATTTGACCTCCCCGTGCAGTTCGTGGGGTCCACCGGGGACGACAGGTCGGTGGTCTCGGCCCGGGCCTGCATCATCCATGGGGAAGGGGTGGGTCTCAACAGCTGGTCGGTGATCGGGCTCAAGGCGGTAGGGGACTCTCTCGAGCTGCCCCTGCAAGTGGAAAGAGAAGGAGAGTACGCCCTCACCCTGGCCCATCAACCGACCGATGACATGGGAGCGAGCGCCACGCTGACCATCGGAGATGGTTCCACCATCTGCCCGTTCACCGGGCCCAGCGAGTCCCCCTGCGATCCAATCCACATCTCGGCCGGTGCGACCACGCTGCGCCTGGAGATCACCGACATCGGTACGGCGGACGGCGACACCGTCGTGAAGAACCTCCAGGACTTCATCTTCACCTTCGTCTCCCACAGTGCACACTAACCACCGACACCTCTTTTGGCTTCATCTCAAACCGTCCCGCGTGAACAAGCGCACCCTCGACTTCAGGCTCACCTTCGGGCTAGGCGGCAGCTCGGCAGTGTTGTTCGCGCTGCTGGTCGCTTCCGGCGCTTTGTTGATGCTGGTCTACGAGGCGACACCGCAAGGAGCCTACACTTCGGTAGCGAGCCTGCAGCAAGGATCCCGCTTTGGCGGCTGGGTGCGCAACATCCATTTTTTGAGCGCCAATCTTTTGGTCGCCACCGCCCTCTTGCACCTGCTGCGAGTCTTCTTGACCGGGGCCTTTCACGGCCCCCGGCGGCTCAATTGGGTGATCGGCGTGGGGCTGCTCTTCTCGGTGCTGGCGGCCAACTTCACCGGCTACCTGTTGCCCTGGGATCAGCTGGCCTATTGGGCGATCACCATCTGCACCGGGATGCTCGGTATTGTCCCTCTGATCGGCGCGAGCCTCGAGAGCGCCGTGCGCGGAGGGGAATCGATCGGCCCGGCAACCCTGGCCACATTCTATGCGCTACACACCACCTTAATCCCGTTGACCCTGCTCATTCTGATGGGGCTTCACTTCTGG
>JANQET010000181.1 GCA_028278265.1 Myxococcota bacterium
ATTTTCCCAGTCCGGCGTATGCCTTTGCCGATTCGTGCGGTACCGGTGGGGACGGGGGGAACACAATCAACATCTCGACCACGGTGGCGCTGGTCGCTGCGGAGTTGGGCATTCCGGTGGCCAAGCACGGCAATCGGTCGGTGTCGTCTCAGTGTGGGTCAGCGGATGTGCTCGAGTCGATGGGGGTCAAGATCGACATCTCACCGGAAGTGGGGCGCCGCTGTCTCGATGAAGTGGGGATCTGCTTCTTGTTTGCGCCACAGTACCATATGGGGCTGCGTCACGCCGGTTTGGTGCGCCAGATGCTCAAGGTTCGCACCATCTTCAACATCCTCGGCCCGCTGGTCAATCCGGCGAGACCCCAGTTTCAGATCGTCGGCGTCTACGATCCCCAACTGTGTGTTCCCCTGGCGCGAACCTTGGGCATGTTGGGACTCGAGTCGGCGATGGTCGTCCATGGGGACGGGTTGGACGAGGTGGCCATTCACGCCACCACGCACGCGGCGCTGCTCAAAAACGGCGATGTGACCGAGCTTACGCTCTCCCCGGAGTCTGCCGGTCTCTCGCGATATCCGGTGGACCAGCTCAAAGGGGATCGACCCCGCAAGAACGCCGAGCTGATTGAACAGTTGCTCAAGGGAGACGGGGCTCCCGCCCACGTGGCTTCGGTGGCGATCAATGTGGGGGCGTTGGCCTGGGTCTTCGGCAAGGCGGACAACCTGGCCGGCGGAGCGGAGCTGGCGCTCGAAGCCATCGGTTCGGGCCGCTGCTACGAGCGGTTGAAGCAGTGGAGCGAGCTGTCCCATGGCGCTTGAAGCGATTCTCACCCACAAGGCGTCAGAGGTGGCCGATCGGAAACGGGCCCGACCCCTCGATAGATTCGAGGGGGATCTGTCCCCCTCGGATCGCAGCCTGTACGCGGCGTTGTCCCGCGCCAGGACCGGGTTCATCCTCGAGTGCAAAAAAGCCTCCCCTTCCCAGGGGGTGATTCGCTCCGACTTCGATCCCGAAGCGATCGCCGCGACCTACGCCCGGTTTGCCGACGGCATTTCCGTGCTGACTGATCAGCGGTTCTTCGGGGGCAGCCTGGGCAATATCGCCAAGGTGCGCGCTCAGGCGATGGCACCGATTCTGTTGAAGGACTTTGTGATCGAGCCCTACCAGGTGTTCGAGGCCCGGTCTGTCGGAGCGGACGCGGTTCTGCTGATGCTCTCGGTGCTCGATGATCACGTCTATCGGGAGTGTGCGGCCGTTGCCGAGCGCCTGGGTCTGGACGCGTTGACCGAAGTTCACACCGAACAAGAGCTAGAACGGGCACTCGGGCTCGGCGCGCGCATTATCGGCATCAACAATCGGGATCTCAAGACCCTGGCCGTCGATCTGAAACAAACCCGGCGGTTGGGCCCGAGAGTGCCCTCGGATCGCCTCATCGTCTGCGAATCCGGTGTGTCCTCTCACCGGGATGTGTCAGGGTTTCGCAACTTGGTCGACGGTTTTTTGATCGGTACCGCCCTGATGAGGCGGAGCGATTTGGCGGCGGCCTGCAAGGAGGTGATCTACGGCCCGGTCAAGGTTTGCGGCTTGACACGGGAGGTGGATGCCCGGGCTGCCGAAGCGGCCGGCGCCACCTTTGGAGGACTGATTTTTGCAAAAAAATCGCCACGATACATCGATGTGGAGCGGGCACAGGCGATTTGCCGATTAGCGCCGCTGCGGTTTGTCGGGGTGTTTGTCGACGAATCCATAGAAACCGTGGCCCGGTTGGCAAAGCGGCTCGGATTGGCAGCGGTTCAGCTGCACGGTAAGGAGTCTGCAGCTGACATTTCGACGCTCCGCCGGCAGTTGGCCCCCTCCTGCGACGTCTGGAAAGCGGTCTCAGTGCGGGATCGAATCCCGGATATCGCGGCGTTTTTTGATGCCGGGGCCGGCCGGGTGGTGCTCGATGCCTATAGTGCCGGTGCCCGGGGAGGAACGGGCACGGTGTTTGACTGGCGCTTGCTCGAGGGGCGCTCCCTCGAGCGGGTGGTGTTGGCCGGCGGGCTCACTGCGGACAACGTCGAGGGGGCGGACCAATTGGGCGCGGGCATGCTGGACGTGAGCTCTGGAGTGGAAACGTCGCCGGGCATCAAGAGCGAGGAGCGGTTGGCGCAATTCTTCGGCGCGCTGAGGGGATCGGGGAGGATCACGCAATGAAATCCAATGGTCGATTCGGTGAGTTCGGTGGGGTTTTTGTGCCCGAGATTCTGTTCCCCGCGTTGGAGCAGTTGGAGGGGGCGTTTTTGGCGGCTGGGCAATCCGCAGAGTTCGAGGCAGAGCTCAAGCGGTTGTTGAGCGATTACGCGGGCCGACCGACGCCGCTCTACGCCTGTCGAAATTTGTGCGCCGATACCCCGGCGACGATCTACCTCAAGCGGGAGGATCTGCTCCATGGGGGGGCCCACAAGACCAACCAGGTGCTCGGCCAGGCGCTGTTGGCCAAGCGCATCGGCAAATCTCGGTTGATCGCCGAGACCGGAGCCGGCCAGCACGGCGTGGCCACTGCGATTGTCGGCGCCCTGTTCGGGTTCGAGACCCATATCTATATGGGGCAAAAAGATGTGGAGCGGCAACGGCCCAATGTGTTTCGCATGCAACTCCTGGGGGCCAGAGTCGTGCCGGTGCGCACCGGATCACAAACCCTCAAAGATGCGATCAACGAAGCGCTGCGGGATTGGGCCAAGAGCTACGGCACTACCCACTACATGCTCGGAACCGCCGCAGGTCCCCACCCCTTTCCCACGATGGTCCGGGAGTTTCAACGGGTGATTGGCCAAGAGGCGAGGGCCCAGATGGTCGACGCGGCCGGCGGATTGCCCGATGCGGTGATCGCCTGTGTGGGTGGCGGATCCAACGCGATCGGCGTGTTCAGCGACTTCATCGACGACACCCAGGTGCGACTGATCGGCGTTGAAGCGGCGGGGCACGGGCTCCATACGGGACGACACGGGGCCACCATTCAACAGGGACGGGCCGGTATTCTGCACGGTGCCTACACTCGGGTGCTACAGGACGAAGAGGGCCAGGTCACCGAAACCGAATCAATTTCAGCCGGTCTGGACTACCCGGGGGTGGGACCGGAGCACGTTCATCTGGCCGAATCCGGTCGCGCCGAGTATGTCGGCATCGAGGACCAGGAGGCGCTCGACGCCTTTACCGAGCTGACCCGCAGCGAGGGGATCATTCCCGCCTTGGAGTCAGCCCATGCCGTGGCCCAGGGGATTAAAATGGCGAGGGTAGCGACTGAACCGACCACTCTATTGATCAATCTCTCGGGCCGCGGGGACAAGGACATTGAACACGTGCGGTCGATTTTGGAGAGCCGGGCAACCGACAAGGACCAGGGGCAGGAGGGGCTGTAATGGGGCGATACGAGAAAATGTTCGAGCAGCTCCAACTGCGCCATCAGGGCGCATTCGTACCGTTCGTCACCCTGGGGGATCCCACTGTCGAGACCAGCTTGTCGATCGTTCGCACCTTGGTGGAGAGCGGGGCTGACGCGCTGGAACTGGGTATTCCGTTCTCCGATCCAATCGCCGATGGACCGACCATTCAGGCCTCGGCGGTGCGAGCATTGGACCAGGGGGTGACCCCGGGGGCCTGCATCGAGTTGCTCTCACAAATTCGTGGAGAATTTCCAGAGATTCCCATCGGGCTGCTGCTCTACGCCAACTTGGTCGCAGCCAATGGCATCGCCCCGTTTTTCAAGCGGCTCGGCCGAGCCGGAGTAGATTCTGTGTTGGTTGCCGATGTGCCGATCTTCGAGGCCGAGCCGTTTGTCACTGCCGCTGCTGCCCGCGATCTCGCCACCGTGTTCATCGCCCCGCCCAACGCGACAGAGGAGCGGTTGCGCCAAATCGCCCGAATGACCTCCGGCTACACCTATGTGGTGGCCCGCGCCGGAGTGACCGGAGTCGATCAACAATTGCAGCTTAACCAGACGAATATATTCAGCTTTTTGAAGGACACCGGGGCGCCTCCATCCCTGGTCGGTTTTGGGATATCCACGCCCGAGCACGTTCGTCAGGTCTTGGCTGCAGGCGCTGACGGCGCGATCAGCGGCTCGGCTGTGGTCACGTTAATCAGTCGCCACCTCGAGGATGTCAGTCACCTGAAAAAAGAGTTGGGGGTATTCGTCAAACAGATGAAGGCAGCGACCTGAAACCTCCCCTCCGAAAACCTCACCCCCAGCCCCTCTCCGTCAAGCGGAGAGGGGAGCAAGAGTCTGAAACTACTGAATAAACCTCTCCGATTCCCAGAGCCAAACGGATTGTTGAGGGGCTGTGTCGCTACTTTTGAGGTGGGATTTTTGACTGATACTCTGACACCGGGATGACCAACAGGATTTTGGACACCCCTTTTAAAAAATCTTTTCGCAACAGGTAGCTGATCGCTCCCCGACGGGAGAAGACCTTGCGCAGTCGGCGATTGTCCTGGTTCGACACCACCGGCGCCGGTGTTTCTCCGCGCATGATTCGCCGATCTTCGCCGTCTCTGATGGCGTCGTTGGGCGATTTGCCGGCGACCATCCAGGAGAAGATGAGGCGCTCTTTGGACTCCACCGGGGCGTGGATCGGCTCGATGGCCACGCCACCGGACCAGGTCTTTCTCACCCTGGAGAAGATTGTTCGCAAATCTTCAATGGCTATCGAATCTTGCGGTACCATCGTGTTGGCCACGATGAGCAGATCTTCGGGGTGTTCATCCGCACAAAATCCAGATCCTGCCCAGCAGAGTAAAGCGAGGAGAATCCCGCTGTGAATGATGGGGTTGAGCGGGCATTGTCGATGGTTCAACATTCAACCCCCCTAGAATGAAATGGCCAGTTGAAGGGAAACGATTTGCATCGGTTCCATCAATTCTGTTTTTGGAACGTGGTACAGATATTCGAATTTCAGCGTCGTCCACGGGGAGGGCCGCACGTTGACCCCCATGCTGACCAACTGGTGATCGTAGTGGGGCTTCAAGTCGTTCTTCACCGCGTGCTCATAGAGAACATACGGCAGGATTTTCACGGTGTTCAACCACCGGTCGAGGGGAAGCTGGTAGGCCAACAGGGCGTAGATACCATGACCGGTATAGCTGGGCTCATTTCCGGACATGTTGCTGAGGCTCTCTCCCGCAAACAACAGGTCCACCGGATCCAGCGGGGGGTGAATATCGTATTCCGAACGGCGCCAGATATATTCTGATTGAAGCCGAATCCCGAAAAGCTTGACGAGCAGAAATGCCGATAAATCGATCTCCTGTTCCCGATAGGTGTCCTCGATCACTACTTCAGTGTCCATATCTTGCTGATTGAGATACAGTTTTTTCACGATATCCGTGTTTTTTCCAATAAAGCCGTATCCCCCGACCGAAACGGACCAGCTGGTTTTTTGCAGGTTGTAGCGCAATCCAACGCCCAACGCCTTGTTGTCGTCCAGATCGACATTTTCCGTGGGAAACTCCCCGTCCCGACCGTTGGAGACGGTGATGTAGTACTCCAACGAGCTGTCAGCGCGGGGAAAGAACACACCGGATATCTGCAGACCGAGCTGTCGCGGGGGAACCATGCGCCAGATTTGCATCAGCGGGGGATGAAAGGGAATGATCACCGTCGGGCCATGCTCCACATTCCAGACGCCAAAGGGGGTGAGAAAGCGACCGGCCAACACCTTGAACCAATCTCTTGGCGCCCAGGTAAAGTGCATCCGTTCGATCGCCACCGCGCCGTAATAGTGCTCCTGGCTGGTCATAACATCAGCGTAATTATTGACGATTCTCTCGTAGTCACGATACTGGGTACCGGTGACTGCATCAAACGTCGCCACACTCACCTCTGACCCGTGGGGCGCGAATGAGAATTTGAGCTCGACAAAGGCCCCCAGGTGTTGGGTCATCTGGGAGGCGATCATCAGATTGAGCCCTGAGCTGAAAAAGGTATACGTGTCGGCCAGGGCGAGCTGGTAGAGGCTGTTGTCCGGGAGAATCGCCCGGTAGAACGTGACATCGAAGTAGCCGTAGATATCCAGGGGCACCTCTTGGGTATGCGCGCCCTCATCCTCCTCCGCTTCGGCCGACCATTGCTCAGCGATGGATTGTTGCTCTTCGTCGGTGGTCGACCGGCTGGGTGATTTGAGCTCGCTCTCGAGCCGTTCGTTGGTCTCTTCGAGCCGTCGATTGGTTTCTTCGAGCCGTCGATTGATCTCCTCGAGTTTGCTTTCGTATTCGGTGCGCAGCTGTTCGATTTGCTGAGATGTCGGCGCATTATCCGACGCTTCTGCCGGTGCTGATGTTTGGGACAGTGCAGTCTCAGCGACGGCGAAAATGAGTCCAACAAGCGGAACGATGAGAATGCGTCGGGCGGTCAGTGCCATTGCTGTTACCCCCACACTGTTGTTGCGACAACACAACCCTTCTAGAAGTGTTCCTCAATCACCAACTCTGTCAAATAATTGATCTATTGTGCCCCACGGTGGAGCTTGAACCGTTGGTAGGCCAAGGCGGACATCTTGAGTAGTAATAGTCCATGCTTGAACCGGCTGATCTTGATCTCCCCGTACTCCCGGTTGCGATATCGAATCGGAATCTCGCGGATTTTGAGATTTTGTTTGGCAGCGCCGAAGAGCAGATCAAAATCGCCGAAGGGGTCGAAATCCCCAAAAAAACTGCGCCCTTGCTTGATTGCTTCGTAATCGCTCTTGAACAATACCTTGGTGCCGCACAAGGTATCGGTCAGTGGTTGGTCGAGCAACCAGCTGAACAGGCCGCCGAAAAAGTGGTTGCCCAGCAGGTTCAAAAAGCGCATCGCTTGATCCTCCATCGGATAGATCAGCCGTGAGCCGTTGATGAACTCCCCCTGATTCTCCACCAAGGCCCGGTAGAACTTGGGCAAATCCTCCGGCCGCACGGTCAAATCCGCATCGAGAATCATCAACACCTCGCCAGTCGCCTGTTCGAATCCGAGGCGCACCGCGTCCCCCTTGCCCTTGCCCGGCTGGACAAACACACGGGCCGAATCGAGGGACGGGTTGAGCGTTTCGAGCTCTCCGATACACCGTTCGATCTCAGGCACTGTACCGTCCTCAGAGTGGCCGTCGACAAAAATCAGCTCTGTTCCCAACCCCATTTTGGGGGTGGCACGAAACAGCTCCTCGATATTGCCCCGCTCGTCTTTGCAGGCTACGATCACCGAGACCCGATACTCCTTTTTGGAAACCGATTTTTTGTACCGCCCGATGACCGTCTCATTGAGGCAAAACCGATTGAAAATAGGTAGTTGGCTTGCGTGTTCATTGATCAAATCGGCGATTTTGGGCAGATTGAGCGGGAACAGGATGTGGCGATCCCGCTTGATTGGCTCGATATCAGTCAACTCGAGCAGGTTTTGCAGGGCGTCGATTTCAAACCAGTTTTGCTCTCGCTGACGGGGTTTGATCTTCAGGCGCTCGGCCAGCCGCACAAACGGTCCCCACAAGTAGTTGTAGTGAGTGATGATGATGCGGGTCCGGTCGTGGCAAAAGCGGCCCAGGGTGTCGAGCACCCGCTGCACATCGACCAACTCACCGATTAAATTCGACAGAATGACAAAGTCAAAGGTCTCGTCGACGTCGAAGTCTAGAATGTCGATCTGCTGAAACGACAGGTTTGGATGACGCTTTTGCGCCTTTTCAATCATCTCGGCGCTGAAATCAATGCCCAAGCCTCGAGAGGGGTTGAGGGAGGCGAGAAGATCCCCCACGCCACATCCGACTTCGAGGACGGACGAACCGGCGGGAATATTGAACCGCATCTGGCGAAAGAGCAGTTTGTTGTAGTAGCGCTTGAACGGCCCGGGGTGCTCGTGTTGCCAGGCGACTTGGTCGAAAAAGGCCCGTTTGGAGGCGGTGGTTCGCTTATCTCGGTCGGCAATCGGTTGGTCCATTTGAGCTCCTTAAGTAATCCTGGCCCAGGGAGATTCGTTTCTAGCGCGAAGTCCGCTGAATTTCTAATCTTTTTTTTGGGTCAGGGAGCCGATGACGGCTGCCAGGGTGGCCAGGGCGAACGAGGCGAAGCGCACGGAGATGGCCTGGTTCAACTCCTCAACCCCCATCCACACGGCGGTGGAGAGCGCCCCGGTGACCATGCCGGCCAGCACCCCCCGTCCGTTCATCCGCTTCCAGTGTAGTGAGAGGAGCAGTGCCGGGCCAAAGGACGATCCCAATCCCGCCCAGGCCAGCGATACAATATCGTAAATCAATTTGTCGCTGGATTTGGCCAGCGCAAACGCCGCCAGTCCGACCGCGACGGTGATGAGCCGGCTGAGTCGGACCATTGCCCCAGGGGAGAGTTTGCGGCCCAGGGCCTTGGTGTAGAAATCCTCGACAATCGTCGAGGTGGCGATGAGCAGCTGACTGTCGGCAGTGGACATCATTGCCGCCACTGCGCCGGTAATCAGGATGCCGGCCAGCCAGGTGGGAAACAGAAAGCCGGCCAGCAAGGGGAGAATCCGCTCCGGATCCTCGCTCAATCCGCCCAAACTGCTCCCGGGCAGCTGGGCGTAGTGAACCAGGGTGATACCGACGATGCCGATCACGGCGGCGCCGGCGTACGCAAACAAGGTCCACACGATGGCGACCCGGCGGCCGGTGCCGATGGCAGCGGTGGTGCGAATCGCCATGAACTTGGTGACCAGGTGGGGTTGCCCCATGTAGCCCAAACCCCACGACAAACCACCGATGACCGCAGCGGCGCCGGCCCATCCGGCCTTGCCGCCGAGCAGAGACGCGGTGTTTCCCGTGGCCGCCATTGCGGCGCCGATGTGCAAATCGTGGGAGGCGATGAACACCAGGCCCACGATGGGCATCACGACCAGGGTGAAGATCATCAAAATCGCCTGGACCACGTCGGTGTAGCACACGGCGATGAAGCCGCCCATCATGGTGTAGAGAACGACGATCAACGCGGCGAGGGGCATACCCCAGGCGGCGTCCAAACCAAACGTCACCGCGAGAACCTTACCCGCACCGAGAAACTGTGCCGAAACATAGAATGAAAAGAAAAAGACGATAATCAGCATGCTGACTACGCGGACTGCCGGACCGACAGAACCGCAGAATTTGAAGAAATATTCGGGGAGGGTAATTGCCCCGTATGTTTCTGAGAGCTCGCGCAGCTTGCGGGCGATGACCAGCCAATAAAAGACAATCCCACCCACACAGCCGATGACCGTCCAGATTTCGAGCAATCCCAGGGAAAAGAGGGCACCCGACAATCCCAGAATGAGCCAGGAAGATTCGGCCGCGGTGCGCTCGGAAAAGGCGATCACCCAGGCGCCCAACCGGCGTCCACCCAGAATGAAATCCTCCTTGGTGCGGTTCTTGCCCCAGGTCCAAACAGCGACCCCAGCAATCAACACCAAGTACGCAATTAATCCGACAATCGGTGTGTTCATCTCGGCTCTCCGTAGGGCAATTTCCCAATTCACGAGGGCAACCACAAGGGGTTGCCCTTACGACGAATCCAACAAAATTGATGTGGGCAGGCCCCTGTGCCTGCCCTCTCGATCATGCGTTGAGAGGGTAAATTACCCCCATCAGGACAGCAAATGCAACTTAAAGCGATTTGAAAGGGTCTGAATAATTGGTTATAAATTACATTAATAAATGATGTTTAAATATTTGATAATTGTTGATAAATTACCACTTAGTAAATCTTGGGATGATCATTCTATTCAATGGAATTGCCCCGGGTCGATGACTAAAAATATGTTCAGTGCAGGGTGAACTGTTTTTGGGCCAGCTCGGTGATGGTTTGGCCGATGTTGAGGGATGATGTCGCTGCCGGAGAGGGGGCGTTGAGCACGTGAATCATCTGCTCGGTGACCTCGATACGAAAGTCGTCACACAGCTGCCCCGTGGGCAGCAATGCTTGGGCTCGGACCCCGGCTCCACCCCGCTGGACATCTCCCAGTTGGAGCTCGGGCATCAAGCGACGTAGAGCGGCGACAAAGGCCCGCTTGCTCCAGGAGCGCCAGGTCTCACCGAGGCCCGTGCGCCAGTACTTGAACGCCATTTTCCAAAAACCCCGGTAAAACAGAAACGAGGCCGTATCGGGGAAGGATATCGAGCACCGGCCGTAGCCCTCCCGTTTGAACGCCAGCACCGCGTTGGGACCGGCTTCGACCCCGGCGTCGATCATGCGGGTAAAGTGCACCCCGAGAAACGGATATCGGGGATCGGGCACCGGGTAGACCAGGTTGCGAACCAGACCGCGGCGGTCCGGTCTGAGCTCGTAATACTCGCCGCGAAAAGGGACTATTTTCAGGCCCGGGTTCAGGCCGCACAGCCGGGCGATGCGATCTGCCTGAAGGCCGCCGCAGTTGATCAGGTAGCGGGAGCGAAACTCCCCCTGGGTGGTCGACAACACCAGCTCGGTGCCGTCGCGCACACACTTTCGCAGTCGGGTGTTGAGCCGAAGGTGTCCTCCGTTGTGTTCGAACAGCTCGGCGTATCGCCGGGTGACCGCGGTGAAATCGACAATACCGGTCTGGGGGACGTGAAGACCGGCGATGCCGTCGATGTGGGGCTCCAGCTCGCGGATCTCTTCGGGCCCGAGGCGGCGCAGGTCGGTCAGGCCGTTTTGCGCGCCGCGTTCGGCCAGTTGGTCGAGTGGGGCGAGCTCTTCGGGACGGGTGGCAACGACAATTTTGCCGCAGCGGTCGTGGGGAATCTCCTGTTCAGCGCAGAAACGGTAGAGCGCTTCCCGTCCCAAGGTACAATTGACCGCCTTGAGCGATCCCGGGCGATAGTACAGGCCCGAGTGGATCACGCCGCTGTTGTGGCCGGTCTGATGGGCCGCCAGTCCTTCCTCTGCCTCGAGCAGCAACAGCGAGACGTTCGGTAGACGGGAGAGGATCATTCCGGTCGCCGTACCGACAATCCCACCGCCGATGATGGTGATATCAAATGGTCGGGAACTCATACTGCCGCCTGCAATTGGTTTGAACCGGTTTCTTGGGTCATCTCGAAAGCCCTGGTACCATGAATCGACGAGTTTTAACACATGACGCCACACCGCAAGAGCTTCTTCGATCGATTTTCGCGACGGCCGAGCGATCGGGATAGGCAAAAGGCCTTGTTCGACCGCCACACCTTGGCCGATGCCGGGTTCCACGTTCCCGAACTGCAGAGAACCTCCGGGGTGACCCAGGTCATCGCCCGCATCGGTTCATTTGCGCTGCTGCTGGGCAGGACGTTCAAGCTGTTACTCGTCGCCCGCACCGATCCACAAGACTCCCTTCGCATGGCCTATCGATTTGCCAACGGATCGCTCATCTTCATTGTCGTGGCGATGGCCTTTGTGGGCATGATCATGGTCTATCAGTCCACCGAGCAGTTGGCCCGCGCTGTGGGCGACACCCAGCTGGTCGGGGCCTCGTTTCTCAAGCTGTTGGTGCGGGTATTGGGGCCGACCGTGATCGGAATGCTAGTGGCCTGCCGGGTCGGCGCGGGAATTGCCGCGGAGATCGGTGCCATGGCGGTCACCGAACAGCTCGATGCGATGCGATTGTGTGCCGCCGATCCGGTTGAAGTGCTGATGGTGCCCCGGTTGCGGGGGGGCATCCTGGCGTCGCTGGCCCTGGTGATAATCGGCGCGGTGGCCTCGGCCTTTGCCGGCCTGATCACCGGTGCGGTGTTGTTCTCCACGGCTGCCAGCACCTACTGGAACTTTGAGTTGATTGGCGCCGCCGACGTGATCCAAGGGCTGGCCAAGGCGCTGGCCTACGGCATTGCCGTGCCGATCGTCTCCGGCGCGTGTGGTCTGGCGGCCCATGGAGGCGCAAGAGGGGTTGGGCAGGCGACCACCGATGCAGTGGTCGGATGCTCGCTCGCCGTGGTGGTGCTCGATTCGCTGATTTCCCTGATCAGTCATGCGGTGGCGCAATGACCATTGAGTACGAAAACGTTTCCATTACCCTCGGTGGAAAACAGATTCTGCGCGACGTCAGTGTGACCATCGAACCGGGGGAAATTTTTTGCATCGTCGGTCGCTCCGGGGTGGGCAAGAGCGTGATGATCAAACAGCTCGTGGGATTGCTCAAACCCAATCAAGGGGCGATCCGCTTTGATGGGGAGGATGTCACGACGATGGACACCAAAGCCCTGACCCAGCTGCGACGCCGGTGCGGCATGGTATTTCAGCAGGCGACCCTGTTTGATTCCCTCAGCTGTGTGGACAATGTGGCCCTGCCGTTGCGCAAGCACTACAAGTTGCCCCCCCATCGGGCGCGGGAGCGGGCCTTGGGTTACTTGGTGCAGACCGGTGTCGATCACCTGGCCTATCGGGATCCCTCGGCCTTGGGGCCGGGATTGCGCAAGCTGGTGGCGATCGCCCGGACGATGACCCTCGAGCCGCGAGCCATTCTCTACGACGAGCCGACCACCGGATTGGATCCGCTGGCGGCGCGCAAATTCGACGCCCTGGTGACCGGTCCGCTGGCCTCCCGTGGGGTAACCCAGGTGGTGGTCTCCCACGATGTGCGCTCGGTCTTTGATATCGCCGACCGCTTGGTGATGCTCCACGAAGGGGCGGTCCGCTTCTTGGGCACGGTCAAGGAACTGGCGGCCACCACCGATTCCGTGGTACGGAGTTTTATCGAAGGACGACCGGAAAAGGGATGACCAAATAGTGCAACGGGTGACTCAAAGAGGCCGAGCATGAACCAGCCGGGCAGTGACGAACGGCATTTGGAGCTGAAAGTCGGCGCGGTGATTCTGGTGGCTCTGGCCCTGCTGGTCACCTTTGTGCTGGTGCTGGGGGACTGGTCGTTCGCCACGCGCAAAACCGTTGAAATTTATTTCCAAAATCCCGGTGGACTGCTGCCCAATGCATCGGTGAAGGTCGCCGGCCGCAAGGTGGGGGTGATCACTGAGATGAGCTTTTTGGGGCAGAGCGGGCCCGAGCATCCCACGACCCGGCGTCCCGCGCTGGTTCGCGCCAGGATCGAGCTGGATGAGGATGTGGTCGACGCGCTGCGCGGAGATGCCCGGTTCTATATCACCACCAAGGGGGTGTTGGGTGATCCGTTCTTGGAAATCGATCCCGGTTTTGCCCCGGACAGGCTCGATTTGGAACGCCCCGTGTTTGGCATCGATCCCCCTCGCCTCGACCTGTTCTTGGCCGATGCGGCTGAGCTGGTCAACGGGCTCAACGGCTTGCTCGAGCGAAACGCTGAGCATCTGGATCAACTGCTCAGCGGAGGAGCCCACCTGGTGGGCGCGGTGGAGAGCCTGGTCGACGGGGGGATGCCCGTAGGAAGGTTCGAGCAAATCACGACCAATCTGGACGGGTTGCTCGTGGAAACCCGGGAGTTGGTCAACGGGGCCCAACGACAGTACATCGACAATCCCAAGATCGCGCGGACCGTGAACAATCTCGAAGCGTTGAGCGGCAAGCTGAACCGGGAAATCGGACCACTGATCACCGAAATTCGTCACTCCCTCGAAGCGATTGAAAAGCTGAGCGATGCGATTGGCCCCGAAGAAAGAGCCTCGCTCAAGTCAGCGCTGGGCCGGATGGACAATATCGCCAAGCGCACCGATGCGGTGATCGCCAAGGTGGATACCATTGTCGATCGCATCCATCGGGGGGAGGGCACCGTGGGACAGTTGGCCGCGGACGAAGAGATTTACGACGATTTGAAGGAGCTAATTCGGGATATCAAGCGACACCCCTGGAAGCTGATCTGGCAAGATTAATGCCCATCACCCCTTGATCGCCTGAAGATAGTTCTCCTCTGCTTTTTCCCAATCGAGAACCTGCCAGAACGCGCCGATGTAGTCCGCCCGTCGGTTTTGATATTTCAGGTAATAGGCGTGCTCCCAGACGTCGAGGCCGAGCACCGGCTCGAGGGAATTGATCAGCGGGCTGTGTTGATTGGGGCTCGAATGGATCAATAGGTTGGCGAATTTGCCGACCGAGAGCCAGGCCCAACCGGAGCCGAAACGGGACATCGCCGCCTCGGCAAACCGGTCCTTGAACGCGTCAAAGGAGCCGAAGGTGCTGTCGATCGCCTGGGCCAACCGACCCACCGGCGCCTTTTTGGGGGTTGGGGTCAAGATGGACCAGAAGAATTTGTGATTGGCATGCCCGCCGCCGTGGTTGTGCACCGCCTGATGGATATCTTCGGGCACACTGTGAACGTGTCGCATGAGATCTTCGACGGATGAGTCGAACAATTCCGGGTGTTTTTCGAGCGCTGCGTTGAGGTTGCCGATATAGGCAGCGTGGTGCTTTTGATGGTGGATCTCCATCGTCTGGGCGTCGATGTGCGGTTCGAGCGCATCATAGGCAAACGTCAATTCCGGTAATTTGTGGACTGTCATTTCAGACCTCCCTTTTTTGAAGTAAATTCGCCAAGGCAAATACTTTACCTTTGATTCAAGTATAACCTCAACGGCCGGTTTCGACAATGGGATGATCGATGTTGATTTAAGTTATTTCAGCGGACATAGTACCCCGCGGTGGGAGTGGATTTGCCTTTCAAAAGGTGGAAGATGCCGAACTTCATTCAACCAAGCGAGTATGATGACCGCCGCAAACGGGTGATCCAGGCGATGAATCGTCTCAATATCGCGTGCTTGGTCCTGCTGCCCGGCGCTAATTTCTATTATTTGACCGGTCTTAAGTTCGCGCGGGAGCGGTTCAGATTGCTGGTGGCTCTGTTGTTCGACCACGGGGAGTTGATCCTGATGGGCCCACGGTTCGAGGAGGAGAAGATGGTCGGCGGAGCGGGTCGGGTTGAGGTCCTCGGTTGGGCCGACGAAGAGGATCAATACCAACGGGTGGCCTCGGTGATTGAGCAGCAGTGCGGTGATTGGGCCAAAATCGGTCTCGAGCTCACGGCAAACGTCTACCACTACCGTGGGTTGTGTGCCCGCTTGCCCAAAGCGGAAATCGTAGATCCCCACGAGGCGACCGAAGGGGTCCGGGCGATCAAGAGTACGGCCGAGATTGCCTGCTTGAAAAAGGCGGCTCAACTGACCGAGGAACGAATGGCCCGGGTTGGAGCCCAGCTAGCGCCCGGCATGACGGAGCTGGAATTGGCGCGCCGGTTCGGCAAAGGAGCGATGGTGCAGTTCGGTGAGAACACGGCGATGCCCAATGCGGTCGCCGGTGCCAAGGGGTTGAAAGAGAACGATATTGTGGTCATCGATGCGGGGGATTGGGTCGAGGGGTATCGCTCTGATTTGACCCGGGTCTTCTTCAACGGGACGCCGACCCCAAAGATGAAAGACGTTTGGAAGATTGTCGACGAAGCACGTTCAGCCGCGATCGAAGCGGCCCGCCCCGGGGAGCCCGCCGAAAGGGTCGATTTGGCGGCGCGACAGATCATCGAAAAAGCGGGGTATGGCGCGTACTTCACCCATCGGGGCGGCCACGGGCTGGGACTGGAATTTCACGAGATCCCAATCTGTGTGAGGGGCAACAAAGACCCCCTGCAACCGGGCATGGTGCTCACCGCCGAGCCGGGCATCTACCTTCCGGGGGAGTTCGGCATTCGACTCGAAGACGACATTCTGGTGGCCCCGGATAGGCCGCAATTGTTGTCGAACGGCAGCCGAATGATAGCTTAGTGTTGCCCTGGCCTGCACTTCAAGAACCTCACCCCCAGCCCCTCTCCGTCAAGCGGAGAGGGGAGCCGAAAGGGAACAACCAGGTGTCCACTCTCCGTTCCCATTCCCATTCCCGTTCCATTTCCCCCTCTCCACGTGGAGGCCCTCCACGTGGAGAGGGGGAAATG
>JANQET010000193.1 GCA_028278265.1 Myxococcota bacterium
CCTCGAGATTCAAAACATCCACGTGCCCAAGACGATCGACAACGATCTCCCCTTGCCGGAGAACCTGCCCACGTTCGGCTTCCACAGTGCGCGCAACGAGGGCGCCCGCATCTGCAATACGGTCTACGAGGATGCTCGCACCAGCGGCAACTGGTTCGTCGTCTCGTCGATGGGTCGGGAGGCCGGGCACTTGGCCTTTGGCATCGGTACGGCGTGCCACTACCCGATGATCATCATCCCCGAGATGTTCGGTGAGACCAAAATCACCTTCTCCAAAATCGTCAACATGATCGCCTCGTCGATGATCAAAAGACGCCTGATGGGGATCGACTATGGGGCGGTAGTGATCAGCGAAGGGATCTTCCACTTCATGGGTGAATCGGAAATTCTCAATTCGGGGATCACGTTCACCTTTGACGATCACGGTCATCCCGAGCTGGGGAACGTGAGCAAAGCGCACATCTACAACATTCTCCTGCAACAGGAACTGCACCGCCTGGATATCAAAATCAAAAGCCGCCCTGTGGAAATCGGCTACGAAATTCGCTGCTGCACCCCGACCGCTTTTGACGTGCGCTACTGCACCCTGCTCGGCTCCGGCGTCAAAACGCTCTTCGATCAGGGCAAGACCGGTTGCATCGTCGTGGCCAAAGGAGACGGCACCATCGAACCCCTCTATCTAGAAGATGTCAGCGGGGAAGACGGAAAAATCATCCCCCGCCTCGTCGACGTCACCACCCAGGAATTCAAGCTGGTCTACGACAGCTTCCACTTCATCCGCGAACCCGACTACGAAGCCGCCCGAGAATTCGTCAGACACCCCGAACAATTCGACCTAGACAAACTCGCCGACTGGGATTAACCAGACCTGGGACCCGGGGGGACCTGGGGTCTGTATAACCATCTAATGGGTGACCCCGACAGTGGGACCTGGGGTGGGACCTGGGGTCTGACCCCGACAATTGACACTTTTCTTGGGCTGAAGTATGACTCTCGATCATGGCGAGACTACCAAGAGAAGATTTCGAGGGTGCCTGGCATCACGTCATGAATCGCGGCAACCGCCGCGCGCGAATTTTCGAGAAGGATGACGACTGTCTGCTGTTCATCGAAATGATCGAGGAAACCGTGAAACAGCACGGCGTCGAGATCCATGCCTACTCCCTGATGCCCAATCACTACCACCTCTTGGTGAGGTCGCCACGCGCCAGCTTGTCCAGCTCAATGAAGTGGTTGGGCCAGGTGTATACTCAACGAATCAACTACCGATACGGTTGGGATGGCTCGGTCTTTCGGGGTAGATTCAAAAGCCAGTTGGTCCTCGATGAAGCGTACCTCTTCTACCTGCTGGCATACATTCACCTCAACCCCTTGCGGGCAAATTTTATTACCCGAGTTGATGCGGCAATTGCCTGGACGAGTCACCGCGCCTACATGAAAAAAGAGCGTGAACCGTCGTGGCTGACCACCAAACTGCTCGAGCGATTCGAATCACGGAAAGAGCTCGGCAAAATGATTCTCGGACTCCATCGCGGTCGACTGGCTTGGCCGGAGAACTTCGATCAGAAAACGGGCTGGATCGATTGGAGCGGTTATGCATCGAGTGGGGTGGGAGACGGTCCAAGTGAGACTTCTTTCGAGATTGAAGAGCTCCTCGACGAGATATGCCGGATAACAGGGGTGAAACTGAAGGAACTGAGACGCGGGATAAAAGGGCGTAGGGGAAACCCGGCTCGAAGGTTCGCCGTGTGGGCACTAAAGCAGTCCACCTACATGTCCCAGAAAGCGATCGGTAAAGCGTTGGGTATGAGCGGTTCTCACGTTTCCCGCGACCTACGGCGGAGTCGAAAAGCGATCCCTGAATTTCAAGTTTGGGAAGAGCACTGGTGTGAGCGGTTCCCCCAAAAAGTGTCAATTGTCGGGGTCAGACCCCAGATCCCTCCCCAGATCCCTCAGATCCTTTGATCCGCTGATTATTTTGTGGATCACGAAGGGGTTGGTGGTGGTGAGTTCTTGAACCACGATGTCCGGTTCGGTGGTGAGGAAGTAGGCGCTGTTCTGGGTGGCGAAGTACTGGCTGACCAGTCCTTGGGCGACTGCATCGCCCGGGTCCACCACTTCGGCGGTGGCGCCGATGATGGCGGTTATGCCGGTGCAGTCGAACACCCCGGCGCCTTCGAAGATCTGCCACGTTCCCGCGTTGGTTCCGGCCGCGTCGATGAACACGGCGATACCACCCAGCCGGAAGAATTGATCCAGTACGGCGGACCATCCGGCCCCCACCGCACCAAGTGTCAAATCGGTTCCCAGTACCTGGCGATACACCAGCAACACCCGGTGATTCAGCAGCGAGTCGATCACCGCCGCCGCCTGATTCGCAGAGGTCTTAGTCCAGGTACGGCCTTTGAGCTCTGCCTCGGCATCGATGATCCCGTCGATCAGCTCCACATGTCCCCCGGCGGTCTGGTCGGCGAATTCGCCGTACGCCAATACGGTCACCGGATTTTTGGGCGCGATGAAAATCGCGTTGCCCAACAACCGGCGCAGGGTGGCGTGGTTGGTCATGAAATCGTGACCAATGGCAATCAGATGGCCTACCGCCTCCTCGCGGCAATCACCGTCCAGACAAATACCCGATTCGCACTCGACAAAACAGTCGCCGCAATGAAGGGGATGTATCTGCAGATCGACACATTCATTGTCGCAATTGGTCAGCGGCGGATCGCAGATGAGATAACACTCGGAGCTTTGACATTCCCAGCCTCCGGCACATGGATTGTCACATTCTCCGCAGTGCAGATCGTCGGTGGTCAGATCGACGCATTCTTCTCCACACCAGGTCAGCTCACCGCAGTCGGGAATGCACTCCCCTTGGGCGCACTCTTCGTCCAGCTCACAGGGCTGGTTACAATCTCCACAGTGTAGGGGATCGGTCTGCGTGTTCACGCACTCGTCGTTGCAATCGACCAACCCATCGTCGCAGTCAATCACGCACTCCCCGCCTTGGCACACGTGATCGATCCCACAGGGCTGATCACAGTCCCCACAGTGCAGCGAATTGGTCAGCGGATCGATACACTCCCCGTCACACAACAGGAGTCCCGGATCGCATTGGATCACGCACTCTCCCGTCTCGCAGGCCTCGTCGCTGGCGCAGGGCTGATCGCACTGTCCACAGTGGGCATCGTCGGTCTGGGTGTCGACACACTCTCCGTTGCATTCGGTCAAGGCCAGCAGGCATTCGCACTGCCCCCCCCGACACTCCCGATCGATCGCGCAGGGCTGATCGCAACCCCCACAATGCAGCGAATCGGTCAGCGGATCGATGCACTCTTCATGGCAGTTAATCGTACCGACATCGCAATCCAATACGCACTCACCCCCCTCGCATTTGTGGGTCGTGGGGCAGGGAGTATCGCATGAACCACAATGGCTCGCATGGGTTTGAATATCGACGCAATCGCCACTACAGGCGGCCAATCCCGGATCACACTGCACCACACAGGAACTGCTGATGCACCCCTCGTTCAGCTCACAAGGAGCATTGCACTGACCGCAGTGCTCGTGATCGGTTCTCGTATCGACGCACTCATCGACACACCAGATGAGCAAACCGCAATCCGGTACGCAGGCACCGCTCACACACACCTGATCCGCAGGACAGGTCTGACCACACTGGCCACAATTGAGCTCATCGACGCTGAGGTTGTAGCAGCCGTTGGCACACAGGGACATCTCCTCTTCGCATTCCGCGCCGACCACCGGCCCGCCACAACCGTGGGTCGCAAAAAACAACCACGCTCCGATCGCCACAATTTTGTTTATCAATCTTAATTTATTCATAGGGATTTTCCTCGGCCAGCCCGGGGTGGGCTTCAGCCGCCGGCTTATTCGTCGACTCGCCCTTCGGCGCGGTCCGGGACTGTTTTCCCGATTGGCCATCCGACCCGGTCGGCGCATCGTAGGGGTTGTCCTCGGACTTCGGTTTGGCTGGGGGGGGATTTTTCGACTTGCTCTTTGACGGTGCCGACGTACCGTAGGGATTGTCTTCGGCCGGCTTCGACTTTGGCTTTGGTTTCGATTTTGCCGGGGGATCCGGTTCGTCGGTGGAATAGGGGTTGTCTTCTTTGAGTTTCAACGGGGTCTTGGCGGGTTTGTCGGTCTTCTGGTCAGCCGATTTATCGGGCTTTTTGTCGGGCGCCTTTTTTGCTGGTGGTTTCGGTGTGGTGGTTTCCTCCTTTTCCGGCTCGCTGGCGCTGTACGGATTCTCCTCTTTCAATTTCAGCGGCGGCGAAGGTTTCTTGGACGGGACCTTGGCTTCGGGTTTGGACGAAGGCGCAGTCGAGTAGGGAGATGGATCAGCAGGGGTGTTGATCGCCTCTTGTGTTTCCGGAGCGATCGGAGTGGTGGCCAGCGCTTCGTCCACCTTGGTAATCGTGATCTCCACCCGTCGGTTTTTCTGTCGATCCTGGTCGCTGTCGCCGGTTTTCCACGGTGCGGTCTCACCAAACCCCTCGACCACCAACCGGTCCCGATCCACTTTCAGCCTGACCAGGTACTGCTTGACGCGCCGCGCCCGTCGCACAGACAACTTGTAGTTGAACTCCGGGTCGCCCACATCGTCGGTGTGCCCCTTGATCGAGATGAGCACGAACTCGGGATGGCTCTTGATCAGCTGGGCCAGCTCCTTCAAGAATTCACGGGACAACCGCTTGACCCGGGCATATCCCGTATCGAAAAAGATTCGCTCCCCTCCCAGGATTTTGTTTGCCTGCACCTCGACGAGCGCCTTGTCCGGGCAGCCGTCGTCGTCCTTGACCCCGTTGACCGTTTCCGGTTCGCTGGGGCAACTGTCCAACTCATCGATGAACCCGTCCCGATCCTTGTCCCCCTCGGGGCAGCCGTCGTGATCGTTGACGTCGTTGACCAATTCGGGCTCATCGGGACAGTCGTCGTCACCGTCTAAGAGTCCGTCTCCGTCGTTGTCCGCATCGATGCAGCCGTCGTCGTCTTGGAAATTGTCCTTGTCTTCCCGCTCACCGTCACACTGATCCACCGAATCGGGTACCCCGTCTTTGTCATTGTCCTCATCGGGACACCCGTCATCGTCCTCGAAACCGTCCGGATCCTCGGGTTCCAACGGGCATTTGTCCCCGGTGTCGGGCACCCCGTCTTTGTCGTTGTCTTCATCGGGACACCCGTCGTCATCCTCGAACTCATCCCGATCCTCGGGAATGGAGACGCATTGATCGTCCGGATCGAGAATACCGTCGTTGTCCGAGTCCGGTATTCTCTTGCCCTCCAAGGGAATGGCAATCGAAACGGTGAGCCCAGCCAGCAAAATCCACCCATCGTCCGAGTCCCGCTGGTTTACCGAGTCGGGCTGGTAAATGTACATCCCCCGGGCAAAAGGGCCCACCTGAAACCCGTTGAGCAGCGAAAGCTCCGCACCGATGCCCACATCCGCACCAAACCGATGCTCACCGCCGGTGTAAAAGTAGTCCCCATGGGCGTCGAGCCAGAGGTTCCCCCACCAGTTACCGATGTGGTCTCGGCCGGCACCCGTGGTCAGCAGATACCCCTCTTCGTCGTTGAGCAGGCGAACGCGCGCCCCCAACGAGCCAGCGATTAAGTAGGCCCCGTCCAATGGTTCGAATCCCCGCGGGTGACTCCCGGTGAAAAAACCCAGGTATCCCCCGCCCGCCTCCAGACCCAATCGCTCGAACAGCGCCCATTCGAATCGCGCGGCGCCCCAAATGCCGACCCCCAATTCTTCGGCCTGCCACCCGGCCAAGGCAAAGGCGGGTCCGGCCTCGAGATGAATGTTGTAGTTTCCGGTCTCCGATGCGCTTGGTCGCGAGTGGAGCATCGTGATTACCAGAAAACACAAAAGAAGACCTATCTTATTAAAATTATTCATTAATTTCTCTACTTTCGAATGGCAAACGCCTCCTCGATCCCGGCTCGCCCTTTCCACGGATCATTTACTAAAACGTCAATTATCGACAGAACCTAAGTGATTTTTGGTATTGGACCGACTGACAAGTCAGTTTTCAAAGACGTAGCTGATCGGTGAAAGGGAATGATCAGGGGGAGATCTGCACCGAGGTGAGCTCCTCCATTTTGAGGCCGGTGGTCACCTCTTTCACTTTGCCGATCCCTTTGGCGAAAAAGTAAATCTTTTCCTCAGGATCGGTTCCCACGGTGACGGTGCGTTTTACTTTCAGACACTCGAATGTCCCCGCGGGAACGGTGACCGGCTCGTCGGCGGCAATGATTTCGTATTGATAGATCACGGTGCTCTGGACAACCGCCGTACCGTCCTTGAGGTCGGTGAAGCGATCCACCGATTCGGACCACTGCTCGCCGACGCTGACTTTCTGCCGATCGAACCGCAAGAATCCCGGCACAAAATCCCGTTGCTTGGTCAACACACCGTCCCGATCCCAAATCAGGTGCTGCAACCGGTCGGCCCGCACCCCGTCATCTCCGATGAATTGAATTCGCTTCTCCAGGGGAGTGTCGGCAAATGTGTTTTCAAGGGCAAACAGCTCTTGCTGGCCCAAGTCGCCATAGGGCAAATCGACTGTCTCGATACCGGTGACCTCGTAGAACAGATGCTCACTGCCGCCCATGTCGAAGGTCTCCAGATAGGTCCAGCTGTTGCCGACCGCCATCGGGTAGTAGTCTTCACCAACCGGTGTGGTATCGGTGTCCTGATCACCCACATCGGTCGCCCCACACCCCATGCACCCCATCACGAGACCAACCAGAATCGCTAAAATTCGAATGCTTTTTACCATCGGATTCACCCCTGATGCTCGCCGCTACGGCACCCGCATCACCAAAAAGTATAGCTGAAAACCGGACGTTGCCAGCTTAACCCCAAATCGAAACGGCGGGAAGGTGTTACCGATTTCGGCCTACTCGTCGCAAACCCAGTCCGCGCCGAATTCCAACGCCGCGTTATGGAACGTGGTCTCTTCGATGAAATGCTCGATGCCAAACAATCCGCCCCAAGGAGTGTGCCAATATGCCCGCACGGTCACCGTGGCGGAGAACGACTCGCCCCCGGTCCCGGGCACCCAACCGTCCGCAGTGGGAATCGACACATCGCCGAAGCTCTCGAGCGGGGCGACCGCGTGCAGCTCCAGAGTTCGGGTGGGATCCTTGACCCTCATGAAAAAGTCCCCGTCACACGACGAAACCTCAGTGGTGAATTTTGTTCCCAGATTGGCAAAATTGAAGTCCCACGACAAGCGGTCCGAGCGATAGCCCATAATCCACGGTTTGATCACCAGGCCCGGAATCAGCTCCACCCGTCCCCCGCCGTACACGAACTGGGCGTTGTTGTCGTCGGCAATGCCCTGGCCCCAGGACCAGGCCAGGGGAAAGCCGGCGCCCCAATTCTTCTCCAGATGGGCGTACCCCTCGCTGGCGATGTGAATATCTCCCGCATCGTCGTAAATCGTGTACTCGTAGGTGGACAAGGAACCCAGGCTGCTCACGTGCCAGTGCAGCGGCAGGGGTAAGAACGAGAGGATTCCCTCGGGACCCGCTTCGCTGAAACAGTCGTTCCAGGGCAGGGGGTCACCGGTCTGCACGTGTACTGAAACCACGCCCGGAACTTCGATGTCCACGGAATTCTCGGTCACCGAACCAAAACCGGGGGCGATCCACTCGAAGTCCGCGGGTGACCAGAAATCCGGATTCTCACTCACCGGTTCCCCGTCCTTGAGAATGTACGATTGCTCGGGAAAATACTCGAACGACTTGGTTTCACTGCCATTGCCGTCGCTGATCAGAATGCCGATGTACCCGGGCATGATCAGGCCCGGTTCGTAGGCGACGCCGTTGGGTTTGTGGGATGCGGCAATGATCGCTATCGACCGATTGCCGTCGAGATCGCTGACCCGGGTGTACCACCCCTCGAACCAGGCGCCCAAGCCGGTGGGCACATGGGGATCATTGGGTGACCGGAGCTGTTCGTCCCCCTCCGCAGTGACGAGCTCGGCCGCGGCGTTGGGCTCATCCACCGGTTCTTCACAGGCGGTGAGCACCACTCCCATTCCACAGATCAGCAAAACCAAGACACATCTCTTCATCATGCTACTCCTTTTCTCGGTCACACGTTGGTCAACGCGGACGACAGTCCCTTGAAATCCCGTCTTGTCATCATCGGGGACAGTGGGGTAAAATTGCAAGTATAAAAAATTTTTGCAGTTTTAATTTAATCCAGTAGGCCGAATTAACAGATTCGCGGCAACAGTTCTCCCACCGGCATGCGCACACGACGCTGACCGCCGAGGGCCGTGGTGAGTACTAATCCCGGTTCGCCGGTCTGCACTTCACCAATCAACGCTGCATTTCGGCCCAACGGGTGGGTTCTGACACAGGACAGTGCGGCTTCGGCGTGGTCGGTGGGAATGGAAGCCAGGAATTTGCCTTCGTTGGCCACGAACAGGGGATCGATACCCAGCAGCTCACAGGCGGCTCGCACCGGCGGGGTGATCGGCAAGGCGCGTTCATCAATGACAATGCGGACCTCGGCTGCGCTGGCGATTTCAATCAGATTTTGTCCCACGCCGCCGCGGGTCGGATCCTTCATCGCGTGTACCGGGATGTCTCGCTCTCGAAGCAGTTGAACCAACCCGTTCAGCGGCGCCACATCACTGCGTAGAGTATCGCCGATCGACAGGGATTCCCGTGCGGTCATCACCGCCATGCCGTGGTCGCCGATGGTGCCGCTGACGAGTATTTTGTCCTGAGCGGTGCATCGGCCGGGTTTCGGCGCGAACTGCGGATCGATTCGACCCACTCCCGAGGTGTTGATGTACACCCCGTCGCAGGCCCCGCGGGGCACCACTTTGGTGTCGCCGGTGACCACCTCGACCCCTGCCTCGCGAGCCGTGTCCGCCATCGACTGGACAATGCGGTCCAGTTCAGCGATGGCCAACCCCTCCTCGAGGATCAGGCCCGCGCTCAATCCCAGCGGAATCGCCCCGACCATCGACAAATCGTTGATCGTTCCGCAGATTGCCAACCGCCCGATATCCCCCCCGGGAAAGTTCCGCGGGGTTACCACGTAGGTATCGGTGGTCAGCGCCAGATCGCCGATCACCGCTGCATCGCCGAGTTCGGACAGCACCGGATTGGCCAGTCGGGGCAGCAGGTGTTCTTCGATCAGGCGATGGCTTAGTCGCCCGCCCGCTCCGTGGCCCATCGTGATCATGCATCACCTCCACCGAGGTAGAGATACCGCGCCGC
This sequence comes from Myxococcota bacterium, assembly GCA_028278265.1. Classification (GTDB taxonomy): domain Bacteria; phylum Myxococcota_A; class Polyangia; order JAAYKL01; family JAAYKL01; genus JANQET01. The sequence continues at coordinate 9,268 of JANQET010000193.1, forward strand.
GCAGGACCCCTCCTGACTGACCATGCAAGCCCCTTGCGGATCTTCCGGTGTGCACCGCTTGCCGAACAGGCCGCACTCCTTTGGATCCAGCACCCCGCGAAGCACATCGCCGCACCGACAGCCCCGCGGCTCAACCGGCCGGGGCAGGGTTACGTCAAAGCGCTGCGCCGCATCGTACACCCGAAACTCCGGCCGGAGGCGCAGGCCGCTCCGTGGAATGGCCCCCAGACCGCGCCACACGCTATCGCAACCCTCGAAAACCCGGTTCATCACCGTCAGTGCCTTGGGATTTCCCGTCGGGCGGACCGGACCGGGGTAACAGTTCTCCACTCGGGTGAGCGCCCCATCCACTTGATCGACCAAGGCGCAGATACCGAGCAGGATCTCCTTGGGTTCGAACCCGGCGATCGCGCAGGACATCCCGTGGGTCTCGACCAACGGGTGGTACACCTGCTCCCCGAGAATCACGCTGACATGCCCCGGGCACAGGAAGCCGTCCAGGGCCAGCTCTTCAGCTGTGGCCAGGACTTCGAGGGCCATCGGAATCGTCTTGGCGGCGACCAACATGGAGAAATTCGCCACCCCTTCCCGCTCAGCCTGCAACACGGTGGCAGCCAACCCCGGGGCGGTCGTTTCGAACCCGACACCGAGAAAGACCACCTCACAGTCGGGCTCCTGTTTGGCAATGTCGAGGGCCTCCAACGGAGAGTAGACCGGTGTCACCCGCGCCCCGAGTGCCTTGGCGTTGCTCAACGTGCAGACGGGTCCTGCGTCACCCTCTTTCACCGATCCGGGGACACGCATCAAATCGCCGAAGGTGGTGACCATCACCTCCTCTTTTTCGGCCAGGGCCAGACAGTGATCGATAAATCCCACCGGGGTGACGCAGACGGGGCATCCCGGTCCGGAAATCAAGCGAATCGAAGGGGGGAGCAAACCGCGCAGCCCGCTGCGCGCCACTGCCATCGTGTGGGTGCCGCACACCTCCATGAAGGTGACCGCCCGCCCCTGACGAGCGTTGAGCCGAGCCAACAGTTCGGCGGCGTCGCGAGGGGGCGCACCGCCGGTTACCCCGACCATGATTGTTCCAATCGCTCAAAAATGGCCAGCGTCTCCCGGGCCTCCTCCTCACTGAGCACCTGAATGGCGTAGCCCGCATGGACAATCAGATAATCGCCGGGAACCACCCCTTCGACGAGCGCCAGGCCCACCCTCAGGGACACCCCTCCGCTGTCCACGACGGCAAAATCGTCCTCGATCGATTTCACCTGCATCGGAATCGCCAAACACATGGTCAATCCTCACGACGAAAGTCTCCAATTGTATAAACCGATTGAAAGCAAAATCAACGCGGGGAAGGCATTTCGGCCAGCTGCCAATTAGGGCTCGAGCAGGCGAATCCCGGTGACATAGGGCACACCGCCGGGCTTTTGACAGACGTCGATGATCGCCGGCTGGTTGATCTTTCCCGGATAGATGCCCGCCGCGTTGCAAAAGAAACTGTAATTCACCCCTTCGACCACCTGCGCGGCAAAGGCTACGGGCTGGTACCTTACACCGTAGATGTCTTTGGTGGCTTTCTCGAATACGTTTCTCGTCTCGTGGGTCATCTCACTCTGGTAGAGCGTCCATTCACCCGCTATTGATGCTGACATGGGTTGCTCCTTTTCTCATCGCCTCGTTCGCGGCGGCGTGTTCTATCTATAGGCATAAGCGTCCCCACGGCCCCTTACCATTACAAAGCATGACAGGAGCGTCGGGCAATCGATCGCGTGCCCACGTAAGGTTTAAGGTTTACAGCCGGTTGGAGAGCGCTTCGATCAGCTCGCGACTCGGCCGATCGGCAAAGACACCCAGGCGGGAGCCCGTCTTTGGGGACATCCCCCGCACAAAGAGATAAAACACCTGACCGAAATGGCGATCGTAGTCGAACCCGGACCAGCGGTGGCGCAGATAGCGATACAGGGCGACGGTGTACAGATGGTACTGGAGAAAATAGTGGTGCTCGCCCATCGCGGCGGTCATTGAGGGTAGGTCGTAGTGCTGAGGCTGGGGCCCCAAGAAGTTGGTTTTGTAGTCGACGAGATAAAAT
>JANQET010000211.1 GCA_028278265.1 Myxococcota bacterium
ACGCCGCGGGCTCTTGGCAGGCGCCATCAATGCAGACCCGAGTTCCCTTGCAATCGACGTCCTTGGTACATTGGGCTATCCCAGTCGATTCGACTGCTACCACAATCAATCCAATAATCAGTCCGATCACCCATCCGGATCCGGTGCAGGTCGGTTCTCGTGAAAAACTAGACATTTCTTCTCCTCGCCGGGTCGTGAAGTTGAATCCCCACCGTCAGCAATGCGCGTGCGATTTGTGCCTTCTGGCGCAGTCGACCCGTCATCTCTCAGCACCGCAATATTCATACCAACATCAAATCCCCCATATTTCGCGGACCACCGCGCCACCCGGCAAAACTGTGGACAGTAAACTCTCATCGCGCACAGTTCACCCTACCGGGACACCGGACCGTCCGACTCGTCCCGCTGACAATTCTGGTCGTTCAGACCGACCACTCTCTTCCAGACGAGCGCCAGCTGAGCTTTCACATGCTCGTCGCAGATTTTGTTTTGCGAAACATCGATTTGTGTCGATGCAACCAATTCCATCAGCGCGAGCAACCGAGACTCTCTATTCTGATCCTTAAACGTCTCTTTTAGTCGTGTGATTCGCAAATCAAAAAATCTTTTCAAGCGGGCGATCTTGTTGTTGCTGATATCCAATACCTCAAGGTGACGCAAATCGGCGAGCGAATCGATAGTGTCAATCTCATTGTACGCCAGACTCAAGTGTTCGAGCCGGGAGAATTGGGCTAGCCGATTGACGTTCCTGAGTGTGTTGCTGGTGAGATTCAATACCCGCAACTCGGGCAAATGCGGCAGGGAGTCCAATGAACTCAAGGAAAGGTTGCCGAGATGCAACTCCCGCAGGTGCTTCAGCTCCCGTAGAAAATGCAGACTGTCCGGCGAACCAACGGAGCGGAGGGCCAGTCCACGGTCAAAATCCGACGTATCGGTCCTCAGCCCGATCGCCAACTCCTCCAACTGAACCAGGGAGGAAATCTCACTAAAATCCTCGATTCCGTTACCGTAGATATCGAGCTTCTTCAGTGAGGGAAAACAGCGCAGGGCCCACAGGTCGCCGTCCCGCCACGGCGGGGTCTCTATCCCTCTCTTTTCCAACATGGACTGGTAGCGTACCTCTGCCACATCTTCTGAAATCAGCGGGTCCGTATCGTCAAAATCGGTTCCTATCTCCAGGGGCGGACCGAGAATGGACCACCGCTCATTGATAAAGATCCTCGCATTGACATTGGCGAGATCGAGTTGGGTGAGGCGGGCCGCTTGGGACTCGTCCCGAAGTTGCCCGGTGCGCACCGCAAACGCAACCAGGGGATTTCGCAGCGTGCACTCTCTGGGAGTACCGATGGTCCGCTCGATCGTTTTTTTCGGCCGCACCGGCTGTGAATCGTTGGAACCGCCGGACTTGCACCCACCTGCCATCAGGAGACATATTGGGAGCCCAATATTCACCCCCATCATCAAAACACCATAAAGGGATCCGGATGGAATGGGAACACCGACACGATTTCGAAGTGGCAGCGCATTACTCGTCGAATTCATCATCCTATAAAGATAACGATCAAATGAGCTGTTTCGGACGAAAAACAGATTCTTTTTGCAGAGTTGGCGGACTGAACCGTCACGGTCCGGTACCAGCTCAGCTGAATACCGGCGACGATTCGATGAGCGGTCCAGGCTGCGTCCCGATCAGTCGATCCGCTGATACGCTGATACGCTCAACGACGATTTGCAGAAACGAATTCGAGAGCTGAGATATGCTCGACCAGCGGAACGTCCAGTCCACTCCAACTCTCTAAAAACGCATTGTAGTACGTTCGAGACAGGTTTTCGTCGCGCTGTTCGCGAGCCAATCGGGCCAGCCGCTCCAGGCCCAGAATGGAGGCGACGGGATTCTCGATGCGCACCAACGGATCGGCGATCAGATCAACAAATGCCTGCTCGGCGGTACGAAGGCGACCACTGTGCAAATGGGCGTCCGCGACGAGGAAAGCACCGACGCGGTGAACGTACTCCGGGGATCGGCGGTGACGTGAATGCAGGACGATCTGGTCGAACCAACCGCAGTAGTACAGACCTTCCAGAGTCAACGGATGACCCGGATCGCGATACGACTCGCAACCGTCCCGATCAGCAGCCTCGATGGCCCGAACGAACGCAATCGCCTGAGCCAAAATCCCCTTGTACCGGGAGGTCGGTCCCAAAGCGTTGAGCCATACCGCGGCCAACTCCGAGCTGCCCGTCAGCACGATGGGTTGGATTGAATTACGCACATCATATACAAATCTATCGCTGTTCTCTGTTCGCGAGACGGCGTACCGTTGGCGAAGCCACATGGCCGATCGTTCCACCCCTCCGCGCAGCCAGCCGTCCAGCTGCAGGGCCAGCGACTCTCTGCGCAACGGTCTCGCCGAACGCCTCGCCCAGATCAATGCATCAGTGCCGTGTCCCAAGATCATATGGTAGCGAAACATGCTCCTGGCCACGGCCGGACTCTTCTGTCCGTGGCGAAGCGCCGAACGGCGGAGCCAGGAAGTGGCGTTTTCCAGGGAACGACGGGCCGGCACAGATGACACCACCGAGAGCACCATTTGATGACCGATCTCGAGTTGACAGGCTTCATCCAGATAACGCGCAGCTGTCTTGGCATCATCGTCCCGCTCGGATTCGGCGACACAGGACAAGCGGTCGAAAAAACTGTCGAACCGGGAGCAGATGCCGTCTGTCTCGTCGAGACAGGACAACTCCCGGCCGACCACACGGGCCACGTTGCGCACCAGTTGATCAGGGCTGTCCACCATTTTGCACAACTCCCGTTTCACCACCTGTCCGTTCTGACCAGTGCTGCTCAACGCAAGGGAGAGACGCTCCCGATCTGAATCCGGCTCCAGCAACAACGGTGTGGCATGGGGATTGAACCGACAGCTTCCCGGTGCACCGGTCACGTTGCACCGGAGATAATCCAGCGCCACCGAAACAAAGGCATGCTGGGGATTGGCCAGGAGGACCGGTTTGAGCCGGTCGATCCGGGAAAACAATCCCTGCGAGAAGGCGTGCTCAGCCATCTTTGCCCACTCACACGTGTCGTGATCACCGGCACAATCCCCCTTGACCCCAAAGAGCCAATCCGACCAGCGACGCTTCGTTTGAACCGCTCGATAGAGGCGCCAGGTGACGGTTTCCAATGCCTGCTCGAATCCGCTGCCCGATACCTGATCCTGCCAGATAGTTGCTCCACTGCGCGCATCATACAGCGACAATTCAATACAGTATTCATTCTGGCGCCGGGCCAATCTGAATCCGACCACATGACTCAGCATATGCCCAGAGGATGCAGAGTTGAGCCAGTCCGACCGCCCGGAGGGAGCGCCGATCTCCGGTTCTGGGGGCAGCTGATCGAGAGGGATGATTGACCGAGTGCGCGTGTCCATGGACAGGTACCGTCCACCGAGTTGAGCCACCGCTTTCTCCAACCAAGCCTTGTCCTCCCCGTCCATCTCAACCACGGCGTCGAGCACCCCGATAGTGGGAAGTCGATCATCGATCACGACCTCCCCCTGGTGTCGCTCCCACGACGCCAACACCAGCAAAACGGCAGTCACCACTCCCAAGAATCCCCACACGGCGGCGAGCGTTTTCCTGTTTTGCAGCTGGGGCCGATACCACTTCCCTTCAGGCTCCAGCACCACGCCGGGATCTCCCTGCACCGATGAATAGGACTGGCGCCATCGGGTGATACTCGACGAATATTCCTTGCCGGCCAGAGCGACGACGAGATCCCATGCGGTGTTAAAGCGTTTTGCCGGTTGCTTGGCCAATCCCTTCTCGAGGGCGGCTATGACATGATGGGGCAAGAGCTGACGGTCGTATTCAGTGTACGTCACCGCCTGGTTGAGGATGAGGTGCCGTAAGGTGTTGGGATCTTCTGCTTCGAACACGGGTCGGCCCAAGAGCAGCTCGTGAACCACCGAGGCAAGGGCGTAGATATCCGCCTTTCGATTGACGGCGTGTTGAGTCAACTGTTCAGGTGCCATATAGAGCGGTGTGCCGATCACTTCACCGGCCCGCGTGATCGACACATCCTGGTCCACATGGGAGATGCCGAAGTCGAGAATTTTCAGCCGCCCCGCGGTGGTGAGCATCAGGTTAGCCGGTTTCAAGTCCCGGTGAACAATGCCCAGGGCGTGAACCTTGTCCAATGCATCCGCGACTCCGGTCAGCATTTGAAGGAGCTGTCTCAACGAAAGACTTCGGCGCCGATCGATCAGCTGAGCCAGGCTCTCCCCTTCGAGATATTCCATCACCAGATAGGGCGCCCCCAGGTCTGTGTAGTCAAAGTCAAACGCCTGAACGATATTGGGATGGGAGAGCCTAGATACGATCATCGCCTCTTGGCGAAACCGCTCCAGCGCCTTGGGATTGCCTTGCAGCGCCTCCTGGTAGACCAGTTTGACCGCTCGGAACTGGTCCAGTTCCCGGTGGCGCACCCGCAATACGACGCCCATCCCACCGCGTCCGATCACGTTCAATACCTCGAACTTTGTCTCGAAATCGGACCCGGCACTGGATTCCATCACGACGGTCGGATGGCCCTCTATTCCCCGTGAATACCCGTTCACCGCGCTCACCAAGCTGTTTTCTCGGCGGGGGGAGTGGGGTCGATTTACTGCATAGTCACTATTGAACGGAAGTGTCATTCGACTCCCCGCATCGGTCCCATTGCGTTGCTTCACCTTTACCCTCCCAAGTGACGTGAACAACGACGCGTACTTACCCCGTGACAGTGGCTAAATCGAAACCGCTCGGTGACAAGTTTGCAAAAACCGACTCGGTTGACCTGTGTCCATGCGGCCCAATACGTCAAGGCTTGATTCAACAGCAATGCGGTCAGCTGGTCGAGTTCGTGGTCGGACGTCAAGTGATACGCCCCCATTTTGTCGATCGAAATTACGGCATTCCGACGACGGAGCGAATTGGATACAGGCCACGCATCAGAACCTTGGGAACTACGGGCAGGACCTGGCGTGGTGCGGTTCAAGGACGAGATCTGGATCCTCGGCGGACAAAATTTTTCGGGGTTCTTCGACGATATCTGGCGCTCCAGTGACGGGACCAATTGGACCAGGGTGAATCCGGTCGGTGACATGTGGACGGCTCGGTCAACCCACGGTGTGATGATTTTCGATGAGAAAATGTGAGTGGTCGGCGGTTGGGGTGAAGGGGGAACGGCCCTCGAGGACGTTTAGTACTCCGATGATGGTGTGAACTGGATTCAACAGACAGCGGCCGCTGAGTGGACCGCTCGAAACAGTCCGTCGACGAACCTTTTTGATGGCGAAATATGGTTAATGGGAGGGAGTATCGATAGGGAGTATGCCGAAGATGTGTGGCGTCTCTCCAGAACCAGTCTTCAAGCCGCTGGGCTGCTGGTAAAACGATGAATGGTTGATCACGGAGCCTGCTGTCCTTTGGGGCCGCGATACGCTCTCCAAGGTTTGACCCACCACTCGAAAGCCGATTGCTCGAGCAGGTTCATGTTTCGGCTGGTCGCCGGCAGGAGTTGGACGCTCATGGCGTAGGGGAACGAGTTGGGGGTGAGTTTCTTGTTCAGCACCAATTTGTAAGGATTCAGCTCAAACGAGAGGGACACGTGGTGGTGGACTGCCGCTCCTGCTTCATCGGGTGAAATCGGGATCTCTTCTCGGGCCACGGGCTGTCCGTTGCCGTCGAGCACGGTGAGTTGAATCGACATCGGGTCGCCTTTTTTGAAGGCCGGGGGTAGCTCAGCGCGCAGTTTGGTTTCGATGGCCAGCTCAATGGGATCTGGCGCGAACGGCCCGCCACAGTCGATGATTTTGCACAGATCGAAAATCGATCCCAGGCTCGGCGGAAACTCGGGTACCGGACCCAACATGTCCTCGGTCAAGTTCATCCACATGTGCAACCCACCCGGATCGATCGGGGCCCGGAGGGGACAGCCCGG
>JANQET010000320.1 GCA_028278265.1 Myxococcota bacterium
TTCGAGGATTTCGAGAACGAAGAGGAGTGCGAGCTGGAAGACGGCGCGCCCGCCTACGCCCTGCCCTGCGCAGTACAGACCTATCGTACCGGTGGTCCCGGGTTCATGGACGAAGACAAGTTGCTGCGCTTCCAGCTGTCGAGTGTGGGTACCCTGCTCGCCGATCTCGCCGGTAGCCACGAAATCAAAGCCGGGGCCGACTTCGAGCTCAACAAGTACGGCCACGTGCGGGGCTACTCGGGCAACCGCTATGTCTCGCAATTCCGTAGCGGCACCGGGTTCTACGACCGGCGGCAATACGGTTTTTTGACCGGGCCGGACGAGTTCACGCTGATGGAGCAATTGGAGACCGACACCAAGAGTCTGTCGATCGGCGGATTCCTGCAGGACAGCTGGGAAATTCTGGTGGACATGCTGACGGTCAATTTCGGCGCCCGCTACGACGCCCAGTACATCTACGGCGGTCAGGGCAATCTGGCCCTCGCCATGCCCAACCAGTGGTCCCCCCGGGTGGGTGCGATCTTCGATCCCACCGAGGAGGGCCGCTCCAAAATATTTGCCAACTTCGCCATCTTTTACGAAGGGGTGCCCCTGGACATCGCCGACCGCTCCGGTTCCGGTGAGCCCAGCGCCTACGGCTACTACGCGGCCCAGAACGATCCGCACGTCGATGAAATAGGCAACGACGGTTATTGTGATCCCCGGGAAACCGATCCCGACTCCCCGGACGCCTGTTTTGATCGGGAGCAGGGGATCAGCTTTGCCGGTCCCTCGGACGTCAACAGAATCTACACCCACCACAACGGCCGCACCCCGGTCGACCCGGACCTCAAACCCCAGTCCTCTTCTGAGTTGATGCTCGGTGCCGAGTACGCTCTGTTCGATATGATTCGTCTGGGTGCGACCTACACCCGCCGTTGGATGAACAATGTGATCGAAGACATGAGCCGCGACGAGGCGCAGACCTACTTCATCGGCAACCCGGGTGACGGCATTGCCTCCGACTTCCCCAAGGCGGTGCGGGACTACAACGCGTTCACCCTCTACGCGATGAAGGCGATGGGGGACAACTGGCTGGCCCAGGTCAGCTACACCCTGGCCTGGTTGGAGGGGAACTACGCCGGTCTGTTCAGACCGGAGACCGGGCAGTTGGATCCGAACATCAACTCAGACTTCGATCTGCGCTCCCTGCTGGTCAACCGGGACGGCCCGCTGCCCGGTGACCACCGCCACAATATCAAGGTGTTCACCGCCTATGACTTCGCGATCAGCGAGACCCACCAGGTCAACGCCGGCCTCGGTTTCCGCACCCGCTCGGGCGGTCCGACCAACACCCTCGGCGGCCACGTGATCTACGGCTCCGACGAGGTGTTCATCCTGCCGCGGGGGTCTGGCGAGCGCCTGCCCTGGGTGCACAATGTGGACGTGCAGGTGGGTTATCTGCTCAAGTTCGACGAGGCCTATTCCATCGGTCTGACGATCGAGGTGTTCAACCTGTTCAACTTCCAGGAGGTCACGCGCATCGACGAGACCTACACCCTTTCGGGGGTGCTGCCCATCGAAGGGGGCACCAAGGACGATCTCGATGACATCCAACACGCAGATGGGACGGATTTTGATCCGGACACAGAAGTGAACCCGAACTTCGGCAATCCGGAACGTTACCAGAGACCACTGACCTGCCGGATCGGACTGCGGGCGACATTCTAAGGAGAAGGAACGAAAACCATGAAACGAGTAAGTATTTCATTTGCAGTCATCCTAACCGCATCCTTGGTCGCAGCCATGCTCGTCGAAACGAGTTGTGAACAGAGCAGCCCCGCCTGCCAAGTGGGTCGCGGGGACTTTGCTGCGTTATACAACCTGAAGGATGGTGATGAAAACGATAGTATATGTCACTCCCTCATTGGCGATGTTCTTGGGATGCATACCTACTACAACGAAACGAGCAACGGATGGCCAGACTACGAAAATGCGATTTTTGCAATCAAGCCAGAAAACATCGGCGTAGCCATCAGTCTGGGTGAGGATTTTGATTTGACCGATGAAAACGAAGACCACAAACCATGGTCCGTTGGAGATTTTGATCGGTCCTATCCGGATAGCAACGATTTATGTACAGTTTCAGATCTCAATCCCGCCGAACTTACGCTAGATGATCATATTCAACCCGACACAGATTCTGAAACGGATACTGACGGCGATGATGATGACGATGACACTATCGTTGTTCCGGCCTACACCATGTCATATGAATGGAGCAATGTCTCAGTCTTGGTGTCAACCGCCTATACCGGGACTCAAGTCAAAGCTGACTTGACCTACTCTTTTAAAGGCGGCGTTCGCGATGAGGATACCAATGAGATTGAAGAGATCGAATGCGAGGCCGAATACGAAGTGTGGGCGGTGATGCCGGCCCACGATTGTACCAAGCGTAACATGTCCGGTGCAGCCCTGGATGAGGATGGAAATCCGACAAGTGAAAGTGGAAAGCCCCCGGTTGGAGATGAAGAGCGCTGCAAGCCGGAGGCCAACCCGGACGAAGGAATCTCCACCGGATCGGGGATCAGTCCCGACTTTCCGGTCGAATGCCACCCTATTCTTCTCTTGTGCGTCCTGACAGAAGAACCCCCTTCAATTAATTAACCGTACCATCTCATCAACCGCAACCGCGTTACTGATTCTCATCCCCTGGACCGGTCGGCCTAGCCAGTTCGAACAACACCGACGCTTCGACGCCGGCGTAGTAGGTGCCGCCCAGGCGGGCGAGGGATTGCAGCTTGGCGTTGTCCGGCCAGCCGTTGCTGAGGACCTCTTCGGCCGCGTGCACCCGCAGCACCTCGCCGATGACGTAGTTGCTGCTGAGCGGGCCCTCCCCGTGGCGCACGATTTCGTAGCGACGGCACTCCAGATGAATGGGGCTTTCCCGGACACGGGGGGGCGCCACCAGCTCGCTGGGCAGCGCGTGGAATCCGACAGCACCGAGCTCGTCCACATTCGCCGGGTACGGCCATGAGGTTTGATTGACTTGCTCGGCCATTTCCCGGGTCACCACATTGATCACGTATTCACCGCTCTGGGCGATGTTGACCAACGTGTCCTTGGGATTTCCCTCTCGATCGGCGATCGGACAGATCACACAGGAGGGGGGATTGGATCCACCGATGTTGAAGTAACTGAACGGGGCCAGGTTGCCGACCCCCTGTTGATCGACCGTGCTGACCCAGGCGATGGGCCGCGGTGCGACAATACTGTTCATCAGGCCGAAGCGCTCGGGCAGGGTCAGCTCGGCCATCTCGAAGCGTTTCACGAATGGTCTCCTCGCCAAGTGGTGTGGTACTGTGCATCTTCGATGGGGGTCGCCGATTGGGCGACGTTGAGCGGTTTGAAGGTATCGAGCATCAAGGCGTACTCCTCTGTACGTTCGCGACCGATGCTCGCCTCGTACAGACCGGGATGGGGGCCGTGGGGCAGGCCGTCGGGATGCAGAGTGATAGAGCCGTAGGAGATGCCCTTCCGGCTCATGAACTCTTCACTGACGTAGATCAGAACCTCATCGCTCATCACATTGGAATGGTTGTAGGGCGCGGGAACTGCCCCTTCGTGGAAATCAAAGGGCCTAGGACAGAAGTTGCAGTACACCAGTTGGTCGCTCTCCAGCACCTGGTGTACCGGCGGCGGTTGATGAATGGCCCCTACAATCGGCTCGAAATCGCGAATATTGATCGACCAGGGGTAGTAGAAGCCGTCCCAGCCGACCACGTCGAACGGGTGGTGATCGAGCACGAGCTCGGTCAACGCATCCCGCTGCTTGACGACGATGTTAAAATCGCCGGTCTCATCGTGAACCGGCAGGGAGGTCGGGCGCTTCAACGATCGCTCACTGAACGGCGCCCCCTCCTTGAGCTGTCCCCAGGCGGTGCGGTATCGCTCCGGGGTACGCAGGAAACCACGACTCTCGATCACGAACAGCCGCAGGTCGGCGGAGCTCATCTTCAACCGATAGATGGTTCCCCGCGGGATGACCAGTTGATCCCCCTGGGCAAACGCCAACTCGCCGAAGGTGGATTCGAGCAGGCCCTGCCCCCGAGCGACGAAGATCAGCTCGTCCGCCCCGCCGTTGCGAAAAAAGTGGGGGTCCTCGCCGGAGGCAACCACATGGGAGAGCAGCACGTCTTCATTGAACAACAACGGCGTGCGATCCAAGGTGGGACTGGCCTGAGGCGGTAGCTCCTCCGTACGAAAATGGCGCAACTTGAGCTCCCCCGGCTCAGCCGCCAGCGGGGCCGCGGATCCGATCAAGCGCGTCGATTTCACCGAGGTGGGCGGCCGCAGGTGATAGAGCAACGAGGATGG
>JANQET010000198.1 GCA_028278265.1 Myxococcota bacterium
CCCTCCCCGAACCGCCACTGCCTCGGCCAGTGGTGTAGCGGGATCTCCGGTAAATACGGTGCCACCGGTGAGGATCAAATCAGCCGGACCGTCGGCCAATTCTCGCAGCTTGCCGGTCAGACCCTTTTGCGATTCAAGGCCTGCCCCGCAACCCACCAAAGGCACCGCCAAAGCGCCGGCACCCAATTGTAGAATGCGTCTTCTGGAGAGAGGTGTTCCTTTTTTCATAGTGGTCTGGATGGTACACCCTATTGAGGGGCTTGTCGCGGATTTTTCCAAGTTCGCGCTATTTTGGTGTCAAAATAATTTTACAGTAATACGTTTTACGATATTCATGTCGTAATATATTGTAATTTAAAAGATTTTTTTTATAAAAAAGATTCTTTATTGTTACAATATTTATGATAAAATTTAATATAGTGGGAATTTAAACAGGGTAAAAATCAGAGAAAGGGGACCTTAAAATGAGAGAAGCGAGAACGGTTTGGATTGTACTCATTTTAACTTGGATTGTCGCTTCATGTGGGGGTGCAGACGGCGACGGTACCGCTGATGACGATGATTCGGCAGGAGACGTCGACACGGATACCGACACCGACACCGATACTGACGCAGACGCGGACTCTGATGCTGACAGCGATACGGATGCAGATACCGATGGGGATACCGATGGGGACACCGACACTGATTCAGATGCGGATGCAGATGGGGATACTGACGCGGATGGGGATTCCGACTCGGATGTCCCCGGCGCTTGCGAAAACCCGGCGGATCAAGCCATTCTGGAAGATCCGGAAATCGATATCGAAGCACTGATCGGACAGTGCTCGATGGGGTGTCTCGATGATCCCCAGTTGGGAGATTGTGTCGGCGCCTGTTTGGTCGCGGATCCCGGTCTCACCGTGGATTGCGCCGCCTGTTTCGGCACGGCCGTCGAATGCACGGTGATCAACTGCATGAGCGAATGCATGTTCGATCCCGGGTCGGACGCCTGTCTCGCCTGTCAGGACGAGCATTGCGTGCCGGCGTTCGAAGAGTGCGCCGGATCCATGGATGGGGACGCCGACACCGATACCGATACGGATGCGGACACGGATTCGGATGCCGATTCTGATGGAGATACGGACACCGATACCGATACGGATGCGGACACGGATGCAGATACGGACACGGATGCCGATTCGGACGGGGACGCGGATACCGACACAGATACAGATGCGGACACGGATGCAGATACCGATACTGACACGGATGCGGACACCGATACAGATACCGATACTGACACGGATGCGGACACCGATACAGACGCAGATGCGGATACAGATGCAGATACGGACTCGGATGCAGACACCGATGCGGATTCGGACACTGACATCGACACGGATTCGGACATGGACGCGGATACCGACACCGACACGGATGCAGACGCGGACGCGGATACCGACACAGACACTGATGCAGACACGGACACGGATACCGACACAGACACTGATGCAGACACGGATATTGACGCAGATACTGACGCAGATACTGACATGGATGCGGATACAGACACGGACACGGACTCAGACGCGGACACCGATGCGGATACGGACATGGACGCAGATACCGACACCGACACTGACGCGGACATGGACACGGACACCGACACCGATATGGATACGGACACCGATACAGATACGGACACGGTGGTCGATCCCTGTGATGACTTGGATGCCACGTATGGGGATGAATGGTTGGGCACGGCCTGCAGTTGTGAGGGAGCGGGTTGCGACATGATGGGCGTCCCGCTGCCGAGTGTGTTTACCACCGGATGCGGCGATTTGCCCGATCCGTGGCCCGGAGCTGTGCACGGATGCCTGCGCAGCGTGGATGGACAGCATCAAGTGGTTCACATGGCCAATGGGTACTGCGCATTGATGGCCAACAAATGTACCGGAGATGCAGAGATCTGTGACAATGCGGTGGACGGGAACTACGACAATTTCAACGAATGTCCGGAGTGTTCAGTCTTGGTCGAGTCATGGGTGTTTGTCGAAGTGGATATTTTGTGGTTCCACTTCGAAGCCACGGTGGAGTCGAAAATCTGTGCCCGTCCCTGTGAGGTCGATGAGGATTGTCGGGCAGATGAAACCGACCCCGTGTTCAACAACGAACCCTCGGGGTATGAATGCATCGATGAAGGAGGCGTTAAGTTTTGCGCCGATCCGCGCAACTACGTCAATCCGATCGCTGTCACTCAATTTTAGTCTCGACAAAATCCCATAGAATTCACCTCAGATAGCCCATGACAATGTGACCGGTCCGTATTGACAGTTCGAAGGCTGGCCTTTACCAAGGGTCATGTGCATGATGCCAACCCCCGCGTAACGCGTAATTTGAGGAGAGAGACGATGGTAGAAAAGGATGTTCTGTTTGCTCAGCTCGAGCGAACCCTGGAGAAGACGGAATTGCCCCAGCTCGGCGAGCGGTTCGAAGGAAAAGTAAGAGACTCCTATATCAAGGACGGCAAGCGGATGATCATCACCACCGATCGCATATCCGCGTTCGATCGGGTGCTGGGCACCCTGCCGTTCAAGGGCCAGATACTCAACCGGGTGACCGCGTTTTGGTTCGAGAAGACCCGGGATCAGGTCCCCAATCACATGCTCGACACGCCGGATCCCCAGGTGATGGAGGTGGTCGAATGCGCCCAGATGCCCGTAGAGATGGTCGTGCGGGCCTACCTCACGGGATCCACGTCCACTTCGATCTGGACCCACTACACCAACGGTACCCGGGTATTCTGCGGCAATCCCCTGCCGGACGGCATGAAGAAACACCAAAAACTGGAGAAACCGATCCTCACCCCCTCCACCAAGGCCGAGAAGGGGGAACACGACGTCTCGGTCTCCCGAGAAGAGATTTTGGCCATGGGCCGGATCAGCGCTGAGGATTTCGACACCATGGCTCAGATGAGCATGACGTTGTTCGAGATCGGCCAACGCCATTGCCTGGAACAGGGACTGATTCTGGTCGACACCAAGTATGAATTCGGTCGAACGCCCGACGGTCGGATCGTAGTCATCGACGAAGTGCACACGCCCGATTCGTCCCGTTTCTGGCTGGCCGACACCTACGAAGAACGCTTTGCAGCCGGTGGAGATCCTCAGGGACTCGACAAGGAGTATGTTCGTGTGTGGCTCAAGAAAGAGCGCGGCTTTGTCGGTGATGGAGAGATTCCCGAGATTACCGACGAGGTTCGCGTGGAGGCCGCCAGCCGCTACATTCGCGCCTGTGAACAGGTGACCGGCCAGACCTTCCTGCCCAACATCGAAGAGCCCATCACCCGCATCAAGCGCAATCTGAATATGGCCTAAATCCAA
Organism: Myxococcota bacterium; assembly: GCA_028278265.1. Taxonomy (GTDB): domain Bacteria; phylum Myxococcota_A; class Polyangia; order JAAYKL01; family JAAYKL01; genus JANQET01. Next base: position 3,366 of record JANQET010000198.1, read on the forward strand.
TGGCCCGCCTGACTCCGGAGATCGAGCCGTTGCTGGACGCCGAAACGATTGCCGGTCGGGTCCGGGAAATGGGGCGGCAGATCAGTGAGGATTTCGGCGCCAAGAATCTCACCGCGCTGGTGGTGCTCAAGGGCAGCTTCGTCTTTGCTGCAGAGCTCGTGCGCGCGATCGATCTGCCCCTGACAGTGGAGTTCATCGGCCTGCGGTCGTACGGATCGCGGACCTCCACCTCAGGGGTCGTCGAGATCACACTGGACGTCAAATACCCGCTCAATAACTGTGATGTGTTGGTGATCGAAGACATCGTCGACACCGGCTTGACCATGGATTATCTGATCAAGAACCTGAAAACCCGATTGCCCTCCTCCATTCGGGTGGCCACCCTGTTGCACAAACCGGCGCGGTCCAAGGTGGAGGTGCCCATTGATTATCTCGGGTTCACCATTCCCGATCGGTTCGTCGTCGGATATGGATTGGACTACGAAGGATATGGACGGAACCTCCCGTATATCGGCGCTCTTGTGGGTGATTCTAAAGTTGATTAGCCTGTGATAGAATAATTCCAAGGAGAGTGAAGATGGATATCCAAGAAAAGATACAGATCTGCAAAGTTGTCGCTCAGGCTATTCTCGCCGACGCCCGACTCACCGACTCGGAGAGAGATTTCCTCTACAAATTGATGGATCGCTACCAACTGAACGAAGCCCAGCGAAACGAAGTGGTGGCGCGCAACATCGAAGACGATCCCGAGGAGCTGGTCGCCGCGCTGGAGACCGAGGACGCCCGCAATCAGCTGCTCGTCGAGTTGGCTTTGGCCGTTGCCTCTGACGGCGAAATCGCCAAAACCGAGATGGAACTGCTGCAAAAGGTGGCCGGGGCCCTCAACGTGAGTGATGCGGATTTGGCGCTGATGCTCAAAGCCGCCATTTCGTGAGAACCCCTTCCCCCAAAATAGTGCCGGCCGCTCTTCAAACTCCCATTTAGGGACGGGAACTAAATTATTCACCGATCCGTCCGCTTAGAAATATAGGATAAGAGTGACTGACGGATGCGAGTGGCTGAGGTCAATTATCGGACCGTAGAACCCAACAGCTTGATTGGCGTGCGCCCGTTGAGTCCCAACCCGTCCGACCAGCGGCTCATCGCCAGCAAGCGCAGACAACGGCCGTCAGCCGGATTAATTGTCAATACATTCAGCTATTTCAAAGTCGGCGCGTTGGTGGAGGTGGACCTGAAGTTTCCCGGTCAGGATCTCTACTACCGCTCTAAAGGCATGGTCTCCTGGGTCGAGAAAACAGACGATCCCACCTATCCGTTCAAGTTGGGGATACTGGTTTTCGGAATGGACAAGCTCGATCCCGACGGTATCTCGGTCGCCCGTGGGGATAGCGATTCCAGCCCGCCCAGCGATGATTTGCGGCAAAAGATGGGCAACGCCAAAACCGCCGCCATTCCGGCCAGCGAGATCCTCAAGCAGGTCGCCGATCCGGCCTCGATCGAGGCGGCCGAAGTTGCCGGGGGAGCTGAAACTGGGGGGGAATCGCCCCCGGTCGAAGCAATAGCTGAAAAAGAGACTGCGGTTGAGAAGCCGATTGAGCCGCCGAGACTGCCCCGGGCAAAGGCAGTGAGCGAGCTGCTCGCAGGTTTGATTGGCGAAGAGATCCCGGTGACCAAGGCACAGGGGGAACCGCTCGAGATGAGTGAATTTGCGGTAATTGCCGATTTCATCACCGATCGAAGTGAGCTCGCGGCGATCTGTGTGTTCGACTTGGCGATCGCCAACTGGCTCGGGGCCGCCATTGCAATGATCCCCAAAGGCTCGGTCAAGGAGGACGTCCAGTCCAAGCGCATTTCACCGGAAGTACAAGAAAATGTGCAGGAAATCTGCAATATCTGTTCGTCCCTGTTCAACCAACCCGAGTTGGTCCACCATAAAATTCGAAACTTTTATAATCTCAAGGATCTCAATCCGCCTGACGATGTGCAGGCCTTGCTGCGCGAGCGGGCCAACCGGGTCGATTTTACCGTCGAGGTGCCGGGATACGGCTCCGGTCGAATGTGTGTGATGGCCGTTGCCGGGCAGTTGATCCCACAACCCGCAGCGGAGCCGGTAGCCGAAGAGGTCGCAAAGACCGAGGAAGCCGTCCCATCAAAGAGAGCAGTTGAAGAGCCGAGCTCAGCCACCCCTCCCGAACCGGAGGACGCCGGCGAACCGGATCCGCCGCCAGACGAGGCAAAGGGCACTGAATCCCAGCCGCCGGTCGAGGTGTCCAGCCTACCCAAGCCCAACGAAGTGTCTGAGCTCATCAGTAGCCTGCTGGGGGATGAGGTGCCGGTCAGCAAAACCGAAGGGGAGCTGTTGACGTTGGAGGATTTCTCGGTGGTGGGGGACTACATTCTGTCCGAATCCAGCCAGTCGGTGTCGGTTTGTGCGCTGGACCTTCGACTGGTCAATTGGCTCGGGTCGGCGATTGCGATGATACCGGCCACCGCGGCCAAAGAGGATATCGGCAACAAACGAATCAGTGATGAAGTCAAAGAAAACATCCAGGAGATACTGAATATCGCTGCCGCGGTATTCAACAAATCCGACCAAGCCCATCACAAGTTTCAGACCCTGTTCCATCCCGCCGAAGGGGAGCTGCCGGACCCGGTCAAGAAGATCATCGATCAACCGGCCAAGCGCGTCGATTTCGATGTGGACGTCCCCGGGTATGGGTCGGGTAAGCTATCGTTTTTCGCGGGGAAGGGCTAGTGCTCGACTAGGGAAGTGCCGTCTACTTTCCCGAATCCTTCATCAGTTGTTTGCCCACATTGTAGGCCGTGGCGATCACCTTGCCCAGGGAGTGGTACTCCGTGGTAGAGGTGGTGTAAATCAGCGGGTCGAGCGCCTTGACGTTGATTTTTCCGTTGTCCTGAACCAGCGCTTCATCGACATGGACCTGGACAATCTCGCCGGCGAACCACGAATGGCTGCCTAGGGCGAGTCGGTCGACCAGCTTGCACTCCAGATTGATCGGGCAGTTGGTGATCAGCGGTGCGTTGATCACCTCCCCCTTTTCCGCTTCGAATTTAACCACTTCCAGTTTGTTCGGCTCGTCCGATCCGGACACCATGCCCAAGTAGTCGACCTGGGCGGCTTGGGAACTGCGCGGTATGTTCAAGGTGAACGATTTCTGTTTCTGGAGATTGGCAAAGGTCATTCGATTGTGCCTCACCGCAACGCCGACACACGGGGGACGGTGGCAACAGGCCGCGGCCCATGCAGCGGTCATCGCGTTTGGAGTTCCGTCGTCACTGTAGGTCCCTACCAGTAGGGCAGGCATCGGAAAAATGATCGGCGATGGGCCTAACTTCTTTTTCATGGCGGTTCCTCCTGGGAGCAAGAACAATTCCACGTGGATTGGATCACCACGTCGGCCTGGGACGGGTGAATTTTGCGAGTTGCAGCCTAGCCCAGTCCTGAGCCAAAAGACAACTCGATTATTTTAGTTTGGACCAAACCCTGACTTGATTGCGCCCCCCCTCTTTGGCGCAGTAGAGGGCCGCGTCGGCCCGTTCGACCAGGTCTTCCTTTTTTCTGGCATGAGTTGGAAATGTGGCAACCCCCATGGAGATGGTCACGCTCAGCTCCCCCTGATCGGTGTGAAACACCTGTTTTTCGAGATCTTGGCGAATGCGCTCCGCCAGTTTTACCGCGCCGTCCGTGGAAGTCCCCTCACAGAGCACGACAAATTCCTCACCGCCGTAGCGGGCGGGAAGGTCGGTATCCCGGACCACGTTGCGCTTGAGGGTCTGGGCCACGCCCACCAGCACCGTGTCACCGACCGGGTGGCCGTATTTGTCGTTGACCCCCTTGAACTTGTCCACGTCGCAGAGGATGATCGATAGTTCCTTTTGAAATCGGTTCGCCGAAGCGAGCTTCTTATCCAGCTCTTCTTGAAAAATTCGATGATTGGCCAGGCTGGTCAATCCGTCGGTGGTCGCCATCATCTCCAGCTTGCGCACCATACGGGCGTTGAGCAGCACGGTGGCCAGCTGGTTGGTCATCACCTGCAGGGTGGTGCGCACCTCTTCGCCGAATACGGACGGGGATTCCGCGGCCAGGACCAGCGCCCCCAACGGTTCATCGTTGCTGATCAACGGCAGCACCAGGGCGGACTGCATGCCGAGGAAGGGCCGCTGCATTTTCTTGGTGAAGATGACCTGCTGCCGGGGATCGAACTCCCCCCGGTAGGGGAGAAAGTGCTTGGTCTTCAGCGCCGACCCGACGAGCCCGGTGTGCTTGCCGAAGCTGACCCCCTTGAGTGCCTCCGCCCCGGATCCCCTCGCTTCGACGACCTGTTGGCGTCCCCGTTCGTCGATCATCGTCATCGCCGCAATATCAAAGGTTGCAATGTAGGCGGAAGCATCCAGGGCCGCCTTGACCACATCCTTTTCGGTCAGCGCCTGGGTCAGTACGTTCGAAGCGGCGAGTACTTTGCCCTGTTCGGATTTGGCCTTTTGCAGCTGGGTGAAGACCCGCTCGTTGGACATCGCCCGCAAGATGCTCTTGACACTGGTGAGCAGGGTCTCTTTGTCGTGGTCGTCAAACGGCTGGTTGTCCAGGCGATCCACGCACAACACGCCGCGGAGCGCGCCCGCCTCATCGACCGGCACGCCGAGGAAGTCAGTGACCCTGGGCCGGCCGTCGTAGTAGGACAGCCCGCTATATCCCTGCCGGATGTTCTTCATTCCCAGGGGGGTCTTTCGCCGCAGCACGGCTCCCGGGGCCCCGTCGCCGGCGTCGATCGGCTGATTGGCGATGCAGTTCGAATCGGAGACACACTCGAGAATGCGCAAGGTCTGTTTGCCCACGTCGCGCCAGAGCAGTACGCAACTGTGCAGCTGCATCGTGCGCTTGAGCAAATCGACGTGGTAGTAGAGGGAGCGCCGCACCTCGGTCACGGCAGAGCGGGAGACGCGCAGCTCCTCTTCTTCGCGGCTCAGTGCACCGACTTGGCTCGAGGCCGGCGCGGTCAGCCGGAAGTCCCGCGCTTCGTTGACCAGGGTCTCTCGCTCCAACATGATTTGACGTTTGGCCCGCCGCCGCATTCGCGCCACCTCGGTCTTGGTGAACACGAGATTGATCAGGGCAAAAAAGGTGATGAAAATACAGTTGATCACGACGTTGACCACCGGGGCATTTGCCTGACCGAAAAAGGAGAGCAGCAGTTCGATGCCGATGGTCACGCCGACCAGCACGAAGCCGACCCATTGGGGGGTGTAGACCACCAGAAAGGCGACCAGTACGAAGACCAGCGGATAGACCGGTGATTGGAGTCCCCCGGAGATTTCGACCACCGCGTGGGTGGCCACGACGAGCAGCAGACCGAGCTCCAGATCGGCCCGGCTGGACTCACTCGGCCGCAGGGTTCCGTTGAACCGCCGCCTCGCCTTGAGCCCGAAAATTACGGCCCATAGCCCGAACAGTGCGAGTTGCAGTGCCTTGTGGGCGGTCGATTCGGCCAGATCGTCGAACCCCCCTTTGAGCATCACGGCCGCAAAGGCACCGACAAAGAGGAAGGTGCGCGAGCTGCACCACCCCCGACGGATCGTATAGACGGTATGTTCGAGTGTTGTCATAGACTCTGAATCAACCGTAGCGACAAGCCGGGTCGAGGGTCAAAAAAGCGGCCTAAAATGATCGGTAGAGCGAGGCGAACAGGTGGGGGACCAGGGCGAGGCGATCCTTGGGCTCTACGTAGGCAATGCGCATCTGAGTGCGGCCCGGGTTCGCCTCCCCGGGGGCGGGTTGGTAGAACCCGGCCATCGGACTGACCAGCAGGGTCCAGGGTGCCCCATCGATATCGACGCGTCCCTGTTGGGCGCAGTGCATCACGAACGCCTGGGCGTCAAAATCGTCTTGGGCAATGTCGCGAACGTCGACCACCGAATAGATCGACGCATCCGGACTGGAGACGATCAGGCCGGGCAGGGACTCGCGCAAGCCGTTGGAGACAGCGGTCAGAATCTCCCGGTAGTACCCCCGTTGTTGGCCGTACCAGGCGACCAGATCCGTGTGGGATTCGTGGGCCAACGCGCCGAAGATGTACTGCCCGATGGCGTTGGTGCAGAGGTTGGCGGTGTATTCGGCCACCGCTTTGGTGTGCAATGTCTCGTTGTCGGTGACCAACGCGCCGATGCGCAGGCCACAGGCGTTCCACACCTTTGAGGCGGTCTCGATCGAGATGCGCCGTCCGGTGATTCCGGGGACCTCCTGCTCGGTAATGCGCCAAATGCTGCTGGCTTGTGCCCCGTCCTGGTAGAACAGTTCCCGGTAGGCTTCGTCGCTGGCCATCCACAGGTTGTATTGCACGCATAGCTCGGCCAGGGCCACCATGGATTGGTGGTCGTAGAAATGGCCGGTCGGATTGTCATAGGGGATCACCACCAGGCAGGCGGGCCGGTGTTCGGTGATGGCCGATTCGATTTCAGTGATGTCGGGCAGGCTGAACTTGCCGTCAGATCCCAACGAGCGTTGCACACTGACGATGGAACGGCCCGTGCGCTTGGCCATCGCTTTGTAGTTGGTGTATGCGGCGTCGATCACCATCAGCGGCTTGTCGGTGGTGCCCGGTGCGCCGCAGAGACCGACGATCAGCAACTCCATCGCAGCGCTACCCCCGTCGGTCACCAGGGCGGACAATCCACCAGTGGGCAGACCGCTGGAGGCGATGATGTTGAGCACTGCGTGCTGGGTTTCCTCGAGGCCCACGGTGGGTGTGTATTTGACGACCCCCTGGGCAAACGGACTTGGGGGATCCCCCAAGGTGCGCAGGCGCTGCTGCATCGCCGGGTGCATCGGCAGGGAGACGTTGCCGATGGCCGTATTGACCGCTTTGACCCCGTCGGTGCGTTTGAGAAATTCGATTTGGGCCAGTCGAATCGCGGATGGTTGGCGAGAGGCATAGTGTTCGGACAGTTCGGGTAAAGGCATGGGCTCCTCCTGCGGCGCGGATCGCTGGGCACGCGGAGTCGCGTGATGGTTCAATGCTGCCGCTTCTTCCTTTTAATCCAGTCATTGATAAAACCAACCCCTTTTTTTAAACTGGGATTTCTTCTATTGGCGCAGTCGATACGGCATCGAGGTGACGATATGGGCAAGCAGGGTCCCGTTAACATCATTGGTGCGGGAATGGGCGGCCTGGCGGTCGCGGCATATCTCGCGCGCAACGGGGTCCCGGTGCGGGTGTTCGAACGGTTGGGCCAATTCGGCGGGTTTGTGCACACCTTTACCCGGGGAGATTTCAAGTTCGAGGCCAGCACCCATCAAATCGGGGGATTGGGCACGATTTCCTATCTCAGCCGGACCTTCGAGATTCTGGGGCTGGCCGATCTGGAAGTGATCCGCAGTCCCCACCTATACGAGGTCCACTGTGCCGAGAACGGCTCCGGAGGGTCGGAGCGGTATCTGCTGCCCGCGGACAGAACCCTGTTGGTGGAAATGCTCAAACGGGAATTCGGCGAAGAGCACCGACAGATCGACCGATTTTTCGAACGGGTCGAGGGAATCGCCACCGATGTGCTGCGCATCCGGCGGGTTCAGCGGGAGAAGAACCGGCTTCCCCTGTTGATCGATGCGATCGCGGCGGTGATGCTGAAGAAGGGGCGACCCGGGGGCGTGGTGAAAAAGATGGGGGCGATGTTCTATAAGCACCTCGCCGCAGCCGTTCGCTCTCCTTTTCACGAACTGCTGGAGCCGCTCAGCCCGACCCTGAGATTTCTCCTGGCCCAATACTGGTCCTATTCCGGCACCTCCCCATCGGTGGCACCGGCAGTGATTATGGCCACCATTCTCTACATCTACCTCTATGGCGGGCCGTACCACATCAAGGGGGGCACCGGCGTCCTCGTCGACCGGCTCGTCGAGCTGGTGCGCCGCCACGGGGGCGAGGTGCATCAGCGATCCCCGGTGGCCCGGATCGATGTCCAGGGGAACGAAGTGCAAGGGGTGGTGACCGAGCAGGGTGAGCGGTACCCCGGAAAGATCGCGATCTCCAATATCAGCACCCAGCGCACGTTCATCGACCTGATCGGCGAGCACCGACTGCCCGAGGAATATGTGGCCCGGATCAAGGGATTGCAGTTGTCCCGGTCGGGATTTCAGCTATTCGGTGGCGTGGAATTGAGATTCGAGGACTACGGGTTCGAGGCGAGCTCCATGTTCTTCAATTACACCAAAGATCTGGAAGCGACCTACTTGAACTCCGCCGACGGTCCGGGTCCGGATTCGACCTTCCTGGTCACCAATTATTCGGCGCTCGATGAGAGTTTCGCCCCTCCCGGGTGCAGCAGTTTTACCCTGTTGGAGTTCGATCAATTCGACCGCTGGGAAGGGCTGTCCAAGGAGCAATACGCTGCTCAAAAACGCCAGACGCAGAACCTGTTGATCGACAAATTCGAACGGGTCACCGGGATGCCATTGAAGAGCACTGCGGTGCATCTGTTCTCCGGAACTCCCAAAACCTTTGCCCGATACTCCTCGGGCCTTCGCGGAGAGCTGTTCGGCCCGGCAGCAACCCTGGAGCAAACATTTGCCCAACGGACAGCACCGGACACTCCAATCGACGGATTGTACCTGGTCGGCGCCTACACCCAACCGGCACACGGGGTATCGGCAACTCTCGACGGGGGCGTCAGTCTGGGCCGGACGATCCTCGGGAGGCTGTAGCATGGTCCCTCCTCGACGCCATCCGAGCCTGTCTCTGCCCCGGTTCGCCGGCGGGGGTATCGTGCTGGGGTATCGCTGCCAGTCCCGATGTCAACACTGTCTCTACGGGTGTGGTCCCCATCGGCGGGACGGCAAGCCCACGCCGGAGGAGCTCGAACGGCTGTTGGACACGTTGGTGCGCATCGCGCCATACGCGCGGTACCATATCGGCGGTGGCGAGCCGTTTCTCGATATTGAGTTGCTGGCCCGGACCATCTCATCGATGCAGCAGCGGGGATTGAGGCTCGAGTATGTGGAGACCAACGCGGGCTGGGTCAAAGATGGGCCGCACGCTGAGGCGGTGCTCCGGGAGTTGGCCGGCCGGGGATTGACTTCGGTGCTGGTCAGTGTCTCGCCCTTTCATGCGCAATATGTGCCGCTGGCCAAAACGAAAATGCTGATCGACACCGCCCAGCGGCTCCTGCGTCACGGCCCGTTTGTCTGGATACCGGAGTTTCTGGCAGAGCTGGGCGGCCGGCCCGAGACCGAGCGGTTGGATTTGGATGCGCTGATCGCCGATCGGGGGCCCGGCTATGGGGTGTCGATCGCCGATCGCTACGGCCTGATTCCCGGGGGACGGGCCGGTTCGTTCTATGCGCGCCACGGTCGGCGACAGCCCTGGCGCGAGCTCTGTGACCGTCCCCCCTGCGCTCATCGCTTGGCCGACACCTCCCATTTTCACGTCGACGGACAGGGCCGGTATGTCCCCGGGCTGTGTGCGGGCCTGATATTGCCCCTGGACCGTTTGTCCGGTCCCCTCGAGTTGGCCGATTATCCGGTGATCGACACCCTCATGATGCCGGGTGGGTTGTCCGAGCTGACCCATCGCGCCATCGAGCTTGGTTTTGCGCCCCAACCGACCTACAGCGCACCGTGCCATTTGTGCACCGAGGTTCGCCGTTTTCTGTTTTTCGAGTCGCCAAGCGCCGACTTGGGGCCAGCCGGCTATTACCGGGCCGAGTCACTCGATAATCATTATTGAAATTAGCATTATCCATTGAAAGGGTTCAGTATTTCGCAAATGTTTCTCAAGCGATATTTTCGATAAAAAGCGCGAAAAACGCTAAACCGAAGCCCGATTGGGACGATTTAACAAACAGCACGCAAGTAGCGTTATCGAGATCCGGTGGGGCGGCCGACAAGACAGCTGCGTACCGCTGAGATTTCGGTTGGCTGTTGGAAACTCGCCGGGGGGGTTCCAATCAACGGTAAGGAGTAAATGGCGATGTTGCGAAAAGAGAGAAACACGACGGCGATTCTCAAGGACGTTTGCGAGATACCCGGCCTGGAAGCCGCGGTCGTGGTGGGACGGGACGGGTTCGTCATCGAGTCCGAGGGCAGTAGTGAGGAGATCGAGCTGGATATGCTGGGTGCCTGCCTTGCCACAGCGGTCAACGGTATCGAGGACATGGGTCGGGAGATGGAGGTGAACCGCATGCAGGACCTGTTTATCGAATACGGGGACGCGACCATCATCTGCCGACCGATCGGTGATGCGATTGTGGCCCTGGTGGCGCCGGACGCTTCCAAGTTGGGCATCATCCGGTACAAAATCAAAGGCTTTGCCAAAGAGTTGGCCAGTTACTTCTAAAAACGGTGAGGAGAGAGTCATGTTGAAGGTCGATTTCACGTTTGACGACAAAACTTACCGCCACGCGATGAACGGTCATGAGTCGGTGCTGCACTGTCACCACTACATGAGTCTGACGACCAAGCTGGCCGAGGACTTTGCCGATGTGGGTGGGGTGCGGATTTTGCGCGAGGTGGCCGAGGACAGTATTCGCCCGCTGCTCGACAGTTACCACCAAACCCACCGGGTGCCCACCGGAGACGAGCGGCTCGAGGTGGGCCGGGAGTACTACTCGGTGATGGGCCTCGGAGAAATGGAAATCAGCGGTGACGAGACCGGTGGACAGGTCAAGCTGCACCACTCACACGTCGATGAGGGGTGGATCAAGAAGTGGGGTAAGCACGATCGCTTCGTCAATCACTTCAGCTGTGGGTTCGCCGCAGCGGTGTTTGCCGCGGCGTTCGACCGTCCAGCCCGGAGCTATTTGGCCAAGGAGAAGGCGTCGATCGTCATCGGTGACGAAATGACGGTGATCGCGGTAACCCAAGCGTAGGCACAAGGGAGTCGAGAGATGACGGTGATGAGAGATCAGGTGGTCAAGGCATTGGCCAAGCTCGAGGTCAAGGGAAACGAAGATGGGTTGATCCCGGCGTTCGGCGTGCTCGTCAACCAGCTCCCTTCCTCTTTTTGGAACATGTTCGCCGAACGGATGATGGAGGCGGTGCCGCGAGAGCGAAAAGGGGAGATGGAGTCGGCGTTGGTCAACTGCGCTTACGAATGCGGCTACCACACGGGTTGGGGTATCATCAATTCGGAGGAGTTCAAGGCCGTGGTGATGCCGATGGTCACCGAAGGGGCCAAGGACGTGCTGCGCGGGGCCTATGCGGTGTTCACCGCCTGGGGCTGGGCCAAGTCCGGCATTGTGCAGATCAGGGAGGCCGAGCGGATGGTCGTGCGGGCGGTGGACTACTACGAGATGGACAGCGGGGGATCGGGCAATCGGGCCTACATGATTCGCGGGGTGAGCTCGGCGTTTTTCGAGTTGGCGTATGCCGATGCCTATCCCGACGGGATGGACACCTATACCTGCACCCAGACCCTGGGCGTCGAGTGTGGTGACAAGTTCGGAGAGTTTGTCGTCGAACCCAAATCCTAGCAGTAGATGGATCGCGTTTATCTGAACAACGCGGCGACCTCCTTTCCCAAACCCCGCTCCGTGATCGATGCGACCTCCCAGTCGTTGTCCGATTTTCCCTGTGAACCCGGTCGCCAGAGCAATGGTGTGGACCCCCTGATCGACTGTCGTCGGGAGCTCGCCGGCTTGCTGGGTGTGGGTGACGAAGCACAAGTGATACTGCTCGGCTCGGCCACAATCGGGTTGAACCTGGTGATCAACGGGTTGCTGCGCGATGGGGGTCGGGCCGTCTGTTCCACGTTGGCCCACAACTCGGTGCTGCGACCGTTGGCCCATGCCAAGCGGGACTTCGGTGTCACGACAACCCTGATCGAGGCGGATCGGGAGGGCCGGGTGAGCGGGGAACAATTTGACGCACACTTGGACGGATCGACTCGGCTCGCGGTGATCACCCATATCTCGAACATCACCGGCAGCATTCAGCCGATCGATGACATCGCGGCGGCGGCCGCGGCAAAAGGGGTGCCCCTGCTAATCGACGCGGCCCAGAGTGCGGGCGTGGTTCCTGTGAGTTGGCACCAACTGCCCGGTCGGGTTTTCCTCGCCTTTGCCGGACACAAGGGATTGATGGGACCCAGCGGAACAGGCGGCCTCGTCGTGCCGGACAACCGGTTGGCGCAGACCGTGGTCGGGGGGACGGGTGTCCACAGCGAATCTGTGCTCCACCCGGAATTCCTGCCCCTGCGCCACGAAGCCGGGACGCCGAACCTGCCGGGTATCGCCGGGTTGACCGCGGGGGTGCGTTTTGTCGCGCGCAAAGGAGTTGTCGAGTTGGGACGATCCCGGCACACACTGGTCTCGCGAATTCGTCGACAGCTCGAGCCGCTGGTCAAGCTGCGGCTCAGCCCATTGCCCGAGGAGGACGGTCGCACCGGCATCGTGTCGATGACGGTTGACCATCAACCCCCGCGGGAGCTGGCCTATCTCCTCGAGCAATCCTTTGGCATCGTCACCCGCGCCGGTCTGCACTGTGCACCGTTGGCCCATCGCAGTTTGGGCACCGCACCGGCCGGCACCGTGCGCGTCAGCGTGGGCCCGTTTACCACCGAAGCCGATGTGGATCGTCTGTGCAACGCCCTGCACCGGATTGTGGGCCGATGAATCCGGTGGTTGAAAGCGAAGTGCTGGAGCACTGCACCGACAGCTCGATTGTAAAAGAAATCAGGCTGCGCACACCGATGACCCAACAGATGATGGAGGCGTTGAGCGACGGAGCGAAACTCTCCTACTACCCGGACTTCCCCCGACCCTACTTCAGAATCGAGAAACCCCGCGCCTACGTCATCCAAGGGGTGATCGGCAACACCACCTTCCGTGTGACGCTGATGCCCCACGCCCGTGAAAACGAAGAGACCGAGCTGGTTCGGCTGCTCGACGCATGACCCGCGGGTGATGGGCGGGGTCGCGGTACTAGTACTCGAATGTACCGATCGGTACGATGTGGACCTTGGGCTGGAGGTAGTTGGGATACTGCGCCACAAAGCGAATCGAGGTCTTGTGGGCGGCCGAAATTTTGCCTTTGGGCAATCTGACCATCAGCTTCGTTCCCCCGTCGTAGCTGCCGGAGAGGTTGACGCCCAGCCGGTGTCGATAGGTGCCGTTGATCAACATCGCCGAGAGGACGAAAACATTACTGGGAATCCAGAAATAGACCTCGGCGCTGGTGTCTCCCCTCAATCGGGCATGGCAGGTCAAGCACTCGAACGGATCGGGCTGGGGGACGATCCAGGGGGTCGCACTGGCATTGTCGTAGCCGTAGTCCGGGCACTCCGTGTCGATACATTCTCCCCCGCCGGTCAATTCGACGTAGCCGGAAGGCTCAGCGATGGCGTTTGGGGGCGCGTCGTAGCAGTCGAACGGAAAGACCCAGGTTTGGGTCCAGTCGTTGTACCAGGGTGCGGGACACCAGCGGGAACCGGCCTCACAAATCTCCTGCACCGCCCAGCAGAGGTTGATCCGCTTCACCACCGGGCAGTTCTGGTCATTCAGGCAGAAATCGGCGGTCGGTGATCCGCTGATCGGGTTCGCTCTGGTCCAGAGGTGTTCCATCACCTCGTGAATCGACATCCACGGGTCAAAGGCAGAAACGGCGGTCGCGGCTGAGGCGGTGGCCAATGAGGCCACCGAGGAGCCCGTGAGATAGACCGAAGGCTCCGAGTAGCTCGCCGAAATAACCGTGCCGAATTCGGCATAGGCGACCCGCGGGGGTAGGGCTCGAGGCGCTGCATTGTCGATGAGACGATCATCGGCGCCCACCCCAGCGGCGGCGTAGACCAACGGCCGGGACGAGTAGCCACCGTTGTGAATCCAGGCGAAGAGCGAGTTGTCCACGCCGTATGTTTCGCTGCACACATCGGCCATCGGCGCCGGTGCGCTCTCCCAGGCCCCGGGATAGAGTGGCCCCGGCTGAGAGGCAGGAGCGAAAATATCATTTCCCGCGGCGGCGATCACTCCGGCGCCCAAGCAGGCGGCCTCTTCCAATTTCTCGTAAATCGCCCGCACCGGTGGTGCCATCAGGTAGACCGCCTCTGTGCCCCCGTAGAGGCTGTCCCAGGCCAGGGAGAGATTGTAGTACCAACGATGGGGCAGCTCCTCGATGTTCATATCCAAGGATTCCTGAGCGTCGCGGAGTCGGCTGTTGGCCGCGCTCAAGGCCAGGGCCAGATCGACGAGGGAACCGAAGTGCCCGCCTGTGGTGTCGTTGTAGTTGGAGAGCTCGAAGCTTTGGCTGTCCACCGTGAGCCAGGGCAGGGCGAGCTGGGTCTCCAGTTCGGCCGCACAATACGACGGAGAGTGCTGATTGCAGACGAGGCTCTTGGCCAAGTTGACTAAGGTGCGACCGTGATGGGATGGCCCCACCTGAAGCTCGGGCGCCTGGTCAGCTGTGCGGGTGACCACTGAATCGAACACAATCAGGTGAGCCGGCGAAACGGGATCCCCGGTGTCGAGGGGAAGGGGCAAGGACTCTATCTGTCCCACTCCCCTGGCGAACTCGTTGGCGTGGTGTCGCCAGAGCGACCGCTCTGTGGGGTTGAGATTCCCCCCCATCGGTCCGACCACCATGCAGTTGCGCGTGAGGCTCGTCAAATGGCCGTCGCGGACCAGGTTGTACAGCTGGTCGTAGTGGACGGGATCAAAGTCCGGCCGCTCATTGGTATACAAACAGTATCTGTCGAATAGCGGGGTGAGATCGTGCGTGGGGAACAGCTTTTGCGCTGTCCAGCCGACCCACTCGTCCACATTGGGACACGAGTAATCAGTGACGGCCATGATACCGACCCATTGCCAGTTCACACAGCCGGGTTGTTCGTCCGGCATGGGGGGGGGATCGAATTGCCACCACGGATCCCACCATCCTGGAGACCAATGGTCGATATTCTCATAATACCCTTGAGCGTGGACCTCCCGGGAATCGGTCGAAGGGGTGAAACCGATGGTCAAACCGATCAAGAAACACAATACGTATTGGGAAAAAGGGAAGAAAAAGCGTGCCACGAAAAACCTCCATAAGCGGACTGGCAACTGGCGAGTTGCCGAAATAATAGTCTCCAGCTTTACCTTATTTGCCGTCGGAGAACAAGTCACGAAGCGGTCAATTCCGTAATTACCGAATTGTGTGGAAAATATGAATCGTCGTTCTCACGCAGTCGGATCCGAAGTGTTGATGTCAAGCCTGTCACCATCATCGTTGCTGACCTACCATCTCCTCAAAATCCCTCTCTACAAGGGCTTTCGCTGATATTCATCCAATCCTGACAGTCGAGGGGGAGCTTTTATTTAAATCGGCTGAACCATTTCTGCCTGCTGGGGACCCTTAGCAATAAGATGCGTGCGATGAACACCCTGTCCACCCCGCTACACCTCGATGTTGCGGACGACGACAAAACCATTGTGGAACGGGCCCTGGAGGGGAACGCTTTGGCCCGGGAGGCATTGTACCTTCGCCATGTCCACCGCATCACCGGAGTGGTGGCCAAGTTGCTGAGACATAGGGGGGATGTGGAGGACGTGGTGCAGGACACCTTTGTTCAGGGGTTTCGGGATCTGCACCAATTGCGTGAACCGGAGTTCGTCGGCCGTTGGTTGACGCAGATCGCGGTTCACCGGGTACACCGGCGTTTTCGGCGGCGCAGGATTGCGAGATTGCTCGGTTTGGACCGGTCGCTGGATGACGAGCGGCTACAGTGCCAAGCGAGACAGGAGGCCAGTCAAGAGGCACGGGCCGAGCTCGCGCTGCTCGACGCGGCCTTTGATGAGATGACCATCGCAGAGCGGACATGCTGGACTTTGCGTCACCTGGAGCAGAACCAACTCCGGGATGTGGCTCTCATTGCCGGGTGCTCGCTGGCCACTGCCAAGCGGCGGATCGCCTCGGCGCAGGCGATCATCGAACAGCACTTTGAGGAGGGTCACGATGCCTGATCTCGCTGGGTTGAGTGCGGCCTTTGTCGACCGCCAGGACGACCGCAGAGTTCGGCGGATGTGGCGGGTCATCGAAGCGCGACAGGAGGAGCGTCAGGGCGGGCTTCGGTGGTCCCACGCGCTGGTCGGTGCCCTCTGTGTGTTGCTGGCCATCGGGGCCTTCATGGTGTGGCCCGTTCCCCAGCTCGGATCCCTGACCCGGTCCGGAACCCTGACCCTGGACACGGGTGAGCCCATACCCCAAATGATGGAAGCGGACCAAAACGTAGCGCAGCGGTTTTCGGACAAATCGTCACTGCTGGCGACCCGTGGCGCCGAGCTGGAGTTGCTCCGAAACACCGGCACTGCGGTTGCCTTTGCCCTGCGGAGCGGACGCGTGCGGTTTGACATCGAGCCCGGCGGTCCCAGGGCCTGGCAGATGATCTGTGGGCCGGTGACTGTTGACGTGTTGGGGACATCATTCACGGTGGACTGCCGGCCGGACCGGCTCGACGTCGACGTATCCCGGGGCGCCGTGGTCGTTCGCGGGGCGCCCGTGGTGCAGGGGAGGCGAAGGGTCGAGGCCGGTTCATCCCTGACTGTCCGGTTCGATATTGAAACCGTTCCACCACCACCGCGGTTGCCGCCAGCGGCGCTGCAACCGCCGACGCCGCAACAGCCGTCCGATAAAATGGCCGGTGACCGACGACGCACATTGCCGCACAGCTGGCGACAGCTCGCTGAAAACGGCTCGTACGATGAAGCGTACGGCACCCTCGGCCCTCAGGGGGTGAGTCAAACGGCCCGGCGTTCTCACAGCCCCGATGAGTTGTTCACGCTGGCCGATGTGGCCCGGTTGAGCGGTCATCCCGGGGAGGCGGTACTACCGCTTGGAAAAATCATCGCGCAATATCCCACCGATTCCCGTGCCGGGCTCGCCGCTTACACCCTGGGCAAACTCTATCTCCGGCAACTGTCGGATCCCGCCGCTGCGGTGGATCTGTTTGAGCAAGCCGAACGCCTCGGGCTGCCCCGGGCACTTGAAGAGAGTGCTGCCGCTAATAGGGTTCGGGCACTGATTTCGTCCGACGATCCACGGGCCCGGGCCGCAGCAGAAACCTTTTTGCAGAAATACCCGAACAGTCGATACGCCGCGCAAGTTGGCATTCGGATCAAACGGTGAGACATTCCGGTTCATGGGATTGATCTTCGCGATTGCTTCACTGTTCTGGCAATCCCACGACGTCAGCGTGGTGGTGTGCGATACCCCTTGGCTCGATCGAGTAAAAGTCGGCCAGATGCTCGACGCCGAGCTCGCCGGACTGACCGACGCCGAACGGGACGGGTTGGTGCTGGTTGTGGATCAGTGCAACGGCCGAACAGTGCGACTGCGAGTAGCAACCGAGACCGCACAGCGGGTGCAAATCATTCCCATTGAGGACGTGCCCGACGAAGCCCGCGTACGAACTGTGGTACTGGCGTTGGCAGCGCTGATCGACGAAGGGGAGCCGAGGGGAGATGCCGCGCCACCGGTAGACCCTCAACCCCTTCCCGATCCGCCCGCTGCCGCCGAACCAACACCCCTACCGCCACAACGGGATGCACCTGCGAGCCGGCCGGCCGAGGATGACCTCGCCTCGGGACGTCACCGCAGGCTCTCGATTGGTGCCCGGCTGCGCAGTTTTTTGCTGGTGCGGACCATCGCCCCGGAGGGACGAATCGGTCTTCGTCTGGATCGGTGGTATTTCGATGTCGGCGGCTATGCCTGGAGATGGAGCGATCCCCTGGGCACGGTGTACTTGGCGGCAGGTACCTTGCTCGTCGGACGTGCGCTGACCACCCGTCGGCTGTCGGCTGTCGAGATTGGCTTGGACGGGCTACTCGAGCTCGGGGGTGTCTGGGGATTCGGCAGGGCCAATGAGGAGGCGGAGCACACGCCGAAATTCAACGCTGCTCTGGGCGGGCAGTTCTCGTTTTGGATCGGATTTCGGCCCGGCCGGCGTTTTCGACCCACCGTTGCCGTCGATGTGGGGTGGTTGCGCGGGCTCAACGCCTTTGCCGGTGAGACCCACCTGGGCGGCTTCGAGGGATTGTCCGTCGCCGTCGGTCTCGTCGGCGTCTGGTCCGTCGATCCGGTAAACTGAA
>JANQET010000342.1 GCA_028278265.1 Myxococcota bacterium
GGGGAGCTTGATTCTCCTCGACCATCATCGGCAACTTCAACTGCTCGATACGATCGGCTGACAGGGTCACGCAGATCAGCCCACACGCCTTGGTCGCCATGAAGGTGATCGCTTCGGGCGTGACCAACTCTGCGGCCATGCTGATATCCCCCTCGTTTTCCCGATCTTCGTCATCCACCAGAATGACCATTCGACCGGCCTTGATCTCCTCGATTGCCTTGCGCACGCGTTTGATCGATTCGTCCATTCCCATCGTTACCTCGCAAATCCCGATTTGACCAACAGGGCCAGATCGACGCCGTCCTGATTGCCGGGTTCTGCCCTCAAATGACGGCCGACGTACTTGGCCAACAGATCGGTCTCCAGATTAATTTTGTCGCCGGGTCGGGACACTCCCAGCGTCGTCTCCTGTAAGGTGATCGGTATCACCATCAACTCAAATCGATCAGCATGGACGTTGTTCACCGTCAAGCTGACCCCGTTCAGCGCCACTGAGCCCTTAGGGGCGATCTGGCGCTGCAGCTCCCCTTCGTCGGGCATCCCAATGGTGAATTGCTCGGCCCCACCGACGCTTCTCCGCTCGAGCACCGGCACCAGGGCATCCACGTGACCCGCCACCAAATGACCACCCAGCGGGTCCCCCACCTGGAGCGCCCGTTCGAGGTTGACTTTGGCGCCGTTGCCCAATTGGGTGAGATTGGTCTTGTCGAGGGTTTCCGCAGAGGCAAAAGCGGTGAAAAGCCCTGTGGTGTGTTCGGTTACCGAAAGGCAGGCACCCATTACCGAGATGCTTTCGCCCAGCTGCTGGACATCGAGGGTGGTCGCGATGGTGAATTTGGCGTCAGTGCTGTGGCGGACGACAGCTCGCAGCGTTCCAACGTCTTGTATCAATCCAGTGAACATTGCTATTTCCACTCGCCGACACGCACGGTCGACTTATACACCAAGAAGGCGAATTTAAAAGCCTTGTCGTGAACAGAGGGACTTTTTTAATCGGCTAGAATATTTTTGTTTTGTTCGAGATAACGGTGGAGGTGGTCCCGGCCGCCGAGAATTTCGTTAAAGGTGATCCCCAGTCCGGGAGGGGCGATGCTGTCGGCCAATTTGCTGGACCAGACCACTTTTCCCCGGGCGACCACCAGTCCGTCGGCCAAATTGAGGGTGACGTCGACATGGGAGCCGTTGGCCAGGGTTACCGGTGTGCGAATATATAATCCACCAAATCCAACATTTGTAACGGTTCCGAGTAAAGTAACAGATTCACGTTCTATCCAACATCTGCAAACAGCGGCAACGCGAGGGCTCTTTCGACGCTCATGGGCTGGGTTCTGCTTGTCAACCACTTAGTATTCTCCTGACCCACCACCCCATTTTCGCGACTCTATTATGGCATGTTTGATGTGAAAGGGTCGAAAAAAAGACATGGATTTAAAATAACTTTCCAATAACTACAGAAAAAAAGAACCTCTATTATTTCCAGTAAGTCGATATAAGTTCGAGCACCGGCTGAAATTATTCAGTATAGACAAACAAATAGTTTGTCAACTTGAGAGTGGTTGCCCGTAGGTGTTCGTCGAGGGGAGCGCGGGGCTACTCGCGAATCTTGTCAACAACGGTCTGGACCGCCGTGGCCACGTCTATCCGCTCTTGCCGCATGTCGTCCCGATAGCGAATGGTGACCGTGTCGTCTTCTTTGGTCTGGCCGTCGACGGTGAGACAAAACGGCGTCCCTGCCTCGTCCTGACGGGCGTACCGGCGACCGATAGCGTCTTTTTCGTCATAAAATGCGTTTATCGAGTTTTTCCAGAACTGCTTGACGATTTGCCGGGCTTTTTCGGTCAGTCCGGCGTCCTTTTTCACCAGGGGCAGGACAGCGACCTTGATCGGGGCCAACCGGGGATGCAACCGCAGGACCACGCGTCCCTCCTTGCGGGATTCCGACGGGGGCTCCTCGTCATAGGCGTCCAGGAGGAACATCAACACCGATCGGGTGGCACCCGCGGCCGGTTCAATCACGTAGGGCAGGTAGTGCAGGCCCTGCTTGCCCGTTTGGGGATTGGTCTTGAGCGGGTCGAAATAGGTCAGCTTTTTACCAGAAGCTTCCTGATGTTTGGCCAAATCATAGTCGGTGCGGTTGGCCACCCCTTCGAGCTCGTCCCAGCCCCAGGGATACTGATATTCGATGTCGTAACATCCTGCGGCGTAGTGAGCGAGCTCATCGGGCTCATGAGGCCGGGCGCGCAGGTTCTCCTTCTTGCACCCCAGCTCGACATACCAATTGAACCGCTCGTTCTTCCAGTACTCGAGCCACTTTTCCCCCTGGTCCGGCTCGCAGAAAAATTCCATCTCCATCTGTTCGAACTCGCAGGAGCGAAAAATGAAATGCTCCACCGTGATTTCATTGCGGAACGATTTACCCTGTTGAGCAATGCCGAAGGGCAGGCGCAGGCGATAGGTCTGTTGCACATTGAGGAAATTGACAAACATCGCCTGGGCGGTCTCGGGCCGCAAGTACACCACCGAATCGTCCGACTCCACCGGTCCGATGCTGGTTTTGAACATCAGATTGAACGCTCGTTCTTCAGACAGAACCGGGGACCCGCATTCCGGGCAGACGTAATCCCGTTCGGCTTTTTGCTTTACCGTCTTTCCCTGCTGCCGAAAGGTGACCTCGGTGCCCACCTCTACCTTGGGCGCCTTGTCCGCGCGAAACCGGGCTTTGCAGATTTTGCAGTCGACCAGGGGATCGGAAAAACCGCTCAGATGCCCCGAAGCCTTCCACACCTCGGAGGACATCATGATCGACGCATCGAGGCCCACCACATCCTCTCGCTCGTGCACCATCGACCGCCACCACTCGTTCATCACGTTTCGCTTGAGCTCCACGCCGAGGGGGCCATAGTCGTACGCCGATTTCAATCCGCCGTAGATTTCCGATGATTGAAAAATAAAACCGCGACGTTTGCACAGGGCGACGATCTTCTGCATCAGGCCGTGTTCTTCGTCGATTCGAGATTTCTTCTTTTTATTACCCATGGTCACTCCGTTGCTAATCGTCGTTCTAGATACCCGACCAGCCGCCGAAATCAAAGGGTTTTGTGGTTTCCTACGCGCGTCGACCGCTCTGGCCGCGCACCAAACCGCCGGCGATGAGGTGGGCCGCCCGCAGGGGTTCCGGCAGATCGGCCCGGGTGCAGGTGAGATCGAGCAGCTCAGCCGCCTCTGCGGCGTCCAACCCGGCGAGCTGGCCGTACAGCTTGCCAAACCGGATCACCTCCCCCGCCCGTTGCAACAGTTGCCACCGCTTCGAGGGTTTCGAAAGGGAATTGAGCGCCTGCCGCACCGCTGTGAAATTGGGCCGTTTGCGCACCACCACCATCACCTTGAGCCCGGTTTGCCGCTGCAGCCGGTCAATATCGACGATGTTGAACCCGCCGAGGGCCACGCCGTCGAGCATGATGTAATGCAACTGGGCGTGGAATTTTGATTGGGTAATCATTTCGACCAACCGGTCGGTCCCGTTCCACCCGTCCTGCCGGACCTTGGTCGTCAACAGACCGTCAAACCAGGTGCCCCCGCGGTAGACCGCACCGACGACCAACACATCACCGCGCTTGCCGCGATGAAACGGACCGTCATCAATGCCGATGGTGCGAACGCCCCGCTTGAGCATCACTCCCCCAACTTATCCACAAAACATAAAGAGCACATCCCCCACATTTGTCTGAGTCGGACCGGTGGTGATGAGATCACCGAGCTGACTGAAAAACCCGTAGGCGTCGTTGTCCTTCAAATATTGTCGTGGATCGAGCCCCAGTTCCCGAGCCCGGCGCGCCGTCGTCCCGTCGATCACCGCTCCGGCCGCATCGGTCGGACCGTCGGTGCCGTCGGTGGCCAGCGCCACGAGGGTCACCCCCCGCATCCCGTCGAGGGCGATGGCAGCGGACAGGGCGAGCTCCTGGTTGCGGCCACCGCTGCCCCGACCGGAGACCGTCACCGTGGTTTCGCCCCCCCAAATCAAGCACGCCGGTTTGGCCACCGGGCGATCGAAAAGGGCGACCTCCCGGGCCATCGCGGCGGCCA
>JANQET010000361.1 GCA_028278265.1 Myxococcota bacterium
GATTTTGGGCCAACGCCGCGCGACACGCCGAGACCTTTTCTCGCACGGCCTGGACATCCCGTGGATCCGTTCCTTTGGCGCGGGAGAGTGCCCGCTCGAAGGCGAGCTTGGCCTCGCCGAAATGTCCCTGTTCGAAGAGGGCGTCCCCTTCACTCAGATTGGTCTCGAAGGTTCCACCGAACAGCTTTGAAAATAGTGACATGGTCCACCTCAACCCAAATCATTGATACCCGTCGGATTTCCTCATATCACAAATCTGCCGTTTAGGGATGGGGACATAGCGCGACCCACTTGTTGAAATTATCTACTCGGCTGTTAAAATTGTCTCCTCTTGTGAGTAGCAGTTGCGTGAAAGATCGGAGGTAGCATGGGTGTAGTATCGTTAATTATCGGCATCCTCGGATTTGTTGTGTTTTGCTGGCTTGGACCGACCGTCGGCGGTATATGGGCGGGCGCAGCCACGGCCGGTGCGTTCGCCAAGGGGGATCCCACGGTGGTAACCTGGCCGATCTGGGCGATGGGCCTTGTCGTGGGCGTGCTGTTCCCCTTGGTTGGTGCTGTGCTTGGCATTGTCGCGATCAAACGGAGTGAGGCCAAAGGGCTGGGTATCGCCGGCGTGGTGACTGGATTGGTCTCGGCGGTTATCGGCTTGGGCGTGACATTGTTCTTGGCCTTTGCGGGAGATGTCGGTGACCATTATTTGGAGGAAAACCTGAAGAATATGGATCCCGCCGCACAACAACAGCTGCAACCCGGACTTCAGCAATTGATCGACCAGGCCAATAAACAAAGCGATGATTAACCTAAGTCAGACGATTTTTACCCCTCAGATGTGCCCTATTGAAATCGAAATAATTCCGTGGCACAACTGAATTGAATGGTTACAAAATCCATATTCGATGTTTCGAAATAAGGCAAAGACAGGCTTAACGCCCGAAAAATTTGACAGCCGACCAATCGTCCTGTTTGGCAATCCCGCCTCTCGAAGCGGCAAGGCCGCACACCGTATCGAACGGGTTCGCGAGCTATTGAATCAGTACAAAGTGGAGCACGAGTTTCGCTCCACCCTTCCCGGCGGCCAGACCGCGGATTTGGTGAGTAAGGCCGTCGTCGATGACGGATTTCGTACCGTGGTGTATCTGGGCGGCGACGGGACCTTCAACGAGGTGGCCAAGGGCATCTGTCAATCGGGTAAGGCCAGCGAGGTGCAACTGGGCATGATCCCATCGGGCACAGCCAACGACCAGGGCAAGTCCTTTGGCATCACCTCCTCACCCCGGTTGCTCGAGCGCAATATCGAAATTATCGCTGCCGGCCATTCCACGAAACTGGATATCGGAGAGTTGACCGCAAAATCGGAGAACGGCACGGTGCTGCGGCGAGATTTGTTTTTCGATTCCGCCGGCTGGGGCATCTCCGCGGCGATTTTGGCCTTTCGCAACCGGGAGATCAAAACATTCAAAAAAGTGCCGGTGGTGCGGGATATGTATCGTGATCAGATGGTCTACGTCCGCGCTGCGATGCACGAGCTCGCCCTGAGTTGGGTGACCCAAGATCGGTTCGTGGCCGAGCTCCATGTGGATGGTCAGACACACATCCTCGACAAACTCTCCGACCTGGTGGTCAGCAACACCATCATCTACGCTGGGGAATGGATTGTCGATCCCGAGGCCCAGCACGATGACGGGCAGTTTGAAATCGTGCCCTTTCGCGGGGTCAGGGATTGGACCAGCAAGCTGATCGTACACCACAAAAAAGTGCCCCTCACCGAAGAATTGCTCAACAAAATCGGGGTATCCCATTCAAGAGGGTACCGGGGATCAGAAATTCTCATTCGGCTCTACCAGCCCAACAGGGAAAAACAGATTCCCGCCCAATTGGACGGCGAAGAGTTTCCCTCGGCTGAGCAGATTGAAATTGTCGTGCACCCTCGATTTCTCAACATCATCATCCCCAGGGACCATCATTGGATTTAGCGCTGGTCATCAACACTCTCTCTGATTTGAGTTGACGTCCTAAAATTTTAATCAAACTTTAATATAAGGTAAGGTGTATTCATACGATGAATAGGTGGCATCAGCGGTGAAAAATGAGGTGGCCCAGGTGAACGAGAGTCGGGGAAGATATCGGCGATATGCCGATCGGCGGATGGCTTTGATGCTGGCGCTGTACGAAATTTTGTTCGAAGAGGAACCCGGTGAGCATCGGGATCAGCAGTTGCTTCACGCGATCACCAAGAATTACGAAATCGATCAAGCCGCGTTGTTCTCCTACTCTTCACCAAATAACTGTGCACTGCGGATTAGAACCACCGCAGGTCACTGGACGCTGGTGGAGCAGGACGGGGAGCTCGGCGGTGTGGGGATCGAAACCCTGGTCGAGTTGCAGACGGCCAGTGCGGGTGCCCTCAGTCTGACCCGGACCAAACGACCCTCAGCCTTTTCCCGGGAATCGTGGGACGATCTGTGGGACAACAGTCTCAAGGGACGGGCAATGTCCCTGCTCAGCATCAGCATCACCCCGCAGAATGCGACGCCGGTGCTGATGTGGATGATTCAAACCAGTTACTCCAGAGAGTGGAACAGCCGCGATCGGGAGCTCGCCGAGGAGGCGGCACGGCTGATGGCCAAAGTGGCCGATCGGGAGCTGAAGGGAGTGCGGTTTTGATAGGGCAAGTCCGGCGATCTATGGTGGGGATTGCCGTGGGTCTCGGTTTGTCGATTACCGCTCTCGCCTGTGGTGGCGCGCCGCCGAAGTCCACTACCCCGGCCGGATCGGCCGAAGATCAAGCGGCTCACCAACCGCCGACCCGCCTCGACCCCATCCATTTTCGCGCCAAACGGGATCAGGAGCGCCTGGCCATCGATGCGTATGACGCGGCCGGGTTGTTCGAGCGAGCGGCGCAGCGCCTGCGCGAAGGGGCCTACGATGATGCGGTGGTGATGTATACGCGTCTGGTCGACGAGTTTCCCCAGTCCCGCTTTGCTGCCCCGGCGCTGTACAACAGCGGTCTGTGCCATGAGTATCGCGAACGGTTTCAAGACGCCGCATCGAGCTACCTCAAGTTGCTCAAGGAGTATCCGGATTCTCCGGATCTGGTCGACGCAATATTTCGCTTGGCCGGGGCCTATGAAAAGCTCGAAGCCTGGGACGCGGCGGCCGAAGCCTATGCCCAGCTGCTCACGACCCACCACGACGAACTGGAGGGGATCGAGCAGGTGGAAGCGCTGGCCCGCCGGGGGGCGAGCTTGATCGCGCTGCAAAAACTGGACGAGGCCAAGTTCGATTTGCGTAAAGCGGTGCAGATGTTTCGCGAGGGCCGCGGGGTCTCCCCCTCTGATTCTCCCTATTTTTACGCCATGGCGCAGTTCAAATTGGGTGAAATCGTTCACGCCAAGATGCGCGACGTGGAGCTGCCGGCGGACGAGACGGCGGTCAAACCCGCGTTGGAGCAGAAGTGCCGCCTGCTGCTCGAAGCTCAACGGGAATACACCAACGCGATAAAGGTGGCCCACGCCCATTTTGCCGCCGCAGCGGCGTTTCGCATCGGCGCCCTCTACCGGGACTTGTGGGACGATATGATTGCCGCCCCGCCGCCGCCGGACCTCAATGAAGAAGAGCGACAGATCTACACCGAGATTCTCAAAAAAAATATTCGCAACCTGCTCAAAAAGGCCACGGTTCAATGGGAGCGCACGATGAAGATGGCCCGGCGACTCAATCTCTCCGGCGAGTGGGTCGAGCAGACGATGACCGAGCTGAGCGAAATCCGCGAAATTCTGGCCAGCGAAGATGCGCCCTCCCAAGCTGACCGGGAGCTATCTCCCCCTGACGCCGCGAAGGGCGATCCCCCCGCCGGCACCGCTCCATAGGGATCCCGAACACAAATGAAAGAGCCCCGGCGCAAAACGGTCATTGCGCCGTGCACAGGTGCGGCATATAACGTGTTCCAGCGAAGATTGGCGAGGAGGTGCCAAAAATGGGTGAACAACAGGACCGGGAGTGGACCGGCGAGGCGATGACGCAGCTTTTCCACGCGAAAAAGGGCGAAGTGACCGCGGTAATGCGCCGCGTCGCCGAGCGCGAAAAGATCTCTGCCGAGCTGGTCCGAGACGAGGTGGCGCTGGGACGGCTGGTGATCCCGGCAAACATCAATCACAAAAATCTCGATCCCCAGGGTATCGGCTCGGCCGTGACCTGTAAGATCAACACCAATATCGGCGGCTCAGCCGTGCGTTCCGGGGCGGACGAAGAGCTGAAAAAGCTCGAGCTGTGCCTCAACCTGGGCTCGGATGCGGTGATGGACCTCACCGTGGGACCCCATATTGCCGAAATTCGCCAGACCCTGCTCGACCACTGTCCGGCACCCCTGGGCACTGTTCCCATTTACGAGGCGATCGAACGGGCCGGAACATGTGAGGCGCTGACCGCCGATCTGTTGTTTACCTGCATCGAAGAGCAGGCCCGCCAGGGAGTGGACTTCATGACCGTGCACGCCGGTCTGTTGCGCGAGCACATTCCCATGGCCAAAGAACGGCTCTGCGGCATCGTCAGCCGCGGGGGATCATTGACCGCCACCTGGATGTTGCACCACCAGCGCCAAAACCCCCTTTTTGAAGAGTTCGACCGACTATTGGATTTGTGTCGGCAATACGACGTCACCCTCAGCCTCGGCGACGGTCTTCGCCCCGGGTGTCTGGCCGATGCCAGCGATGCATCCCAGTTCGCCGAGCTCAAGACCCTGGGCGATCTCGTTCGCCGCTGCCGAGCGGCTGACGTGCAGGTGATGGTCGAAGGGCCGGGTCACGTGCCGTTCGATCAAATCGAAATGAATATGAAAAAAGAACAGGAGTGGTGCGACGAGGCGCCGTTTTACATCCTCGGGCCGGTGGTGACCGACATCGCCCCGGGATACGACCACATCACCTCGGCGATCGGTGCGACGATGGGGGCCTTTCACGGGGCGTCGATGCTCTGTTACGTCACCCCGCGGGAGCACCTGGGCCTGCCCACGCAGCAAGATGTGCGCCAAGGGGTGATCGCCTACAAAATCGCGGACCACGCCGCCGATGTGGCCAAACATCGCCCCGGTGCCCGGGAGCGGGACGACGCCCTGTCCAAAGCGAGGGCCAATTTCGATTGGGATCAGGTGTTCGAGCTCTCGTTGGATCCCCACCGGGCCCGCATGATGCACGAGGAAAGTCATGTTTCTAAAGACGATATCAAAGCCGATTACTGCTCCATGTGCGGACCCAAGTACTGCGCGATGAAGCTCTCCAACGCGGTAAAGGCGGCCAAGTAGCCCACCCGGTCTTCGATGTTGATCATCGCTCAAACCCTGTCCGACGTCGTGGCTCAACACGACCGGGTCGTCGGATTTTTCGGCCATCCGCCGCAGGAGGTGCTCCGGCAGGCGGTGGAGCGGCACGGTGCGGATCTGCTGGATTTGGATATCGACTACGGCGCTCCGTCGGCCCGGGTGGTGCCCCAGGCCTACTGCCACATCATTCGCCACTGTGTGGACAATGCTTTGGCCCTCGGTCCCCGACTCGCCTGTCTGGTTGCGGCCACCGGCAAGGAGAAGTGCGACGCTGGGCGATTTGCCGCCTGGGTGATCCGCGATCTACTCGATATTGAGGTCATCTTCACTGAAAACAGCGGACTCGTGTCCCCCAATCCCCCTCTGCTCAGCCAGGCCCGAGGGCCGCTCAACAAACGGGTCACCCGTATTATGCAGAGCATCGTCAATCCGCTTTCAGCCGAGGAGATCAAGGCGGCCACCGCCGCTCACGTCGAGCCGACCCACGGGTTTTGGGGCACCCCGCCCCACCCGATTGAATTGCTCGAGCTGTTTCCCGAGACCACCCGCATCTTCGGCTGGACCCGCTGCGTGGAGCAGGGCCGCCCGGACGATCTTGAGTTGGAAATGACCGTCGACGAAGAGTTGCCGATCGTCTTTTTCAGTCAGGGATTCTGCCCCAAGGCCGCCCTGGCCGCGCACTTGGCCGAAAAGCACCGGGGGATGCATGTGGACACCCACGATGCCCTGGGTGCCGCCACCCAGGCCAAGATCGAGGCGTTTATCCGGCTCAGCGGATCCGGAGGTACCCTGTGATCTTCGGCGATGCGGGTAGTTCCTGGTGTAAACTCATCGACCGGCAGGACAAAACCGTGCGGATCGTTCCTACCCGGGAGTTGGTTCAAGATGATATCCAATTCGACTGGGGCACGGGCCACACGGCGCGCCGCCGCTCCACGTCATTTGAAAACGACCTCATCTCCCTAACTCGCGGAGCCCTGGCCCTAATCGACGAACAGGACTTCACCGTGCTCGACCTGGGATCGCGGGACGCCAAGCTGGTGCGCTTTGACGGCCGCCGACCGGTTAAGCTCGACTGGTCCGTGGGCTGCGCCGCGGCCACCGGCGCCACCCTGGAGATGCTCAGCCGGTTTTATGAAATAGACTTTGAAAAATTGGTCATCGACGATCGGTTCACCTCGGTCACCTGCGGCACCTACGCCGTAGAACGCATCATGGACGCCGTCTCCGCAGGCGCGTCGGTCGAAGATGCCTTTGCCGGGTTCATCCACGGTCTGGCCCGCAACGCCTTCAACTTCACCCAGGAACCCAAAAAACTCTATCTTTCCGGAGGGTTCACGCTCAATCCGGCCTTCATTACCGCTCTGAGCCGATATGCTCAAGTCTTCCCAATGGGAAGAACCGTCCCCCTCGCCGGTCTGTGGGCTTTCGCCGTCGACC
>JANQET010000432.1 GCA_028278265.1 Myxococcota bacterium
TCCACGATCAGGACGCTGGCCCGGGTGGTTTCGTCGTTCATCGTTCCCCCCTCGAATCGATGGTGGCGAGTATTGCCTCGTACTCGAAACGGTCGGCCAATTGACGTAGGTGCTCGGCGATTTTCGGGGACGGTTCGGCCAGCTGGTCGAGCAGCGCGTTGATGCGATCGATCTGCGCATTGACGGTGGCTTCCTGCAGCTCGGCGATGAGCGATGCCGAGACGCCGGTCCACGAGACGCGGAAGGATGGTTCCTCCCGTTGGTCGCGGTCTCAACCGGCGTGATAGTCTCCTCGGTGAAGATGTAATGCAGGTTCATTACATCCCCCAACTTGGCCAGCAGCTCTGCGTCCGTGTGGGGTTTGGCCAAAAAGCCGTCCGCGCCCACCTCCATTGCCTGATGGCAATTGTCCGGAGATACGCTCGCCGAGATAGCGATGATCGGTACGGTGTGCCCATCGTTTCGCAGTCTGCGGATAGCCTCCTCGAGCGCTAGTCCTGTAATCTCGTCGAGCTTGGGGTTGATGTATTTGCCACTGCCGTCTGGGTTGGCATGCCAGATCCCCACTGAAACGTTCTCTGCCAGCAGTTGATACCGTTTGCGGCTTTCCCTCACCGCTCGTTCCGCCTCGACTCGGCTGGTGATATCGTGGACCGTACCGGTCGATCGAAGCGAAGCGCAGCAGATTGCCCAAATCGGAAGCTGGGATCTGGATATACCGACCAACACGCTCCATTGGTCTGACGAGGTTTATCGAATATTCGGTTTGTCGCCACTGGAGTTCAATCGGTTTTCGTTCTCTTTGATCGCCTCTTCTGCGCGTCGCCTTCCGGTAATATCCCGCACAATGGCTTGAAGGCGATCACTTCCGCTGAGCTCCAAGCGAGCGAGGTTGACCTCGACGTCGACGGTCACCACCGGCTGTTCCGGCGGAAATCATCCTACTCCTAGCGAACCGTACCGAACCGATATTTTTATGATAACGAAGCCGCCCATTTGCTATTTACACTGGACTTCATTCCTCCGAACATACCATACGAATTGCGTTCATTACACGCATTTGGGTAAGCACCGGGACCCGACATTTTTCGTCGATCGGTGTACTATCTCGACGTTTCCTCGAGAATCAGGCGAGCGTCCAACTCGAAGGCCAACTCCTCGCGGCAGATGTCAGCGATCACACAGACCGCGGGAAAGTCGGGTTGAATCCGGCGGGCCCGTTGCCAGAAATGCGTCGCATCCCGTCCCTGTTTGACAAACGCGGTGGCAGCGGCAAAGCGATATCCGGCAGCGCCGGTCGATTGCACGAGTGAGTCGATTTTGTCGAAGGTGCAGTCGATTTGGTCGGTCACAGAGCGGGCGAACATACTGTGGCCTTGCTCATCGATCGCGGCAGTGCCGGACAACTCGATCGTATCGGCGTATGGCTGGGGAATCAGGGTACCTCGGGAAAAGGCAGATCCGTACAAAAAGGCATCCCGCTGTCCGGTGTTGCGCAGCTGAACCGGATTGATTAGATGCTCCGGTGCGCCACTTTGGTGGGAGAACGCCAGCAGATCCATCATTCCGGCGGTGCCGTTGGGGTTTTGCCCGCCAATCCCCGTGCTCGATGGCAAGCGCAGGTGATCGCTGCATCCGCGCGGGCGCAGGTGACACTTGTCGTAGTACCTGCTGCGCACTTGGTTGAATTCATCGTACCAATCGAGGATTGCATCGAGATAGAACCAGGTGCGAATCACTTGGTCGAATGAGGAACCATGGGCCTCGAGCAATTGACCCGCGCGCTCGAACATCCTCGTGCACTGCTCCTGCCTCGAATTTGGCCGGGAGAGAGAATCAACGCCATCGATGCCCTGCAACACGGTGAAAGTGCAGTCGCCGGTAGTCCAACGCCGGCCGCAACGTTGGCCTGCGGGGGAGTACAACGGCCGTACCCTGTCCGATTCGACCGCCAGAACAATCACCCCGGCCAATCCCTCTCCCCAAGACGGGTGCCCCTGAATCCAAGTCACCGGTCCAGCGGTCGAATCGGGGTGGTCGCCCAGCGCCAGGCAGCGCTCGTCGGCGATTGGGGGCTGGAAGCGGTGGCTGGCAAAGACTCGCTCGTGCACCACGGCCAGGGAGTGGGTCGCCAAGATCGATGCGATTTGACGGTAGGCGATCCGGGCTGCTGCTGCGGGTGGATGTGGTGAGGGACAGGTGGCGACTAAAAATCGTTGTCCCTGACCGATGGGGATGTCAGTGACATAGGGCGCCTGTTCACGCATTCAGCTTTGATTCGCTGTCGTTCGGTCGTCGGATTAACGACCACCGACCAGGGTCAACAAGTTGAGTGTCGACATCTTTGCCGCACCGGCACCGATCGTATGGCACTCACAATCCTCGTCGTCCTCCGGTTCTGGGACACCATCGGCGAGCAACGATTGTGCCAAGAAGAAAATGCCGAGCCCCAAGATTATCGCAGTCATTATTTGTTTAAACATAACAATCCTCTTTAATCGCTATTGCACAATTATTATCTCTCGGATCGGCTGAGGAGTCAATTGGGATAGCCTGGATAGTATCGGTGTGAGGGATAAGCCAGAGCAAGCCGGTGGAAGGGACAGTCAGGATAACAGGGTCAGAATAACGCCATTACATTAACATTGCTGCTAGAACATTGTCGCTAAAACATCGCCATAAAGACTTTGTCGCCATAGCGGTATCAGCACGACGTTGTCGAAGTAACTGTGTCACAGAAACTTGATGCAGTGAATATTGTTGCTAATGTGACTTCGTCACAGTTAGCTATCACAGAATCGTTGTCTCAGTGACGGTGTTACCGAAACGTTGTCGATGTGACGCGCTACTTTGACTTTGCCAGTATGACTTTGTCGCTTTGACAACATCTTCACAACGCCGTCGCCGTAACTTTGTCACTCTTGTGTTGTTACGCTAACCCTCCACTTCCACCAGCCAACCGCCGATGCCGTTGACGGGCTCAGATCGTTAATCTGACGGTGCCTTAGGAGCCGGAATTTTTATCCGAGGCAGCCAAATCGGGTCTGTTCGTTACCGTTCTTTCCCAATTCTTAAATTGCGTGATAAATGCCTCTTCCGTACACTCGGTCAGCACAGGGACACGCGTTACCGCTTAGTTGTTCCCATCCGTCATCGTGTTGTTTGCTTTCACACAAACTTTAACACCGCAGTTGCGCTCTTCACTAAATTTATAAGAGTCCGAATTGGGTCTGTCAACCGCGATATTGCGCGATATTGAAGGGTTTGCAACGAATTGTTTACCAAATGATCCGCAGGGTTTTACCGTCTCCCGATGGAGGCCAGTTTCTCCGGTAAAGCGCGTCCGATTTTGCCGTATTCGCCGCGTAACCCATGCAACAGATCTTGCCCGCTGATCGATCGGTTTTGCGCACGCGCCGCTGCGGCGATCACCACATTGCGCAGTTGTCCGCCGGCGAAATCGCAATAGCTGGCCAGCTCGCGATACACCTCCTCCCCCGGTCCCCGATCTCCCAGATGACTGCGCCACAAGGCCAGCCTTTCCTGATATCCCGGCAGGGGCAATTCAATGATAAAATCGATGCGGCGGGTAAACGCGGTATCGATTCGCTCCCGGCTGTTGGAAGTCAGCAGGACGATCCCGGGGTGGTGCTCGATTCGGCTGAGCAGAAAATTGGTCAGCATATTGGCGTAGCGTTCACCGGTTTCCTTACCTCCGGTTCGATGGCCGAAGAGGGAGTCGGCTTCATCGAACAGCAGCACCACATCGTTAGCCGCGGCCAGGTCGAGCAGGGCGGAGAGATTCTTCTCCGATTCGCCGATATACTTGTTCATCACTGCAGATAGGTCGACCCGATAGAGGGGAGCCCCCATCGTCGTTGCGACGTAGCTCGCGGCCAATGTCTTGCCGGTACCGCTTTCACCAACGAACAACGCCCGCACCCCCGGATTGGGCGTGGACCGCAGGGTTGTGCCGAGACCCGCCCACAGGGACTCCCTTCTACGGGCCCGCAGGATCAAATCATCGAGACGCGCCCCGGTCGACGGAGGGACGACGAGCGCCTCCCTCTCGACGCGGCTCTCCACCGGCTGGGACAGCAACCGCAATCGTTCTGCGCCCAGGCTGCGTCTCGCTTCGGCCAGGTGATGTCGGTTCAGCGGGCGGTTTTCCCTCTTGGCCAGGAGACGGGCATTGGTGGCAACCCGCTCGATCACCCGACCGGACAACAGCGCAGAGGCAGCCACCTCGGCCGCCAGCGCTGAGTCATCCAAGCTCTGTTTCCATAGCTGAATTCGTTGCGCTTCGTTGGGCACGTCGGTCACCAGCTCGAGGAAATCGTCGGTCTCCACCGCGCCGTCGTTGCCCAGCAGTACCGCGACGGGGATTGGTGCTCGGCCGAACTCGGGGCGCCAAATCTCCCCTGGACCCAAGCTCGGCTGCAGCACCGGTAGCCAATCGGCGTAGCGACAGGCCTGACCGAGTACCGGGTGTCGCTCCCAACTCGAAACCGGGATTTCAATCGCCGTCAGCCCAAGGGCGTGGGCGAGCTCACCGGCCAGTGCGGTTCGCCCGCTTCCGGGATTTCCCCGGATCAGGATTCCCTTCATTTCCCCGTCGGTGAGGAGCTCGACCAGTTTGGGGATCTCCTCGCGCAGCTCGCGGGGCAGCAGGTGTGCATCGGCGGGCGGGCGCAGCCGGCACTCGGGCCAGCCCCAAGGATCCCCGTTGAGAATCGACCAGAAACTGGGGTGCACACCGAGCACGCGCAGGGGCACCGGCCCGTCACCGTCGATGGATAGAATGCCCGATCGGACCAAGGGCGAACGGGAAACATCTTGAGCGGTTCGAAAGGTGGAGGGGTAAAGGGCGTCTGTGAGGGCCACACCCAGATGAACAAATGGCCGGGAGGATCGGTTGGGCGCTTGGAGCTCGCCGAGCACCAGGTTGATCAGGTGAGTGGTCTCCACCTCTCCGGCGAGGGTGAGCAAAAACGTCTCGGCCGGTGTCAGCGCCAAATCGGCGATCAGCCGTCCCAATGCCCCGTCCTGTTGAGTCCAGTCGGTCGTTACCCGATCGCGCCAGTAGGGCCACGAGAGAGGCGCCTCTGGGCCGAGAAATTGAGCCGCTTCTCCGCGGAGCAGGGGCAGCAGGGAGCCGTCTTTCGACAATGCCTGGCTGCAGAATTCGATCAGTCCCAAGCGCAACAATCCCCGTTGCCGATCAGATGTGTTCGGCAGGGGGAGCTGTTTGATGGCTATCGGTTTACTCATAGTGAAACGTCACCACTCTTCCCAGCCAGGGCAGCCAACCCGGGTTGATGTCCAATCCGGCCAGGCGGATTGGCAAACGAACATGATCCAATGAAGCATACACATCCAGATGGCTGGCGGTAAACCGGATTTTCGCCGGCAGTTGGAGTAGCTCTGTATTCCACAATCCCCGACGGCCGTACCAGTGTCCGGCCAGCTTCAACAGGGGATCCCGCAGGGGCAACTCCGGCAGTTGCTCGAGCTGGTCAACGGTTTCGAGATTCAATTGTTGCGCCAGAAACAGGGCGATGGGATCGGCCGTGTCGAGCTCGAGCTCCCGGCCCAAACGGTACAACCAGCCCCAGCCGCTGGGCATCGTTCGCCAGGCATCTGACTCATCGATCAAGGTTTGGACCTCGGGCCGATTGAGAAAATTGAGCAGGTAGCACAGCCCTGCCTGGTGGGTGTGAAAACTGTCGCCCACCAGCGAGGATTGCTCCCCCTCGACCAGGTGCAGGCCCGGACGTTCGGCAGGGGGCTGTTCTTTGCGCGCATCGCTTCCGACTGTTTCCCGCTCGGGTCGAGGATCGGTTTTTGTCGGCGTCAATAGCGGGGCTGTGGCATCGTCGATGCCGGTGTCGGCCGGACCCGTCGGGGCAATTGGATCCGGTGTCGGATCGCGGCGCTCCCCAAGGGGCGTCGGCGGAATCGGTGGGGAAGGAGATATATTTCCTGTTGAGGGGGTTACCTCCTGTTCGGCCCGTGCGAATGAGTCGGTTGGCTTGGGCCTATCGGCAGATTCCTCGGATCGCCGATGACTGGCGGCTGGCCGGTGTTCTCTATTTGGGGGCCGGTCCCCTGCCGGAAGCTGTGAAACGGACAGAGGTGCTGCACTGGGAAAGATCTGATCCAGTGTGGCCAACACCTGCGGGGCGGATTTTTGCAGGGGCCAGGGAAACACCTCGCGGCCGATCACGATCAGTGCCAGCAGGCGGCGGGGATCGGTTGCCCGGAGTCGGGCGAGGGTGCCGACCCACCGG
Organism: Myxococcota bacterium; assembly: GCA_028278265.1. GTDB lineage: Bacteria > Myxococcota_A > Polyangia > JAAYKL01 > JAAYKL01 > JANQET01. Next base: position 6,291 of record JANQET010000432.1, read on the forward strand.
TGGTATAGCGCGGACGGCAGCGCATCCACCGGATCACCCCGCTCAGGTAGACCACTTTGCTCCGTCAGATCCGGCACTCGAAAGCCGCTCTGGCGGGCGATGACCTCCACCAACTGCCGGGCCTCTGCCGGATCCAGCGCCAGCCACACCCCGGATAAGCTGCTGAGCCGAGCCAATCGGCTGGTCACGGCGGGGAGATACTCGACGTGCTCGGTCATCAGCCGAGCGACAGCGCGACCCGCCGGTAGATCGAACAAGTGGGCCCAGCGTTGCCAGTACCACCGGCGCCCGGCCGAACCGGTGATCAGATCGGTGATCAGGCGCCCCAACAGCTCGGTGAAACTCTTGAATCGCACCACATTCGAGCTGCCATCGCCGTCACCGGCGCCGCTGACCAGCGAACGGGTCTGGGAGAGGAGACCGCCCACCAAGCGGTCCGGTGTCGCCTTGACCTGCACCTCCCGAATGAAGACCCAACTGCCGTCGGCCGGATAGGGCCAACTCGCCCGAGCCAGCTGAGCCTGCAGCTCGGCCGTGTCACCGGCGACGCCCCGCACCTTCAGACGATCGATAACGGTGTCATCAGGGCGCAGCGGTCCGGTGGTCATCCCTATCGTCCTCTCAACGCCATGGTGCGCCGGTTGGCCACCACGCTGAAGCGGGTGTTGATGCGCGCGTTGCGATGGATCAAATTGACGATTTTGACTTGGGTGCTCTTGGCGGAGTGATCTTCCACAGCGAGCATCGCCACCACCCGTTGCCGGTTGTCCAGCAACTGCAGCTGGGTGCCCGGGGCCGGGGCGCGGTTCAGCTTCACCTGCAGCCGTTCACCTATTGCGGAAACCCGGGGTGGCACGTGTACAGTGCCGCGAACGATCTCCGAGGGATCGCCGAGAGCGGCGTAGATCACCGTCGCTCGGATCATGTTGCGCATGGCACTGCGACCGTTTCTCGACGCTTTGGGCGCCAGCTGACGAAACCACCAGGCCACCAATTCCGCGAGGGTCCTCGTGGCTTGAAAGTCGTCCCGCTCCGCCTTTTCCAAACCGGGCCAGCTGGCGACCTCCTCCACCCGCAGGCGATCGTCCTCGGCCAGTTGGGCCCACTGCAAACGGAGGGAGGGGGGGAGCAGCTCGAGCTTCTCCACGAGACAGTACTGGCACATCTCCAGCTTCTCCCGCAGCTCGTGCGCCGGCTTGCGCAACCGGCTGGACGCCATCGCGCTCATGTCCTCCAGCGACAAGACTTTGGCCGCGTCGGCTTGGGTTCTTCGGATCGATCCCATGAACTGGGGCAAGTAGACCGTCGACCAGTTGCCCATCACGATCTGCGTCTGCTGGTGCAGGGTGGCCAACCGGGACTGCAGGCTTCCTCGGGCATGCGCCGCAGGAGACCGCACCGGCCGTCCCTTGAAGCGGGATCGCCGCAGGTAACTGAGGTAGTTGTACTTTCGCACATACGGAATGTGAAACACCAGCCCCCGCAGGGGGGTCCAGTCGCTCATCGGTACTTCGCAGACCGCGTCGAAGAAGTCATCCAGCTCTTCGGGGAGCTCCACGTCTTCGCGCCAATCGCAGCCGGGCACGATGTCGCTGCTCGATCCGTGGCGCAGCTCCAGGGGATCGGCCAGTGCCGTGGAAATGGGGGTGCCCCGCACCCTGACGTAGTAGAGCCCGAGCACTCCGGTGGTCAGCACGCGGGCCCGCTCCTTGTACTGCTCGTAGACGGCGTTCCAGTCTTCGTCGAGCAGTCGCTGGGCCACCCCGTAGTCACCGAGCTGTTCGACGCGATGACCGTCGATGCCCTCCAGCGCTTCGCGGGCGGCGTTGATCTGGGCGCTGAGCTTTTTCAACAACGCCTGCTGATCCACATGCTCCCGCAGTTTTCGCTCGAGCTTGGTCTCCAGGGCGTTGTAGCGGGCTTCGATGATGGCGATCTGTTTGGTCAGGATCTGTCCGGCTTCGAACAATGCGGAGTAGCGCGCCTGCACCAGGTTGATCTTGTCGGTCTTGGCATCCGAGGTCTTGGGGGGCAGGCTCTCCACCTCCTCGGGGGTCTTCAATGTGCCGACTTTGCGCAGCTGGGCTTTGATCGATTTGGCCTCGGCCGGATCGAACAACCCGTCGAGGGTGCTGATCAGCTCGGCCATTGCCCGATAGGCCTTGGCGTACTCGTTGACCTCCGGACTGATGTGGTCCATCACCCCAAAGCGGTACTCCTTGGCTTCGAACGCGGGACGGGTCAGCATTTGTTTGGGCAACTTGGCCAACAGTTGAAGCCGGGACTGATTGAGGTTGAGCTCAAAGGCCGATGCGGTGAAGGGTCGATTTTTGATCCCGCTGGCGACGGACTTTGAGGTATTGGCCGACATCCGCAACAGGGAGCGGTCAAAGGTGTCTTCGCTCACCAGGGATTTCACTCCCGGTGCATTCCACTGTTGGGCCTCGACGAGGTTGAGTTGCGGGCTCGCTGGCGGCGCGCTCATCGACGGCAAGCTCATCATCGGTTGGGCCATCATCATCGGGGCCATCGTGCCGGTGGACCCCTTGGGATTGACCGGCATCGATTGGGGAGTGCTGCCGCCCTGATCGCCGCTGCCGCCGCTGTCGTCGGTCGAGGCGGGCGGTTGGGCCCACCGGGGGCTCATTTTGGTAAAGGGCAGCCAGCGGGCCACCTGCAGTCCGGCGCCGTCCCCGGCCACGCCGCCGGCCAGAGCGGCCAGTGCCACGGTGTGGGAGTCGAGTTGTTGGCGCTGGAGCAGGAGGTAGTCGCGGGTCTTCTCCAGACGGGTCCGCAAGGCGCGAACCTGGTTTTCAATCGCCTCGAGCTTGACCAGACCGACTGCGTACTGAACCACCAAGCCGTCTTCGGCCGGTTCGGGAACCGGCGGGGGCGCGCCGTCGACCAACCAGTTGGTATAGAACTCCGGACGGGTCGGCACCCCCTTGCTATAGGGATAGGGCGTCCCCGGGTTTTGCGGATCCGTAAGCTCGGTGGTCGCGCGGGCGATCAAGGCGCTGAAGATCGATTCCGCCAGCGCAGGGGGATCCTCAGGGTCCGGCAGGCCCAGTGATTTGATCTGCTCGGGCTCCAGAGCCGATTCCTCGCGGAGGAAGTAGAGCCGATCGAATTTTCGACGGTATTTCAGCCAAGCGTTATAGGACCGTAAGTGATAGCGATAGATATCCTTTTCCAGTTGGCTGTCGGTCTGGGGGATGTCGAGCAGGTCGGCGCGGTAGTCCGGTTCGTTGACCGCCAACAGCAGGCGAATTTTGTCCTTTGCCGGATAGCGCAGATCGATCACCCGGCGGGCCAGATGCCGATTGACCAACTCCAATACCGCCTCTTCGGGCACCGGCACCATGTCGATGCCCAAGTGCTCGGGCAACCACAACAGATTGGGGGTCGTCGAGGCGGGATTTTCCAACCAGCTCAGGGGCAGTTGTCCGGTCGCCGGAAGGTAGTCCAGATGTAGATTGTTTTGGAGAAACTCGCTCAGGGTCGGTGGCGTCTCCCCGGCCAGGGCGGTTTCGGCCCCCTGCATCACCCGTCGCAAGGCGGCGCTGACCTGATTGAGCAGGACCCGATAGCCGCTGTCGGCGACCGCTTCGTAGCGGCCGGCTTCAGGGGAGAGCCAGATCACTCGATGCTCGTCCCCCCCGGTGGATTGAATCGCCAGCAGAGCCAATGGGACAGCGTTCTCCAGGTTTCGGAGAAAACCGCCGTTGACCCGATCGGCGGCGATCCAGTTTTCGATTTGCTCCCGAGGGGTGCCGGCGACCGCGCCGGGATCGATCGCCAAACGCCGCAGTTTCAGCTCGCCTAGCACCACTAGGCGGGAATCGCGGCTGGGATCGAATTCGGCCCGCTGACACGGCAGCACCTCGGCGCTATCGATTTGACCGCCCGATCGCCGTACCATCAAATAGTAGATGCCGGTGGCGTCGGAGGTGTCCGTGCCGGCCAGGTAGTCGTCGATCAGCGTCTGCCACTTTGTTTTCAACGGCTGGTACAG
>JANQET010000073.1 GCA_028278265.1 Myxococcota bacterium
ACCCGCCGCTGCCGGGCCGGTTGCCCCGTGGCACCGGGTGCAGTGCCGGGCCAGGATCGGTTCCACCGTGTCGTAGAATCCGCTGCGCTGTCCCCCCTGCCTCAGCCAGTTGATCACGGTGCGACACTCGGTCGCCGGCGGGGCATAGGCCCTCATGCTGCCGTGGAGCGCTCGCTCCAAGGGGGACGCGCGGTACTGCAAGCGCAGGGCGTGCTCGCCGGGCAGCGCCGATCGGGCATCTCCGTCGAGCAGAGGGCCTTCGCGGGGCAGCAACGATGCAATGGCGATCAGGCCGGCCACGCAGATCAACACGAATCCGCCGACCGCCAGCCTGGCCGCCAGGCCCCAATCCCGCAGGCGGTTCACCCGTTGCTCCATTCGCCCGGGGCAAGTGCGTCTTCACCAAGGGGCAGCGCCAGCGCAGCGATCACCTCCTGGGCCGCGGCGATTCCCCGGTAGACCGCCTCTTCGAACACGGCCAGGCCGCCCACATCGCAATTGGCAAAATGGACCCGGCCCAGGGGCTGTTTCATCTGCTGCCGCTCGGTTCCCCAGAGATGGTCCGGCGCCGGAACGATCATCGGGTGGGCCCATTTGTGCAGCTCCATCTGCTCGATGTCTCGGCCGATCCCCGGGTGCATCCGCTCCAACTCCGCGGCGATCAGCCCGGCCCAGTGCTCGAATCCCCCTTGCAGCAGCTCCCTTCGTTCAGCGGTCATGTTGGCGTAGAGCGCCCCGTAAAAGGAGAGGATCGCCGGACCGCGATAGTCTGCTCCTCGCTTGGCCACGTGGGCGCCGGAGATATAGCCCAGCGACCACCCCCGACCATAGGGAATGTTGTCCCAGGCCGGCGGCCCGCCACCGGCTCGCGGCAGGCGACGCACCAGGACCGCCGCGGTGATCCAAGGCACATAGCGACAGCTGCGAAACTCGAACCGCCCCGCCGACGCCAGCTCCGGCATCACCCGGTAGATCATGTTCTTTTGCGCCGCATAAATCACCTGCCGCGCGCGAACTGTCCGCATCCCGCCGGTCCGCGTATCGAGCAGGGTCACTTCGGCCCACTGTGGCCGATTGCGCACCCGCACGGCGAGTCGTTCCAGGGCTACCTGTTGCGGGATCAATTCGCGGGCCATTCCCCGAGCCAGAAATGCGTTCCCCTCGGGCCAGCTGAGCACGACCGTCTCCCGCTGCTCCTTGGGGGACAACTCGTCGAATCCCCGGGGAGTGGCCGCCCAAAAATGGATCCCGCTCCAGGCGCTGGTCTGGGAGCTGTCCGTGCCGTACTCGTTGATCAACCGACTGTCCACGTACCACCGCAGCAGCGGTGATCCGGACAGTTGTTGTTGCCGCAGGTAATCGGCCATCGAGATGCGATCCAGCGAGCGCACCGTTTCGTCGGGAGAGGTCAACGCCACCGGGGTGCCAAAGGCGGGACGGTCCAGCTCATCTCGCCAGTTGGCCCAGGCGAACATCTCTCCGTAGAAGCGCTTCAATGCCGCCAGATCCGCGGATTGGGCGATCTGGGAGGGGAACGAATCGGTCTCCCACCGGCCGTTCGCTCTCGTTTTGATCAGTGGGGCGTCAAGCTGATGATCCGGGTTGATCACCGGCCACCCCCGATCATCGATCGCTGAGACAATCCCCAACTCGCGATACAACGCCACCAGGTAGGCTGCCCGGGGATGGGGCGCTTCGACGAAATGGGCCGCATAGGGATAGGGCAGCCCGCCGAGCTCACCGGCCCGTGATTGTCCCCCCAGCTCCCGCTCGTTGTCCACCAGCAGGAGGTTGGTCACGCCGGATCTCAGCAGCCGCCTGGCCGCAGCCAAGCCCGACACCCCCCCGCCGATGATCACCACATCGATGATCTCCAGAGCGATCTCTCCGGTATACACCGGCACCGCCCCATCCCGGACCCGATGGCACAGCGACGGATCCCGAGTCACCACGCGTCCGCGCAATCCAACAGGGGTGTCGGTATTCCGGCACCCGGACAGATTTCCGAGCAGCATCCCGCCGGCCAGACTGCTGCCGACGGTACCGATGAACCTACGCCTCGAAACCTGTGGAGAACCGCGAAATCGCCGCCGCTTCATTTTCCAAATCCAGGACCGCCGCCGCGAAAGCTCCCCCCGACGCCCCGACGCCCACCCAAGTGTCCCGGTCCGGTCCCCATCCGGTAGGCGGGCATCCCCCAATACATGAATCCACCGTGGTAGTGATGCCCCGGTCGGTAGCGGTAGGTCGGCCCGATCCAGGCGAAGAGGCTGCTCGAGAGCAACACCAAAAACAGCAGGACACTGGCCACGGCGATGATAATAGGTGCCTTCATTCGCTCACCCCCTGATCCATTGCCGGCGTTGCTGGTCGCCGACGACAACCATGGCCGTCAGGACCAACCCGATCAACAGACAAAAGAAGCTTCCCCAGAGCAGCCCCGGGGAGACCGCCCCGCTGACCACCGAGTAAGTGATCTGAACCGGCGCGATGGGATCGGCGGTGGTCCAGGTGGGCGCTCGCTCCAACTCTTCGAGCTCGAAGCTGAGCAGAAACCGGCCGGTTTGATGGGGCACAAAGGTGAACGATTCTTCCAGATCGCTCTCCCGCCAAATGCCCGATTCCCACCCCTCACGCCAGATTCCCCGCTCGGTCCAGACGTTCTGCTGATAGCTGAAGGCGTCCTGCCGGTCGGCTTGGAGCAGGGTGACCTCGTAGGTCATCTCGTGATTCTCGGGCAACCGGGCGCGCACATTGATGCGATATCCGGGAAGAAAAGAAGAACGGGTCAGGGCGAACGGCTGGGACTCCACCGGGCCGCTCTCGGTCAGGAATACCGTATCCCGGATGACCTCACCGCCGGCGCAGGAGAACACCAAGTTGGTCACCAGGCTCACCCCGCACAGAATGACCATCAGCTTGACGATTTTATGTTGAAAGACCGCGCCCAGATCCGGTGGCGTCGAGTAGCCGGGAGTTGACGAAAGGGGCATCCTAAGACCCGCTAGTAGACACAGGCGGCGAGGACGAGACCGACCGCCAGGTAGACCGCCCCCTCCACCCGGGCCGCAGCGAGGTTGTCCTGCTCGTACACCTCGTGATCGATGTCGATTTTGAAGCCCGCTTTCATCACCAGTTTGTAGCAAAATCTGAGCACGGTCATCGTGACCAGGGCGAGGGCAAAGTACAACAGAGAGGCGATCACATCCTCGGTGAGGTTCGCCGCAGTGCGCTCACCGAGCATCACCGCAGCGATGACCAGCACGAGCGAGATGATGAAATGGGCCACCACCAGACCGGCGGCTTGATTGTCGTCCTCGTACAGCTCCTTGCGCAGGTTGAACCCCCGGGACATGATCAGGTCGAACCAGATCACGCCCAACACGAGCATCACCGCGCTCAAGCCGGTGTAGATGAGTACTGTCTGAATATTTTGACCGAACTGCTCGAGCATCTCCACGTCCTTCCCTTTGCACTGGCCTTGTTACACCCTTGGGGGTGAGTTCCCGAGGTGGTGACCCTCGTGGCGTCAAGCACAAACCCAATTGGGGGGAGTTGTCAAGAGATGCCCGGGGAAACCGTTCGCGCCCATGACGGGGGGCAGGAGGTGGTTACTCCGAATCGATCCGCTTTTGCGCCTTGCGCAGAATATCTTTGGCTGAGCGGTACTCGGCCTTACTGCCGGGTGCCCGGGTCTCCTCGATGAATTGCACGACGAGATTGGTCCGTCGGCAGAGGGGGCAGTAGACCTGATCCACGTCGTGGCCCTCGCCGCCTTTCTTGCCGATTACCTCGAGCCGGCGAATCGGGGCGAAATACTCGTCACAGTACTGACATTGGGCCATCGCGCTCTGGTTCAACAGCACAAAGCCCGACTCCTCGGCCGGTTTGTCAGCGGGCAGGGATTTGATCGCTTCTTCGGGGCACTGGGCCTCGCAGAGCGCCTCGCCGCCACATCCGTCACACAGATTGGCGTTGAAATACAGCGCCAGGCTGGCCCCTTCGACGTCCCGCCGCAGGGCATCGGTCGGACAATTTTTCGCACAGACCACACACAGGGCACACTTGTTTTTGTCGTGATCGACGGTCCAGTTGTCTCTCTTGTCTTGTGCGGTTTTTTCGTTTGGATTTCCCATGTCTGCTGTATCTCCTCCTTGCAGTCACCGAAAGTGTAAGAATTCTCGGGTCATGCGTCAAGGGGCGGTGATCACCCGTTCGGGCAGGGTGAACACGGTTGCCCGATCATCGCGCACAAAGGCGCAGAGGGTGATCCGGGTGTGATGGGCCGCGTCCAGGGCCAGCGTCGTGGGCGCTGAGACGGCACTGATCAGCTCTATCCCGGCGCGGGCGCTCTTGCCGACCATCTCCAGGCTCACCCGTCCGGACAACGCCGCACCGCAGCCCGCAGTGGATCGCCCCTGTAGCAGGGCCTGACCGATCGCTTTGTCCAGGGCGTTGTGCCGACCGATGTCCTCGGCGAACGAGATCAGGGTGCCGTCCTCGGCAAAGATCTGCGCGGCGTGGGTACCTCCGGATCGCTTGAAAAAGGCCTGCTTCTGTTTAACCGCGAGATTGGTCTGGCGCAGCACCGCACCGGCAACTCTCATGGTGTTGCCGACCTTGGGCATCTGGGCCAATTTCTCATCCATACTTTCACTGCCGCACAGGCCGCAGGAGGAAGTGATCAACAGGTTCCGGCCCAACTTCTCCGCGGTGGGCATGGCGACCAGCTTGACCCGCATGACATTGGGATCGTCCGCGCATTCGTTGAGCACGCCGATATCCCGCACATCATCGATCAACCCTTCGGAGAAGAGAAAGCCGACCGTCATCGCCCGTTTGTCCGTCGGGGTACAGAGCACGGTGTACGCGCCCACATCGGCCACATCCAGGGTCAGCGGTCCTTCGACCGCCACTTCACACTGTTCCTCCACCGGGGGCCGATCCGCATCCTCAGTGGAGATTCGCTTGGCATTGACCTGCCTCAGCGCCTCGGTTTGCCGTGCCTGCTCACTCATCGGGTCCCCTCAATCATATCGCTTTTTGTTACAATTTTTCGTCACCAGACCACTACCACATTTTTACCGCCCCTTCCTCATTAATAAGAAGATGGACCAATCGGGTCAATCTCGGATTTCAACTTCATCCCGACGCGCCGCTTTAGCGGCCGTCGCCCCCACATCCCGACGCGCCGCAACGGCGGTCGTCGCCCGCGGTCCGGAACCCTTCGGTTTCCATTATTCACTTGAATCTTTATTGTAATTTCGGGTATGACCAGGTGATCGATAATGAAAACCAAGCAAAACCGCGTCCGTCTTGCCCAATGGTGGGCAAGGCCAAACGTCTATTTTTTTTGACAGAGGTGAATGATGAGCCAGGAAGTCAAAGATCTAAAACACTTTTTGAGCCCCCGATCCATTGCGGTTATCGGCGCGTCGAACAAATTCGATAGCATCAGCGGCAAGCCGGTGCGCTTTCTACAGGAGCACGGATTCGCCGGCAAGGTCTACCCGATCAATCCGAAATACGATGAGCTCAAAGGATACAAGTGTTACAAGAGCGTTCTCGATGTTCCCGAGCCGGTTGATCTGGCACTGATCGCGGTCAACTACAAGCTCGTTCTGCCCATGTTGCAGCAATGTGTTGAGAAGAAGGTCAAATTCGCCTCGATCTTTGCCTCGGGATTTGCCGAGTCCGGTGAAGAGGGCAAACAGCTGCAAAAGCAAATCGCCCAACTGGCCAAGGATTCGG
>JANQET010000489.1 GCA_028278265.1 Myxococcota bacterium
CGATCGATTGGCCCAGATCCTGTTCGGCCCCGCCGAAGAAGCGGTGCCACTGGTACTCCCCTTGGGGGTCCAGCTTGAGCAGGAAAACATCCGTTTTGCCGTCGTCGAAATGGGACTCGATGGGGGGCTGCCCGGTTGGACCGTTCCACGGTCCGTTCGAGTTACCGGTGAGGTAGCCATTGCCCGATTGGTCAGTAGTGATCGCCAGGCCCCCATCGTCCTGATCGGATCCATAGAAGGTATGCCACCGGTATGAGCCGTTGTGGTCCAACTTGATCACGTAAATCTCTGCCTGGTGGTCGTCGGCATAGTCGTGGAGTGGCTGTTGACCATCCGGACCGGTCCACCCGCCGTCCGTCATGCCGGTCGCCCATACCGCGCCGGTTGGATCGACGGCTACCGTGGCGTCAGAAGGACCTCCGTGAAACGTGTGCCATAGGTAGCTCCCGTCCTGGCCGATCTTGAGCACGGTCAGATTGCCCCCTTCGTCGGAGAAGGGATCAACCGGTACTTGGTCGCTCGGCCCGTTCCAGCCGGCTTTGGCGTTGCCGACGATAACCACATCGCCCGTCGGCACGATGCCGATTCCCCCAACGGTGTCAGCGGCGGGACCGCCAAAGAAGGTATGCCATTGGTAGGCCCCGGCCGGGTCCAGTTTCAGCAGCAGCAGGTCCCCCTGTTGATCATCCTGATGAGGGTTGAGCGGGATCTGTCCCGTCGGTCCGTTCCAGGTTTCCTGTGAGTTTCCGGTGATGTACACATCGCCGGCCGGTCCAATGGCAATTGCCCCCCAGTCGTCACCCCATCCGCCGTAGTAGGTGTGCCATTGGTAGGCCCCACTCGGGTCCAGCTTGATCACGGCGATGTCGCTGTCTCCGGTGTGCGCATTCAGCGGTTCCTGACCGTCGGGACCGGCCCATTCGTAGTGCGTGGAACCGGCAAGGTAAATATTGCCCGAGGGATCAACGGCCAACGAGGGGGTTCCCAGTCCGCTGTCGAAAAAGGTATGCCACTGGTACGCGCCAGTCTGCCGGAGCTTGAGTACAAAGAGATTGCGCTCGGGTGCCACATAGGGCTTCAACGGTGCCTGGTCGGATGGTCCGTTCCAGGAAGCGGGGGAGTTGCCGATCACCAGAAGATCGCCGTCCGGGGTTGCCTCAACGCGGGTGTTGGATTCGTAGGATTCGGCACCGTAGAAGGTGTGCCACGAATCCCCATTTTGATCGGTGTCGGTATCCCCATCGGAATCTGTGTCGGCGTCCGTATCCGCGTCGCCGCCGGAGCCCCCGTCGACCGGGTCACCGTCGTCATTGCTGCAATGAGTGAGCCCCATTACAGCCAAAACGCAAATGATGAATTGCGGTACCATACTCTTACTCGCCATCTGATCGTCCTTTCTTTCATTGCCGAGACATCCCGTCAACGCTCCAACCATGGGAAGCCCGACCTCCTTCGCGGAGCTGCCGGTAGAGGTTCAGCAAGATACATGCCGTGACATCCGCGAAATCTCATGGGGGCTCGAATGCCCGGAATCACTCGGTTTTATTGATAAGAGGACCGATGGGAGGTCGGCAGCGGTGGCCCAATATGTGCCGGGGGACACCGGTGAGAGCAACCCGGGCCGGCTAGCGACTAACGTGATCCGCCGCTTTTTTGAGCCATTTTTTGACGGTTGCATCCACCCCCTTCTTGTCGGTCAAGCGGAGGTAGTGGGTAAAGCGGGGGTTGCTGCTCTTGAGCGGTTGTAGGCCGCTGCCGGTTTTGGTGTCCGGTGGCAGGGCCAGCTCCAGATCGACCCCGGATTGGGTTTTGGGATTGATCATGCAAAACTGAGCGCGGGTTTTTACCGACGTGTATGTCTTGCACACGGTGGATTTGGAGTCTTTGCCCGCGGCCAGGGCCGCTTTGAGCAGGGCGTCATAGATCGGCCTCAAGTGCTCTTTTTTTCCCGAGTAGAGCGCGTCGACCAAATCGTCCGGTCGATCATAAGCGCTCAGCCGATCCGGATCCACCACGCCCCAGGCGATCCACTGGGCCTCATTGTGGTTCAGTTCGTGTTCCGTTTTGAGGTGTTGGGTCAGCGCTTTGTGTTTGTCAATCCCGGTCTTTTGGGCGATTTTGATCCATGTCTTCAAATCTTTGCCGGTGCGGGCGTTCAACTTCTCCTGCATTTTGGTCAACATCTCTTGTACGGTCATGCCCATGATGTCCTCCTGAATGATATGTATATAAAACACTTCTCGGAAAACGCCAGAACCGGGTCAGGAATGGCGTTCACCGATGTGTACAGCTGGCGCCGGCGATCCCAGGACAAACGGCTGGGTGTGGTTGCTGGCTCACGGGACGTTGCTGGTGAATTCCAAGGTCAGATCTATTTGTACAATAAGTCGCTGTCGCGCGAGACAGTTTTAGATGATGAAAAATCGTTTCAGGAGACCACGGAAAGTCGTTGTAGTCGCGAAAATTCGTTGAAACTCATCTGTTCTGTATATAGAACGCAAGCAATATCAATCCAATGCGTGGATCGCTTTGCTGGCATGGAGCTTGCGTGATAGGTTGTGGGAAAAGTAGAAAAAATTCCAATCATAAAGGAGAAAATTCGAATGTTAAAGAAGCTGATAACGGTCGTATCGATCGGCGCGGTGAGCCTGGCGGCCACTGCGATGGCCAATCCGGTGAGGCAGCAGCCGGAGTTCCTCATCGAAACCATCGACGAGAACGAGGATCCCATCGATATGGCCACCCTCATCGAAGGGCGTCCTCTGGTCTTGGCGGTCAGTTCGGCCACGTGACAACCCGGGTATTTGAACTTCCCGGTGATGGAAGCCGTTTATCAAGACTACAAAGACGAAATAAACTTCGCCTGGGCCTACACCTTTGAAGCCCATCCGGGGATCAACGGTGGAAACGGCACAGGCGGCAGCACCTGTGATCCCGACATCTTTCCCAATCCCTGGCATGAGGACGAAACCTCCAATTCATCTTCGGTCGAGGACCGGGCGCGTCGGCTCAAAAAGCTGAAAGCGATTTGGGACGACTCGGAGATTCCCGGTGTGGTCGACACGATGAACAATAGAATCGCCACGACCATCGCCGATCCCGACGGGGCGAGCAAGGTTTACTACGGCGGGGCGGTGGTCGATTGCGACGGAACGGTTCTGGTCTCCCTGGGGTGGGCCTGGTACGACACGCCGCCGGACCTCAACTACTGGGGCAACGGCATGCTGCCGTTGGTTCGTATCGACGAGTTGCGAGACATGTTGGATGAATATCTCGCCAATCCGCCGGATTGTTATGACACCGGAGGGGACAGCGATACAGACAGCGACTCGGACAGTGATTCGGACAGCGATTCGGATAGTGATTCGGACAGCGATTCAGACAGTGATTCGGACAGCGATTCGGATAGTGATTCGGACAGCGATTCGGATAGTGATTCGGACAGTGATTCAGATAGTGATTCGGACAGTGATTCGGACAGTGATTCAGATAGTGATTCAGATAGCGACTCGGACAGTGATTCGGACAGTGACAGCGATTCCGACGGGGACAGTGATGGAGACGCCGACGGGGATAGCGATGGGGACGCCGATAGCGACAGTGACAGCGACAGTGATGCTGATGACGATGACGACTCTGACGGCAGTGATGATTCCGGATGTTCCTGTCAAGCGGTCGGCGCGCCGTCCAAAACGCTCCGCTTATTGGAATTGTTGATTTAGTCGCTCGACTTTTCGTCCCCGAATATTGTTAGGTTAGGGCAGGTGGGGCTCGATCGCTGCCATTTGAGGGGCGTCCTGGCCGTTGTTGGGTTCGAGGGATCCCCAGCTGTCCCCCCACCACGGGCCGGCAGCCCAGTAGGCCCAGCCCATCCAGACATCCAGGTTGTCGCCGATGTAGGCCAGCAGGTTGTCAATCGCGTCGTAGCAGGTCTGGTTGCGACCGCTGTTGAACTCCCCGAGGAAGGCCCGGTGGCCGTGGGTGTGCAACCAAGCGGTGAATTCCACCAGCCGCTCCGAGCCGATGGTCGCGCTGACGCATTCGGGACTGGTGCCGGCGGCGATGTCGTCCATGTATTGATGGACCTCAAAGGCGTAGTTGTTCAATGGATCCACCACCCCGAGCATGACCTGTCCGTTGGGTGTGCCGTACCAGTCCTGATTCCAGCTGTGGGCGCCGGTCCAGGCGTTTCCGGGTACCAACAGCAGGTTGGTGGCGCCGGTTTGGCGAATGGCGGCAATGGCGGCATTGGCGTCGGCCAGCCAGAGCTCGGTGGTCATGTCGTGGGGTTCGTTCATGATCCCGTAAATCACCCGCTCGTGGGTGTAGCGCGTGGCGAGCCTGCTCCAAAAATCGGCGAAATCTGCCACATCTACCCCATCGCCGATCACGGCGCCGTGATAGCGGGCATAGTTGTGGGGATCGAGAAAGACCCAGGCGCCCGCGTCAATGATGTAATTGACGATGGTGTCCAGCCGGGTCTGCTCGTCGGCGTCAAAGGGGGCACCCAGAGTGCGCTGAAGTCGCTCCCAACGGAACGGGATTCGAAAAATGTTCATGCCCTTGCCGATGAAGTAGTCCACCTCCTCGGGGGTGGGATAAATGTATTCCACCCCGTACGTACCGGGCAGGTTCCATTCACCGAACTCAGCGCCGGCCAGACTGACCCCAAAGAGATTCTCATAGTCCACATCGCCGTCGGAGTCCGAATCACTATCGGCATCGGTGTCCCCGTCCGAGTCGGTATCTGTGTCTGCATCCGAATCGGTATCTGCATCTGTGTCCGCGTCCGAATCCGTATCCGAATCGGTGTCCGAGTCCGAATCGGTGTCCGAGTCCGAATCGGTGTCGGCGTCAGCGTCAGCGTCTCCACCGCTGTCATCGTCAGTCAGATCACCATCATCAGAGCCACACCCCGCCCACATCAGGGCGATACAGATCAACCACCAATTCCAAGAACGTCTTGCACTCATCATCATCCTCCATATTGTCGACATTCATGCCGACTACAATTTTACAATGAAATTGATGGTCTGTGCTGGGAAAATAGGGTGGGGTTTTCCTGACCCTGCCAAGGCTGTATATTGGTCGACGAGCGCAATCGTGCAGGAACTGCCGTGCCAGACGCACTGGCGTGCCAGTTATCGATCCTGTCGTTTGATCGAAGTTGAGAGAGTTCCCGGAAGGGGTCGCAATGACGAACAAAAAGGCACTGGTGGTGGGCGCTACCGGTTTGGTCGGTTCACAGCTCATCGCTCAACTGCAAGCGGATTATCATTGGGCGGAAATTATTGTACTTGCGCGCCGGCCCGAGTCTCACCCTAAAAAAGGCATCAATTGGTACCAGGTCGATCTCGCTCAGGCCGACTCTTGGGTCTCCCATTTGACGGGTGTACACGATCTGTTTTGTTGCTTGGGCACCACGATGAAAAAAGCGGGCTCAAAAGAGCGCTTTCGACAAGTGGACTACGAGCTGGTGCTGAAGATCGGCCGTGCCGCGCACCAGGCAGCTGTGCCACAACTGTTGGTGATCTCGGCCATCGGGGCGAATCCCAATTCGCGGGTGTTTTACAATCGCGTTAAAGGAGAAATGGAGCGGGACTTGGCCGCCACCGGGATTCCCCGACTCGTTGTCGCTCGCCCTTCCCTGTTGATCGGATCCCGCGGTGAAAATCGCTGGGGGGAAAAGCTCGCCGGAGCGGTGTTCAACGTCGGCGGCAGACTGTTGCGCGGTTCCCTAGAAAAATACCGAGCCATCGACAGCAGTGACGTGGCAAGAGCGTTGGTCGCCTTGGCCAAATCCGGTGAACCGGGCACGCACATTGTAGAATCGAACGACCTACACCCCCTCCCACAATAGGCGTCGTCCCCAGCTACAATCCTCTTCATTCGGGGTATGGCGCTGCCAGGTTCTTTCCGGTCAATTGAAAGAGAAAAGGGGAAGCAAAGGACCCCCTGGTGACATCCAGGTAGATGAACCCGTGCTGGGCTGTTGGTCGATTAACCTGTTTTATTGGAGGCGTACAATGCGTGCAGTTGTCTTGAATTTGTCATTCGTTCTGTTGGGTGTTTTCGCACTGGGATGCGAGGGCCTGCCTGATTCAACCGCGCTGGAACTCGCGGCACAGGGCGGGGAGATGTTTCCCGCCGAGGGAGCTACCGCTTCGGTGTCTGCAGAATCCAAAGGAGACCGGGGTGCGTTTCCCCGCCGGGAGCGGCTGGTTGAGTTCAAGTTCGGTAGGATGGTGTACGACCCCTATCGCTGGATGGAGAATCCGGACGATCCGGAGCTGGTCGAGTGGTTCGAAGCCAAAAATGTGCAATCCGATCACGCCCTCGACGGCCCGCTTTTCGAGGCGCTGAAACTGGAGCTCGCCGAATTGCTGCAGGTGACCAAGGCATCTTCAACGCGGTTGCACGGGATCATGCGTCAGACCGAGCACCAGCACTCTCGGGAGCTCCGCTATCGACGGATGCGGCCTGCGACCGGTATGTCACCGGAGTTCGAGCTGGCGATTCCCTCGACCGGCGGCTCATACGAGGTTGTGCTGAATTCCGATGCGGGCAACGATCTGAAGCGGCTGGAGATTATCGACCTACAGAGCGGTATGCGCCTCGATGACATCCTGATGGTCAAATGGCCACAGGTGTTTTGGGACGACGACGAGCAGTCGTTTCTCTACGTCACCAGTCGTGACGCCCGGCTCGGCCATGTGACCGACGGTATTTTTCGCCATCGGTTGGGCACATCTCAAGCGGCCGATACACTGCTCTATCAGTCCCCGGTGCCGGGGCTGGGGGTCATTCTCTATCCGCTGGGGGACAAACTCGCTATTGTTCACGACGACGGGCAGGGCATGAGCATCGGCTGGTTCGATGATCAATCCGGTGAAATCACACCGGTGGTGGAGGACCTTCCCGGGCCGATTTATCCCTTTACCGCCGACGGGCAGGTGATCTACACCGTCCGCTACAGCGAGGCACCCCTGGGGGAGATCGTTTCCCTCGACCTGAGTGACGGCGCCATCGGGCTGGTGGTTCCCCAGGGCGATCTGGCGATCGATCGGGCGGCAAAAATCGGCGACAACATCTACCTCAGCTATGTCGATAACGCCGCCTCGGCCCTTCAGTACTTCAACACGACCACCCAGACGATGACACCTGTCGAGCTCCCCCGGGAAGGGCAGGCGTACCTCAGGGAGTACAATGGGCAGTTGCTGCTGTATCTCACCGACTATACCCACGGCTATTTCGTCTACCTGCACGACGCCGTCCAAAACGAACTGGTTCTCCTCGGCCAGTCGGATCCGCCGCCGTTTGAGCTCGAAGCCTTTCGCACCTACTATCGGGCACACAATGATCAGGAGATTCCGATCTGGGTCGTCAAGCGACCCGACACACCGCTGACGCCCCAGACCCCGATGTTGATCTACGGATACGGTGGATTCGCCGCCAACACCCTCCCCAACTTCGACGTGACCCACGTCCCGTGGTATGCACGAGGCGGGGCCTGCGCGTTCGTCACCCTGCCGGGAGGTCTCGAATACGGCGAACCGTGGCACCAGGCCGGCGCCGGCCACAACAAGATCAACGTCTTCGAAGATTTCGCCGCAGCGGCCCAGCACCTGATCGACGAGGGCTATACCAGCCCGAGCCGGCTAGTGGCCAACGGGGGGTCCAATGGCGGACTGCTCGTCGGGGCGACCGTCAATCTCTATCCCCAGCTCTTCGGCGCGGCCGTTCCCGAGGTCGGTGTGATGGACATGACGCGATTTGCCCTGTTCACCGCAGGCAAATGGTGGGTGGAAGACTATGGGGATCGGGACGTGGCCGCTGACTTTCACAACCTGTTGTCCATCTCTCCGGTGCACAACATCCGCTATCGCCCGTATCCCGCAACCCTGGTGATGACCGCTGATTTCGACGACCGGGTGGTGCCCGCGCACAGCTTCAAGTACGCCGCTCAGCTCGAACACCACCAGCGAGGTACTCATCCGATTCTGCTGCACACCGCGCGGTGGGCCAGCCATGGACGTTTTGGAACCAGTGATGAACAAATCAAAGCCCACGCAAAAAAACTGGCCTTCATGATCAAGGCGCTCCAACTGTAGCCAGCACCCCCCTCCCGGTCCGCTCTGCCGGTTACCGGGACGAAGTTTCGTTTGCTTTAGGTCTTAGAAGTGGGCGTCTAAGCGGGCGTACCAAAATCCGCCGTACGCGCCGCTGGGGGCGTTTTGGGGGTATCGATTCCCCAGCAGGGTCATGTTGTCCTGCTCGTCCGGATAGGAGTCGAGCAGATTCTCCACCCCGAACACCGCCGTGAACGTGTCGACAATCGTGTACGACAGCTCTGCATCCACGGTGTACTGCGATCCGTAGAGAAAGTCGTAGCTGCTCTGGGGATCCATGAACGAACCGTAGTAGTTGAACCGTCCGAGCAGCTGGAGGTCGGCGATGGTGTGGGTGACCGATCCGACAAACCGATGTCGGGGGACCCAGTGCTCCAGCTCGAAGATTCGCTGTTCGTCGATCACCCCGGTGATGTAGTCATCGACCTTGGTCTTGTTCCAGTTGTAGGCCAGGGTGAATCCGGTTTGCCCGGCGCCAGACCAATCCAGGGAAATGGTGCTGATCAAGTCGACGCCCGTGGTGATCGTATCGAACGCGTTGGTGTAGTAGCGAAACTCATCCAGATCCGAGGCGCCCGGTACGCCGGATTCCTCGAGGGCCAGGGCCTCCTCGGGCGTGAGGATTTGGGTCGCCGATTGGGAGATTCGGTCCTTCACCTTGATGTAATAAAAATCTCCGGTCAGCGTGAGAAACTCAAAGAACTTTGCGATCAACCCGCCGCTGAAATTGAGGGACCGCTCCGGCTCCAACTCTTTGCCCCCCTTGGACATGGCGATGGGATTGGTCGGTGGGATGGTGCCCCGGTTGACCAGGGTGTTGTCGAGGGGGCGAACGATAGTGGTCACATTGGTCACATTGGCCTGCCCCGGGGTGGGCGCTCTGAAGCCCGTATTGGCGGTACCGCGCAAGGCCAACAGCTCGAGAAAGGTCCCCTCCTCGAACAGCTTGACCCGGGTCGAGGCCTTGGCCGTTGCGGTGGTGCCAAAGGAATCGAAGTGTTCCGTCCGGCCGGCGAGCCCCACCCGCCAGCGGGAGAAGATGTCGGACTCCAAATCCAGATAACCCGCGAGGTTGCGGCGGGTGAACGATCCTTCCTGGTCATACCCGAAACCGGGGAACCCGTTGGAGCCGATGCTGAACCCCTGATCGAACAGGGGCCCGATCTCGAACGATTTGCGATCCCCTTCGGTGACGATGAACCGCTCGTCACGATATTCGAACCCACCGGCAATGTTGATCGGAGAGTAGAACCCGACCTCCAGCGGATAGGCCAAATCCAGGTTGAGATTTTGATCCACCTGGCGATAGGCGCCGGGATTGAACTTGACCGGTGTCTGCGGTCCCAGGGATGCGTTGACCGTATTTTTGATCACAAAGACCACATTGCTCTGACCCACCCCGGCGCTGAGATCCCAGCGAAGACCGGAATCGAACTGTCCCTTGATGCCGGCGACCAGGCTGACGTCGTCGATGTCGCCGCCGAACTGGGGCGTGAACCCACCGGGGAACATCTCGTTGAACACGAAACAATTCGGATCGTCGATCACCTGTTGGAGCAACACATTGTCCCCCACCGGCACGATGGGGCAATCCACTCCGTCGTCCGGGGTGAGATCGCCCACCAGGCGAAACAGGTTGCCGGCGTCATCCTCGTAGGCAAACACGCCGGGGCGGGTGTCCGGGTTACGAAAGTAGAACCCGCCGAGCACGGACCGGTGGGCGTAGTTGCCGAACAGATAGGTGTGGACTTTGTCGTTGATGTCAAACCCGGAGTTGAAAAACAACTTGACGTTGTCCGTGACCGATGGCCTGCCCCAGACCTGAGCGGGATCGCGGACCGCTAGATTTCCCCCGGTGATCAACTCGGCGGCATCTGCTCGCTGCACACTGCGATCCGTGGGATCGGAGGTGCTGTACTCGGCGCTGAGATTGAGAAAGCCGCTGTCGGTCAACGGGATGCCCCAGTTGCCGGCGAACTTCATCATCTCCCCGTCCCCCTCGTACATTCTGCCGTACTGGGTCGACAGGGTCACCCCGTCGGGCGCGTCTTTGAGGGCGAAGTTCATCACACCGGCGATAGCGTCCGCGCCGTACTGGGCCGCGGCGCCGTCGCGCAACACCTCCACCCGGGACAGCGCGATAGAAGGAATGACCGAGAGATCCGCCCCCTGGGCCCCGTCGGAAACACCGCCACCGATGAATGTAATCACCGCGGCGCGGTGCCGGCGCTTGCCGTTGACCAGCACCACGGTCATGTCCGGCGGCAAGCCGCGCAGGTTCGCCGGTCGAACCAGGGTGGCCGCGTCGCTGATCGGTTGCTGGTTGACATTGAACGCCGGCACAAAGGTTCTCAGCATGCTGTTCATGTCGATCGCGGCCTGATTGTTCAGCTGGCCGACGTCGATCACGTCCATCGGCGCCATGGTGTCGATTCTCGAACGGGTGAGGCGCCGGGAGCCCACGATGACGAGCTCCTCCATCTCCTCTTGCTCCTTTTGGGGGCCCGGTGCCGGTTCGGCCTCGTCTGCTGCGGAGGGAGGGGCTGGGGCCTGCTGCTCCGGTCCCGCCGGGACAGTCGGTGGGCTCTGTTCGGCGGCGTCACTCGGCGTCGGTTCAGCCGGTGGAACCGGTGGTGATGGACGCACCGCCGGGTTTGTCGGCGCGGGGGGATCCGGGTCGGCAGGATCCGGATCCGACGGTTCAGGGTCGTCCGGCGGCGGCGTGGGGGGCTGTTCCGGGGCTGGTTCCTCCGGCGCCGAGGGAGCGTCATCCTGGGCCTGCAGAGGGTGACTCCAGGCAAGGACGCTCAATAATAATAGACACACACAATTTTTGCCACAAATTGGACTGCTCATTTCGATCTCCTTTCTTCTCGCATCGCGGTTTGCATTGCCGAGCGCAAGGAAACTGAACGAATCAACGGTCGATTGGGCCTGTTTTAGATAGGGGGAATTGGAAGCACAAAGAACACCCGTGGTCAATAGTCTACCGTGCCGCTGGATTAATTGAATCAGGCTGGTTTCGTTGGCGCAATAGTGGGTCGCGGTAAAATTTATCGGTTTATGCCCGTTACTATTTTAGTGGGGGTTGAGACGAGAAAATCGGATTGGGTCGGCGAGACGGTCGGTGGCCGTTGGGAGATCATTCGTCCCTTGGCCAGTGGCGGTATGTCCTCTGTATTCGTCGCGCGGCATGTGGTGACCCAAAAACAGACAGCCCTCAAACTCTTCTCTGACCTCGACGGATCCGAACCGGAAATTCTCGAGCGGTTTCGGCGGGAAGCGCGTTCTGCCGCTGACATCAATCACCCCGATATTGTCGACATACTCGACGCGGACACCAGCGACGGTACGCTGTACCTCACGATGGAGCTGCTGCATGGGATGGATTTGGAACAGTTGATGGCCCAAAAAGAGATTCCTGCGCTGCGCATTCTCGAGGTCATCGAAGGGGTGCTGGCGCCCCTGGCCACGGCCCACGACAAGGGGTATGTCCATCGGGATCTGAAACCGGGCAATGTGTTTGTCGTCAACCCGAACACGACAGATGAGTGCGTCAAGTTGCTCGATTTCGGCATCGCGCGACACTTTGCCGACAAGCGGGTCACCCAGACCGGTACGGCCATCGGCACACCCCACTACATGAGCCCGGAGCACGCGACCGACGCCAAGAATGTCGGACCGTCCGCCGATGTCTGGTCCCTGGGGGTGATGATGTACGAGGCGATCGCCGGCGCGGTTCCGTTTGACCATGAGACCCTCCCCGGAGTGTTCGTCAAAATCTGCACCGAACCCCACCGCCCCTTGGCGGAATTGGTGCCCGAGGTGGATCCCCACTTGGCCTCTTTAATCGACCGCTGCCTGGCCAAAGAACCGGAGCAGCGTCCGGCCGACGCGGGAGCGCTCCTTTCGGAGTTGAACGCCCTATCCGATGCGGGCGCCGGCTTCTCTTCCATTCATCCCCAAGCCCGACGACCCGCCTCTCGCCAGCGCAATCGCTTCTGGGAAACCGCGATAAAACAGCTCTCCTCCTCATGGCAAGCGCTTGCCCGAAAAGTACCGACCCGTTCTCGGTCACCCTGGCCGGTCTCTCTCGTTGCGTTCGCTGTGCTGACCGCCGTAGGGGTGATCCTCTTCTCAACTCTCAGCAGTGGATCCTTGTGGTCCGCTCAATCCCATCTACTGGCTGGATTGGCCACCGTGATCGCTCTCGGCGTGGGGTTCGTGGTGCAAAGGCGATTGCGCTCGGGTCGATCCCAAACCCCGATCCCGCCACCGTCTGTCATTCCACAGACTGTCAAAACCGAAGTGGACGATTCAACTGTGGACGACATTGACCACGAGTTGTTGCCCCACCGAGGGCCGCGGGACGCACCGGTAAAGGTCACCCTGTTCACCGACTGGGTCCTCCCGGAGACCTGGAACCTGTGGGCGGTGCTGAAAGAGATCCTCGCCGACTACCCGACCGAGTTGCAGTTGATCTGGCGCACCCTGCCCTCACTGAACCAAACCGAGTCGAAACTGGCCGCCTATGCCGGGCACGAAGCGTACTTACAACAGGGCGATAACGGCTTTTGGAAATTTCACCAATCCCTGGCCAAAGGGGAGCGCACCTTCACCATTCCCTGGATGGTGCGCCACGGCCGTCAAGCAGGACTCCACCTCGATCAGCTCAGTGGGGTCTTGAAAAGCGAACAGCACCGGGCCTTTTTCGAGCAGCAGTGCCGGTATGCGAAATCCCGACGCATCAAAGAGAGTCCCACCCTGCTCATCGGAGACCAACGAGTGACCGGGCCGGCGAGCAAGCGCCAATTGGTCCGGCTCATCGAGCGTCAGTTGGATCTCGAAAGCAAGCGGGGCTGAGCTAAGGACTGTCCCAAAAATAACTTGGGATGAGAGGCACCAATCATGACATATGGCTTTGTTGCTCGTCGTTTACATAGTTCACTATGCGCTCTCCTCG
>JANQET010000217.1 GCA_028278265.1 Myxococcota bacterium
CGACTCTTCTGGACTGGCTATGCGCTGCCTAAAAAACGG
This sequence comes from Myxococcota bacterium, assembly GCA_028278265.1. GTDB lineage: Bacteria > Myxococcota_A > Polyangia > JAAYKL01 > JAAYKL01 > JANQET01. The sequence continues at coordinate 40 of JANQET010000217.1, forward strand.
CGAAAGTCTAGGCTAGGGACGAATGAGGTCCGGTAACACTTCCCCACCCACCGGTAACACTTCCCCGGTAACACTTCCCCACCCACAGTGTAAATCGCGAAACTACTGATGAATTCTGAAGTCGGTCGGTCTTTGGTTTATCTAACTGACGCTGGTGCACTGCTGCCTGCTCGATGGATGGTTTGCCGCCCTCACGATTTTCGCTGCCCAATTTTTGCTCCGTCAATGCATTTTTTTCGCACCGTTTTGGCCCAAACGGTCGATAGGGACCACCAAAAGGAGATCGGCCCATGGCTTACGTCAGAATGCATGAAAAAGATGCTTTTCATTTTCTCACCAACCGTATCGAACATGAGTTGTTTTTAATGCTTCCCACACCAACCGTTGTTTCCATCGTCAAGCAGTGGTTCACCAAGGCGATGGCCCTCTACGGCGTCGGTATCGAGTTGTACGCTGTGATCTTTATGAGCGATCATTTTCACCTGCTCGCCCGGGATACCAACGGTACGCTGGCACAATTTATGTGCTATATGCAGGCCAACATCGCCAAATCCGTCAACAAGATGCTCGATCGCAAGGGCAAGTTCTGGGCCCGGCATTACGATGACATGATCATCGAAGGAGAAAACACGTTCCTCAACCGATTTGCATACATCTGCTGCAACTCAGTCAAAGCAGGCCTGACCGAACGGGCCGACCAATGGAAGGGGTTTAACGGTCTTGAAGCGTCGAAGAGCGGTATCCCGATCACGGCCAAGGTCTTCAATCAAACCAAGTATCTCAAAGCCAGCCGGAATCGAAAGAACAAACCGGACAAGAGCCAATTCTTCGAGGAGTTCTCATTCAAGATGGCCACGCCTCCAATGTGGAAGGAACTCAGCCAGAAGAAAATCGCAGCCAATATTGAACAGCTGATTCGCATCAAAGAAATTGAAATAGCCAAGCAAAGAGAATTCAAGCCGGCGCTCGGTATGCAAATGGTGTTGTCCCAAAAGCCAACGGACCGCCCCCAAAATCCCGCAGTCAGCCCCAGGGTCCGATTCATGGCCGACACAAAAGAACGGGTAAAAGAGCTCGAGCAACTCTATCGCGATTTTGACGGAAAATACCGCGAGATTTGGGGAAACTACCGCACAGCATGCCTGCGAGGTCGTCGACCGATGATCGAGTGGCCTCACTGGAGCTATCCTCCATCGATGTGGCGCCCGATGGGACACCATCAGGCTGCGTAACACATCATCGTTACAGTATTACTAAATCTCAATTCGTCATAATGACAATACAGCGGTGTGTGTGAAATAGAGCCCAGTGTGCCGTTGTCCCCCTGTGAAGAGGCCAACCAAGAAACAGAACGACCCCAAAAATCTCCAACGCATCATCCAGCCAATAAATGGAATTATCATTAGCAAAAAGGAATGGCAATCAAGGCCGGATTATCAACGAGCTTGAATATCCTGCGTCGTGATAGAATTTTTTCCAAAGATTTCGGGACATTCGTCGTGGGTGGGACGTGTAGCCGGGACGTGTAGCCGGACCAGCAGCGGCGATATTTGATAGGGGTGACACCCGTAGCTAAAACAACGATCCGGTTGACGGCGGCTTCGCCGTTTCGGCTGCGAGCTGTGCCTCTTCTTGCTCGGTGAGGGGGCGCACCTCACAAATCGTCACGTTGAGCCGCACCTTCTGACCGGCCAGGGGGTGGTTCATGTCGACGGTAACGGTGTCGCCGCTGATGGCTTGAATCGTGAACGGAAAGGGGCTCTGGGTACCGGGTGGCTTGAAGAGCATACCCACTTTCAACTCGGCGTTGGCAGGAAAAGCCTCCCGAGGAATCTGCCGAGTGTTTTCCGGTTCCCGCTCGCCAAACGCTTCAGCAGGAGATAGCTCGAAGGTGGTTTTTTCGCCCACTGCCATGCCGAGCAGGTGTTGTTCGACCGTCGGTTGCATCTGCCCTCTGTCTATGACAAATCCGAAGGGTTGACCCGGTTTGGATCCACCGACTTGTTCGCCGGACTCCAACAGAATGGCAAACTCGATCGCCACGAAAACCCCTGACGTAATTTTGATATCCGTATCGCTCATTTTTGTCTTTCCCGTGCACTTGTCGTTTCAAGGCGCGTCCAATTCGTGAGGATGAACGCCGCAGTGACCATAACAAATTGTTCTAAGGACGAATGAGGTAAAACCGGGTCGCGAACTTGGTGAAGGCGGTGAAATTGACCAATCGGCTGTCGAGCAGATCTTCCACATCCCGGTAATCGAAGCCGAAGTGGGTTCCCCAGTCGGTTCTTCCGGCCGGACGGAACATGGACATCCGATCCCCCTTTAGCAGGGCGAGGGAATAGTTGAACAGATTGGCGTTGTCCAATTCGTCCAACTTATATTTATACAACCCGACTTTAATGGCGTACTTAGCGATCCCCCACGCCTTGATTTCCACCGGTGCGGTGATGAAGAGGAGCCCCTTGGGCCGCTTGACGAGACCCAATAAATTGTCGATCGCCGCCTCGAGATTGCCTACGTGTTCCAGGGTTTCGAAACAGGTCACCAAGTCGAACTGATCCGTTTCCACGTTCTCCGCGGTGAGGTCCAACCGGGCAAAACTGATGTGAGGGTATTTTCGAGAGGCGCGTTCGACAAAGGTCGCTTCAAAATCAAATCCGGCAATCCGTTCGAATCCAAAATTTTGGCCGATTAGGTTGGTCAGGTAACCGTTGCTACACCCCACGTCCGCATAGGACATCTGCGAAAACGGGCGATTCCGCTGTTGTTCCTTGAGAATCTCCAAGATGCGATTGAGCCTCTGCTTATGGACAATATTTTTAATGGAAAGATCTTTGTACGTTTTTGAATGATCGAGGTCGAACGCCATTTTCCCTCCTCCACAAAAAACGGCTGGTTTCGTTGAAACTTCTAACACAGTTCGAATGAAAAAGCTCGTCGACGAGTGGCGCAAGTGTGAGCCGCTCTGTCCAGCCCGGCGCTCCTTTCGGTGTGTTCGAAATCAAACGAATATCAACCGATATCAATCCGACGAAAAGTCAATAATCAAGAACTGTTAAAAGATAGTCGCACCGGTTTGAGGGATCCCGCTTGGACCCTGGCTCCGGGCACTCTCATCCCCATTTCCCGCTTGCAGTTTGTCGAGCCATATGGGATACTGACCAAAATCGATTCCTGGTCAGTTTTCGATGAGACCGGCGTCAGCACAAAAGGGAATAACATGAGGTACGCAGAGACAGGGTACAATTTAGAAATTGATCTAACCCGCGGGAATATCGAGCGCGTTCAGACCGATCCCTCGGAGACCGAGCTGTATCTGGGGGGCCTGGGCACCAACGCCAAGCTGTTGTGGGATCGGGTTCCTCCCGAGGCCGACCCTTTTTCCCCGGAGAACCTGTTGATTTTCGCCGCCGGCCTGCTCTGCGGTACCCCGGCGACCGGCTGTAATCGCACCATCGTCTCGACTATCTCCCCCCAGACCCGGCTGATGGCCTTTTCGATGATGGGGGGATTCTGGGCCCCGGAGCTGAAATATGCGGGGTACGACAAAGTGATCCTCCGTGGCAAGTCCCCTGAGCTGGTCTATCTATGGATCCACAATGACAAAGTGGAGATTCGCGACGCCGCGCACCTCAGGGGCAAAGGTTCCATCGAGACTGCAGAAATCCTGCGCCAGGAGTTGAACGAACCCAAGGCCCAGGTGGCGGCGATCGGTCTGGCCGGTGAAAACCGGGTCTATTTTGCCTCCATCGAGCAGGGACGGTCCAGCGCCAGCCGCGGCGGGATCGGTGCGGTGATGGGAGACAAAAGGGTTAAGGCGATCGCCGTGCGCGGCACCAAGGATGTCAACGTGGCCCAACCAGCCGAGTTTATCGGGCTGTGCAACGAAGTGCTGGAGTACATCAAGGTGCGCGAAGAGAACCCCATTCCCGGTGTGATGCCCATTCTCGCCGGGCTGGGCTCTCCCCAGGAGATGAAGGTCCACGACGAAAAGTGGCACACCGAGAACTTCATGTGGGGCAACTCCCGCCATCGGCGCAAAGGCTTTTGGACCGAAGACATCGCCAAGCAGTGGACCGATACGATGGAGTCAGCCCGCACCCGGCTGATCAGCTGCTACAACTGCCCGATGAAGTGTGGGGCGACCATCTCCATGCCCGGCCTGCCCACCTATATGATGAAGTGCTTCACCAAGCTGACCTACACCATGGCGGCGATGTCCGACCTGGACTTCGGCCTGCGCATCGCCCAGCAGGCCACCGAATACGGCCTGGACGGCTTCTCCGCACCCCAGGTGATGGCCTTTGCCCTGGAGCTGTACGAAGAGGGCATTCTCACCGACGACGATCTCCCCGGCCTGCCCGAGGGCAACGAAGATCGGTTCTACTATTTACTAGACAAAATCGTCCGCCGAGAGGGGATCGGAGATGTGCTGGCCGACGGTACCTACTGGGCCGCCCAGGCGATTGGTAAAGGGGCCGAGGCATTTGCCCACAACAACATTAAAAAGCACGAACAACTGCCCCTCAAGCTGTCGATGCTCAACCCCATCTACTTTCTGATGTACGCCACCGGTGAGAAGATCAACATCACCCAAATCGAAGGGCAGTTTCCCCAGGCGCCGTTTCCCAAGCGGGAGCAGCGGGAGGCCTTTGTCAAAGACTGGATTCAGGTGCCCCACGAGAAGTTCAAGCAGTACTTCCTGGACTGGGAGCTGCGGGGAGAGAACTCCATACCTTACTATCCCACGGTCGAAATGACCTGCGACATCGTGGATTGGCAGGAGCAGATGCACTACATCGACGACGCCTTAGGTCAGTGTGCCGGGCTGTCGTCCTTTCCCCTCAAACCGCCGTACCACATTCACAACTACCCCAAGTTCATCGCGGCCGGTGCGGGCGTCGAGATGGACGAGGCCAAATTGACTCGGGCGGCCAAGCGCTACCGCACCCTGGTTCGCGCGGTCAACATCCGGCGGGGCATGCGCCGAAAGGACGACGCGCCGCCTCAAAACCACTGGAAGAAGCGCTTTCCCGAGCTCGAAGCGGCGCTATTGGACGCCTACTACAAACTCAAAGGCTGGAACAGCGAGGGCATCCCCACCACGGAGACTCTCCGGGATTTGGATTTGGACTATGTGGCAAAGGAGTTCGTCGAACGGGGAATCTTGGCGGACGATGACGATTCGTCGGCCCAACAGAGCTCAACGACAGACAACCAAGCGGAGGGCGTGAACGTTGCCGGGTGAAAAGAAGACCAAAACCGTCAAGACGATCAGAATCGACGTGGATAAGTGCAACGGCTGCCGGGCCTGCGAAGTGATCTGCTCCGCCTTTCACGCCGAGCCCAAGTACAGCAGCAACAATCCGGCCCGCTCCCGCATTCGGGTGATCCGCGATCCCCTGGCCGACATCTACGTGCCGGTCTACGCCGGGGAGTACGCGGTCGCAGAGTGCGCCGGCCGGGACAAGTACACCATCGACGGCAAGGAATACGACGAATGCTCTTTCTGCCGGGCCTCATGCCCCTCCAGAGACGAGTTCAAAGAGCCCGACTCCGGACTACCGCTCAAGTGCGATATGTGTGAAGGGGAAGACAAACCCCTGTGTGTCAAATGGTGTTTGGCCGACGCCCTGATCTACGAGGAGCGGGAAGAAGAAGTCGAAGAGACCGCCGAGCGGGAGGAGCTGGAAATCGGCCTGGAATCCCTGGCCAATAAATACGGCCTGCAGACGATACAGGCCGCCCTCGCGCGGATGACCAAGAAGAGCTGAGCTCGTCAGGCGAAAGAAAGAGAACCGTGGAAACAGTAGCCCCGTTCATAGAAGTCATCGAAGAGATCAAAGAGGCCGGCGCCGAGGCCCACAAGTTGTGTTTTCAATGCGGCAGATGCGATGTGGTGTGCCCCTGGAACACGGTGCGCAAGTTCAGCATGCGCAAGCTGATCCGGGAGGCCACTTTCGGCTTGACCGAAATCGAGTCCGAAGACATTTGGCGTTGCACCACCTGCGGCAACTGCCCGGACAAGTGCCCCAGAGGGGTGGAGCAGATTGAGCTCGGTGTCTCCTTGCGCCGGCTGGCCTCGGAATACGAGGTCTTTCCCGCCTCGGTCAAATCCGCGCGGGCGGTGCGGGGTAGCCTGACCACCGAAGGCAATCCGCTCAACGAAGAGCGATCCAAGCGGGCGGATTGGGCCGAGGGATTGTCGGTCAACCCATTTACCGAAGGTACCGAAGTGCTCTTTTTCGGCTGCTGCTATTCGAGCTTTGATCCGCGGATCAAGAAAGTGGCCCAGGCCACCGCTCGCATCCTGAACAAGGCGGGCGTGGACTACGGCATTCTGGGCACCAAGGAGAGCTGCTGCGGCGAGAGCATCCGCAAGACCGGCGCCGAAGAGGTCTACACCGGCCTGGCCAAGGAGAACATCAAGACTTTCATCGATCACGGGGTCAGGAAGATCGTCGTCTCCTCGCCCCACTGCTATGAAGCGTTCAAAAACGAATACGCCGCCTACATGGTGCACTTCGAGGTGCTGCACATGACCCAGTTCTTGGCCGGATTGATCGCCGACGGTCGGCTGACCCTCGACGGGACGTACGAGAAAAAGGTCACCTATCACGACCCCTGTTACCTGGGGCGACACAACGATATTTTCGAGGCACCGCGGGAGCTGTTGCAGCGCATCCCCGGCGTGGACTTCCGCGAAATCAGCCCGTCGGGCAAGGACAGTCTCTGTTGCGGCGGGGGTGGCGGCCGGGTCTGGATGGACACTCCAAAGGGGGAGCGGTTCTCGGACATCAGATTGGAACAGGCCAGAGAGCTCGGCGCCACCGTGCTGGCCACGGCCTGTCCGTACTGCATCACCATGTTCGAGGACAGCCGTCTCAACCTCGAATACGAAGAGGTGTTGGAGATCAAAGACATCACCGAGATCATAGAACAAGTGATCTAGTGCTCAACCGAACTCGATGAGGATTGTGAGAAGTGGAACACGGTAACTATGGCGATGTAATGGTGGTCGGCGGGGGGATCAGCGGCATTCAGGCCGCGCTCGATCTCTCCACAGCCGGATTCAAGGTCTACCTGGTGGAAAAGGGACCGAGCATCGGCGGCCACATGGCCCAGCTCGACAAGACCTTTCCCACCAACGATTGCTCCACATGAATCCTGGCACCGAAAATGGTCGAGGTCGGCCGTCATCCCAATATCGAAATTTTGACCTACGCCGAGGTCAGCGATGTTCAGGGGCAAGCCGGGGATTTTCAGGTCACGTTGGTCAAGAAACCCCGCTACATCGACGAGGAGAAGTGCACGGGTTGCGGCACTTGCGTCAAGTACTGCCCCAAGGAATACCCGGATCAGTTCAACCAGGAGATATCGACCAACAAGGCGGTTCACGTCTATTTCTCCCAGGCCATCCCCCTGGTGGCCTACATCGACGAGAGCTGCCTCTACCTCAAAGAGGGGAAATGCGATATCTGTCGTGGCGTGTGCCAGGCGGACTGCATCGATTTCAACCAAACCACCGAAAAGGTGGAGCTCAACGTGGGATCGATCATTCTCTCCTCCGGGGTGGAGCCGTTCGATCCCACCGCGGTCGAAGAGTACGGCTACGGCAAATTGCAGAACGTGGTCACCAGCATGGACTTCGAGCGGTTGCTGTCCGCCACCGGGCCCTATGAAGGGGAGATCCTGCGCGCATCGGATCGGAAACACCCCAAGAAGGTGGCCTGGATCCAATGCGTCGGCTCCCGTCGGGTCACCCCGGGGGAAAACAGCTATTGCTCCGGGGTTTGCTGCACCTACACCCAAAAACAGGTCATCCTGACCAAGGACCACGACCCCGATGCAACGTGCACGGTGTTCCACAACGACGTGCGTTCCTTTGGCAAAGATTTCGAGCGATACTACCAGCGGGCCGAGCAGCTACCCGATGTGCGGTTCATCCGCAGCTACACCTCGATCGTGCGGGAGGATCCCCAGACCAAGAATGTGGTGGTGCGGTATGCCACCGATGAGGACGGGGTCAAAGAAGAAGCATTCGAGATGGTGGTGCTCTCGGTCGGCTTGAATCCGCCGAGGAACAACACCGGCCTGGCCGAGACGTTCGGCATCGAGCTCGGCGAACACGGATTCTCCCGCGGGACAAAAGAAAACCCGCTGCTCACCTCCCGGCCGGGGATCTTCGTCAGCGGCGGGTTTCAAGGCCCGATCGATATTCCCGAGTCCGTGTTCAGCGCCAGCGGTGCCGGTACCCAGGCCGGCGAGCTGCTCGACTACCGGCGGGGCAAGTTGGCCCGGGAACGGGTCTATCCGTTGGAACGGGATGCCTCCAAAGAAGACCCCCGCATCGGCGTCTTTGTCTGTCATTGCGGGGCCAACATCGGCAGCGTGGTCGACGTGCCCGCTTGTGTGGAATACGTCAAAACCCTGCCCAACGTGGCCTACGCCCAAGAACAGCTGTTCTCCTGCGCCACCAACGCGGCCCAGGAAATCACCGACCTGGCCCGGGAAAAAGGGCTCAACCGGGTGGTGATCGCGGCCTGCTCGCCGAGAACCCTCGAAGCGCTGTTCCGCGACACCCTGCGGGAAGCCGGGCTGAACCAGTACTACCTGGACATGGCCAACATCCGGGAGCACTGCTCCTGGGTGCACGCCAAACAAAAAGAAGAGGCCACGGCCAAGGCCAAGGATATCATTCGCATGTCCGTGGCCCGCGCCGGTTTTTTGGAGCCGTTGCAGGAGTTCGACCTGCCGGTCAATCCCGCGGCATTGGTGGTCGGCGGCGGGCTGGCCGGGATGACCTGTGCCCTGTCCATTGCCAAACAGGGGCACCAGGTCCACCTGCTCGAAAAAGAGACCGAACTGGGCGGAATGGCCCGCCGGATCCACACCACCCTGGAGGGCATGGACGTCCAGGCCCGGCTGAACGAGCTGATTCGCCAGGTGTACCAAAATCCACTGATCCACGTCTCCCACGAGGCCACGATTACCGACGTCTCCGGCTATGTGGGCAACTTCACCACCACGCTGAAAACCGAAGGTCGGACCAAACGAATCGAACACGGCGCCGCGGTGATCGCGATCGGTGCCGACGTACACACGCCCACCGAATACCTCTACGGCGAAAGCGATCGGGTGGTCACTCACCTGGAATTGGGCGAGCGCATCGCCAAGCGGGACGACACCGTGGTCAACGCAACGAGCGTGGCGATGATCCAGTGCGTGGGCTGCCGCAACGAAGACCGCAACTACTGCAGCCGGGTGTGCTGCAGCCACGCGGTCAAGAACGCGCTGAAGCTAAAGGAGAACAACCCCGAGACAGCGGTCTACATCCTGTTTCGGGACATGCGGACCTATGGGTTCAAGGAGGACTACTACCGGGAGGCGGCCGACAAAAACGTGATCTTCATCCGCTACGAGCCTGAGGACAAACCCTTGGTCGAGGCGATCGAAGAGGGGGGGGAAGCCAAAATAAAGGTCACCGTCCCGGACCCGATTTTGGGCCAGCGATTGGAGCTGGAGGTGGATCTACTCTCCTTGGCCGCGGCTGTGATTCCCTCACCGAGCACCAAGGCGATCGCCGGTCAGTTCAAGGTCACCCTCAGCCCGGACGAGTTTTTCAAAGAGGCCCACGTCAAGTTGCGCCCGGTGGAGTTTGCCGCCGACGGGGTGTTTCTCTGCGGTACGGCACACTATCCCAAGCACATCGAGGAGACGATCAACCAGGCCTACGGCGCGGCTGGCCGGGTGTTGACCTTGCTCTCCCAAGAGACGGTGATCGCTTCGGGATCGGTCTGCGAGGTCAAGGAGCACGACTGTGTCTCGTGCGGGGCCTGCATCACCGCCTGCGCTTACGACGCGATCGAATTTCGCGAAACGCCAAAGGGCAAGAAGGCCTTTGTCAATCCCATCCTCTGCAAAGGGGACGGGCTGTGCAATGCCAAGTGTCCGACCAACGCGATTGTGCTCAAGCACTTCACCGACGAGGGGCTGCTCAGCCAGATCGACGCAACCGAAACCGAAGAATCGATCGGGCCACAAATCGACGCGGCAGTGAATGAATAAAGACAAAAAGATGAGAGAAGAAAGAGAATGAGATGAGCGAATTTCGACCCAAGATTCTCGGGTTCGTCTGCCATTGGTGAGCTTACGGTGCAGCAGACATGGCCGGAGTTTCCCGGCTACAGTACCACAGTGAGATCAGGCTCATCCGCGTGATGTGTTCGGGCAGGGTTGATCTCGAGTTTGTCCTGCGGGCCTTTGCCAAAGGACAGGACAGCGTGTTCATCGGCGGCTGTAAGCTCAACGAGTGCAACTACGTGACCCACGGCAACTACGACGCCTTGGCCAACACCTATTTGAGTCAGATGATCCTAAAACAAATAGGGCTCAATCCCCAGCGGCTGAGCATCGAGTTCATGTCGGGCGGGGACGGTCCGATTCTGGCCGAGGTGATCAACCGGTTCACCGAGCAGACCAAGGCGTTGGGGCCCCTCGGGGTGGCCGAAGGTATCGACCGGGAAACTCTGCGGTTCAAGCTCGATGCGGCGAGAAAACTGGTGCCCTACCTCAAATTGGTGGAGCGGGAGCGGCTGCGCGCACCGGTTCGAACCGAAGAGGGGTTCCGTCAATTCTACACCAGCGATGAGGTCGTTCGCCTGTTCAATGATCTCTTCGAGGAGAAACTGGCGGTGAGCCAAATTATCTCCCTGTTGGATCGAGGGCCTCTTTCCACGGCGGAGATATCCCAGACGCTGAAGCTCAATCCCTCGGCAGTATCGAGGCACATGAACAGTTCGTCGCGGCAGGGATTGGTCAAGTACGATACGGATCACAATCGCTACAGGCTCGCTTGAGGACATCGACCATGGATGTAAACAATATCGACCGCATTATCGACAACCACCAGGGAGAGGCCAGTGCGCTGATTCAAGTGTTGCTGGAGATTCAGAGCGAGCACAACTGGTTGCCCAAGGTCGCTCTGGAGCGAGTCAGCCAACGCCTACGCGTTCCCTTGAGCCAGATTCAGCACATCGCCACCTTTTACAAGGCCTTCAGCCTGGTGCCCAAGGGCAGACATCAAGTGCACATCTGCATGGGCACCGCCTGTCACGTGCGCGGGGCCGGACGGGTGCTCGACAAAGTGCAGGAGGAGACCGGCCTCAATCCGGGAGAAACCGACCTGGAGCTCAAATTCAGCCTCGAAACGGTCAACTGTCTGGGGTGTTGCGCCCTGGGACCGGTGGTGGAAATAGACGGCAAGACCCACGGCAAGCTCTCACCGGCCGAAACCCCCGACGTGCTCAAGAGCTACGAATAAGGACAATCGATGCCAAGGATACAATCGCCGGTTGAACTGGAAGCGTTCAGAAAAGAGATCTTGTCCAAACGGGATCCGGATAAACCCTGCATCACCCTGTGCAGCGGGACAGCCTGTCACGCCACCGGCAGCAAGCAGGTGGCCGTTGCCATTGAACAAGCGATCGAAGAGCAAGGACTTAAGGACCAGGTCGATTTTCGCAAAACCGGTTGCCACGGATTTTGTGAAAAGGGCCCGATCGTGGCGATCGATCCCGAGGAGATCTGCTATCTCGAGGTGCAACCGGAAGATGTGGCCGAGGTGATCACCTCAACGATTAAGGAGAAGCAGATCGTCGAGCGACTGATCTATTCGGACCCCACCACCGGTGAGAAGGCGGCCCACGAATCGGAGATCCCCTTTTACAACCACCAGCAACGAATCGTCTTCGGCGCCAACAGAAAAATCGCACCGGAGAGCCTCGAAGACTACCTGGCCACCGGCGGCTACAAAGCAATGGCCAAGGCGCTCAAGGAGATGAGCCCGGAGCAGGTGATCGAGGAGGTCAAAAAGGCACAGCTGCGCGGCAGAGGTGGCGCGGGTTTCCCGGCCGGGGTTAAATGGGAATTCGCGCGCAATGCCCCGGGATCACCCAAGTACGTGGTGGTCAACTGTGACGAAGGGGACCCGGGCGCCTACATGGATCGGTCATTGATGGAGGGTAATCCCTACGGCGTGCTCGAGGGGCTGATCATCGGCGCTTATGCCATCGGTGCCAATGAGGGCTATTTCTACGTTCGTCAGGAATATCCCCTGGCGCTGGAGAACTTGGGCCATGCCATCATGCGGGCCAGGGAATGTGGCCTGCTGGGTCAGGATATTCTCGGCTCGGGATTTGATTTCGACGTGAAGGTCCACCGCGGGGCCGGCGCCTTTGTCTGCGGTGAAGAGACGGCATTGCTCAAATCTCTGGAGGGAAAGGCCGGCGAGCCGCGGCCGCGACCGCCCTACCCCGCTGTCAAAGGCCTGAGGGACAAGCCGACCAATATCAACAACGTGGAGACCTGGGCCAACGTGCCGTTGATCATCAACCAGGGAGCCGAGGCGTTCGCGTCAATCGGCACCGAGAACAGCAAGGGCACCAAGATCTTTTCCCTGGTCGGTAAAATCAACAACACCGGTTTGGTAGAGGTGCCGATGGGGATCACCCTCAGGGATGTGATCTTCAAAATCGGCGGCGGCATTCCCGGTGACAAAAAGTTCAAGGCAGTACAGACCGGTGGACCGTCCGGGGGATGTATTCCCGAGCGTCTGCTGGATCTCGAAGTGGGATTCGATGAATTGACCAAGGCGGGGTCAATGATGGGCTCGGGCGGGATGATCATCATGGACGAAGACACCTGCATGGTCGACGTGGCGCGCTACTTCATCGATTTTCTCACCGACGAATCGTGCGGCAAATGCGTGCCCTGCCGGGAAGGCCTGCGGCAGATGCACAAAATTCTGACCAAGATCACCGAGGGCAAGGGGACCGAAGGGGACATCGCCCTGCTGGAGAACTTGGCCGAGACGGCTGTCGAGGGGTCGCTCTGCGCATTGGGAAAGACCGCGGCCAACCCGTTTCTGAGCACGTTTCGCTATTTCAAAGATGAGTACGAGGCGCACATCAAGGAGCAGCGCTGTCCGGCGCTCTCGTGCAAGGAACTGATTTCGTACTATATCGATCCGAGCAAGTGCAAAGCGTGTCTGATCTGCCTGAAGAAATGCCCGGACGATGCGATCGACGGGGCCAAGCGAACGATCCACATCATCGACCAGGACAAGTGCACCAACTGCGGCACCTGCCTCGAAGTGTGCCCAGCCAAGTTCAGCGCGGTGAAAAAGCTCTCCGGTGAGCCGGTTCCGCCGCCGATTCCGGATTCCGAGAGGACCATCGTCAGAAAGCGCAAAGCCAAATGAGTGAGATCAAACTGCAAATAGACGGCAAGGAAGTGAGCGCCGAGCAGGGCATGACCGTGCTCGAAGCCGCCCGCAGCGCCGGCATCCCAATCCCCACCCTCTGCCATCACGAAAAGCTGGAGCCGTTCGGCGGGTGCCGGCTGTGCATCGTCGAAGCCGAGTCCAGCGGCCGGACATCCCTCGTCGTCTCCTGTGTCTATCCGGCGGAAGCCGACCTGGTGATCAAAACACGCACTGAAAAAGTGGATCGAATCCGTAAAAACCTATTGGAGCTGTTGCTGGCCCATGCCCCGGATTCTCCCCAACTGAC
>JANQET010000015.1 GCA_028278265.1 Myxococcota bacterium
GGTGTGGGAGCCGGGGGCGGGCAACCGCCCCTAGCTACCCTATACGTAATCATTTAAACAGGGCTCGTGCAGATTTGCTGGTTACTTTTCAGGGATCACTGAGTGAGTCCTTCGCCTCATCGATGAGCATTTTTTCTTCCGCGCTGGGGAAGTGGGTGCCCACCAACGGTAAGACAGAGCTCCCGAGATCGCCACTGGAATAGGTGGTCACCCCGGCGTGGGTCGGAATGGGCAGCATCTGATCGACAGTGGAATCGAGGGGGGCATCGTTCTCCACCGGGACCGAGTTGTCGTCAAAGTAGAGCTGGCCCAGGGAACCGTCACCACCACCGCTGAGACGCTGGATCGCGTTTTGGGGGAGTCCCCCATTGGGAGCAAAAACATTGCCGATGATATTCGCGTCGACGAGACCGTCTCCGCCGAACCCGCTGCCGCTGTCCCCGTCATGGTCGTACAAGCGCATCCCATATCCCCACCCGCCGGGCTCCCGACCCCACAGATGCACCACGTTGTTCACAAAGTCGAGCAGCTCCGCCTGATGGCGTACCTGAGGATTCCGCTCCACGTTGCGGGTAAAGAGGTTGTGGTGAATGGAGAGGTGCCGATGGGGACCGTACTTGATCAGCATCGCCTTGGCCGTGCGGTAAAACAGGGACCAGGAGACCGTAATGTCGCTGTTGGCCCAGCCCGGCACGGTTTCGTCCAGTCCCCAGGCAATGTCGAGGGCACCGTCGTCCGCATATCCGCTGCTGATATGATCGATCACAACGCGGGACGTGCCGACCAGGGAGAGGTTGTCCCCGCAGTCGTCCTCGCAATCCGTACCGTGGCCGATGAACCTGAGGTGGGTGATGATCACATCGGTCACCCCCTCGACAACCAGGATATTCTGCGGCACCGACGACTTCACCAGGGTAACGCCGGGGCTGGGGGCGGTCGCGCCGTCAATAGTAATGAAGCTGTCGTTAAGCACCAGTTGGCTTGTCAACCGAATGTCGCCACCAACCGAGAATTCGATCCGGCGGCAAGTACCCGAAAGCGCCTCGCGCAGGCTCCCCGCGCCGCTATCCGCCAAAGTGGTGACCTGCACCACATCGAATTCCGGACACCCCGCAGCCCCCTCCGTGACCGCGCCGAACCCCTCGAAGGGGCGATCCGTATCCCCATCGGCGTCAGCGTCGCTGTCACCGTCCGCATCGGTATCCGTGTCCACATCCGAGTCAGTATCTGAGTCCGAGTCTGAGTCGGCATCTGCACCGGCATCAGAATCTGGCGGATCTTCCCCGCCGTTCTGTTCACCACAAGCGCCACAGAAAAACAGCATGAGTCCCATCCAACAGAGCCAACCCCAAGGAAGATGATGCATGTTCAAACCTCCAAGGTCTAATTGTAATGGGTTTTCTCTGTTGCGTCTCACTACCGGTGTCAAAAACAGATGAATCCAACTGCGCAAAGCTTCGTCAAGGGCTCTAGTCAGACAGATTCTTCCCGCGAAGGGTCAATTTGGGCCGAAGTGATTGCTCTTCGTGATCAGAGGAGGCGTATTCCACGGTGATCATGGTGACTTCCATGTACAGTAGGACACCGTAATTGGTGGAGGGATCTGCTACGAAGTTCGCCACAGTGTCGGTGATGTCCACTTCATTCCAAACATCCACATCATCGGTGGTGTTGAACGACGTGATTGGAGTGTCATCGAAATCACCCCCATTGGCATCCCATTCATCCCCACCGGTCGCGTTGAACCAATTCGCGCTCCCCTCGTCCCAATCCCGTGAGACTCGGTGCACAAAAATTTTTGCATCTCCTGGACGGGGCTGGGCAACACTGAAAACCGAGAGGACTGCCTCCATTATCTCGGCGTCACCATTGACCGAGGAGAGATTAAAACGGATCAGGCCCCGCTGGTCGATGCAACCGGCACAGTGGTAGCCCTGAACCGAGATGATTTCATCGGCGTTGAAGGTATCTTCATTGTCCATCCACAAGAAAGTGTCCGCACAACCGGAATAATTGTCGAGACCGTTTTGAAACACCAGCTCCTCGATGTCGCCATCGCTGTCACTGTCACTGTCGCTATCACTGTCACTGTCGCCATCGCTGTCGCTGTCGCTATCACTGTCACTGTCGCTATCGCTGTCGCTATCACCGTCGCTGTCGCTGTCGCTGTCGCTATCGCTGTCGCTATCACCGTCGCTGTCGCTATCGCTATCGCTATCGCTGTCACCGTCACCATCACTGTCGCTATCACCGTCGCTGTCGCCATCACTGTCTCCATCGGAGTCACCATCCGAATCACCGTCGGCATCGCCATCCGCATCTCCGGAGGAGTCGTCATCATCGGTATCAGAGTCCGCAGACGGCGGTGAACAGGACCACAATACCAATAACCCCAAAAGCAAACCTGCTCTGATGATCCCCCGCTCTCTTTTTATATCAGCCTTGAGCATCGTTTTTTCCTTTCACACAGGTTCTCGGAGAACCGTGAGTTTACCCTCCATTTCCAAAGTACCTTTTCCTTCTCTAAATAGTCCACTATTTCTATGGACAATCACCGCGTTTTTGAGCTTCCAGCCGATCGATCCGTGGTCTATGGTTTGGAATTCTCTCTAGCTGTCGGTTTGACACCGCGAAAACGCAGCTTGAGCTCTTCGATCGTGCAGAACAACACCGGCACGATGAATAAAGTAATCAACTCGATAGCCATGCCGCCGATGGAGGGCAACGCCATGGGCACCATCACATCCGATCCGCGGCCGGCTGATGTGATCACCGGCAGCAACGCCAAAATGGTGGTGGCAGTGGTCATCAGACAGGGGCGCACTCGACGGCGACCCGCCTCGAGGGTCTGTTCACGCACTTGTTGGACTGTAGTTGGTTTGTGCTGCTTGAACCGCTGATTGAGATAGGTAGAGATCACCACCCCGTCGTCGGTGGCAATACCCACCAGGGCGATGAATCCGATCCAGACCGCCACCGACAGGTTGACATTGCGCACTTGAAAGAGGTCGCGCATATTGGTGCCCAGCACCTCGACATCCAAGAACCAGGGTTGACCGTAGAGCCAAATCAACAAAAAACCACCGGCCACCGCGACGAGCACGCCGGTGTATATAACCGCGCTCTCCAAGGCCCGGTGAAACTGGAAGTAGAGCAGCACGAATACCAGTGCCAGGGCAATGGGAATCAAGATCATCAGGCGATTTTCGCTGCGAATCTGATTTTCATAGCTGCCGGCAAAGCGATAGCGCACCCCTTCGGGAAGCACCAGCTTTCCCGAATCGATGGCGCCTTTGATCGCCGCGTCGGCCTGTTCCACCGCATCCACCTCAGCCACGTGTTTTTGTTTATCGAACAATACGTAGCTCGTTAAAAACGTGTCTTCGGACTTGATCATTTGCGGACCGCGGACATAGACAATTTTGGCCACTTGGGACAGCGGAATCTGCTGCCCCCCTTTCATCGGAATGGCGATGCGGGAGATGGCCGGCAGGTTGTCGCGCTCTTCGCGCATGTAGCGCACGCGAATGGGGTAACGCTCCCGTCCCTCCACCGAGCGGGAGAGGGTCATGCCCCCCAGGGCCACCTGCAGCACTTGTTGCACCTGCACCACTGAAAGCCCGTGGCGGGCGATGGCGTCCCGGTCGATGTCGATCTCGATGTACGGCTTGCCCACCACCCGATCGGCGAACACCGTCTCTTTGCGCACCGCCGGCACCTCGCGCAACACCTCTTCGAGCTTGAGACCAAAGTCCTGTATCGCCTCCAAGGTGGGACCTTGGACTTTGATCCCCATCGGCGCCCGCATGCCGCTTTGCAGCATCACGATGCGGGCGTTGATCGGCATCAGCATCGGCGCGCCGGTCACTCCGGGCAGCTCTGCTGCTTTGGTGATTTCATCCCAGATGTCACCGGCATTCTGAATGTGGCTGCGCCACTGGCGCACCCGGTTGCCCTGGTCATCGGTGCGGTATTCCGGATGGTAGGTGATCACGTTTTCGAACATCGACACCGGCGCAGGATCCAGCGCGCTCTCCACTCGGCCGATTTTACCCACCACCTGATCCACCTCGGGAATTTGAGCGATGCGCGCGTCCATCTCCTGGAGCATCTCCAACGCCTGACCGAACGAGGCATGGGGCATGGTGGTGGGCATCAACAGGTAAGACCCCTCATCAAATGGGGGCATGTACTCGCGACCCAACCCGGGAAAGGCCTGGGCCAGCGCGGTGAATTTTTCACTGTTGCGAACCGATTCCGGTAGCCAGCCAAAGAGGCTGCCAAAGCCCAACCAAGTAGACAAGCCGAGCGTGACCAAGATCGCCGGACCGGTGAAGAACAGCAGCTTGTGGCGCAAAAAGTAGGTGAGCAATGTCGGGTAGACGAACTCGAAAAGCTTGAAGGTGCCCAGCAATGCGACGATAAACCCGGCCACAAACAGCAGGTTGATCCACAAGCCCTGGGCCGGACCCAGGGGCAACCAGTCAGCGGTGAGCAACAGCGCCGCCGCTACAATGGCCGCACCGTTTTCGAGATAGGTGAAGCCGGTGATGAGACGCTGATGCAAATAGGGCCGGGCAAACCGAAACAGCCCCATCAGCACCACCATCAAACCGGCAGCCCAATGGGTTCGGATGAGCAGCAGTCCGGCCGCCAGCAAGAACCAGTCCCGCAGGTGAATCGGTCGAATCGCGCCCCGCAGAACACGCAACCAAATCGGGCCTGAGAGCTCGGGTTGGGTCGGACGCCGGCGGAGCACCCAATGACTCAGCCCGGGCAGCACCAGTACGCCGAGCAACAGCGCCGCCACCATGGTGAAGCTCCGCGTATAGGCCAGAGGGTTGAACAGCCGCGCCTCCGATTCGGTGAGTCCGAACACGGGCAAGAAGCTGACCAGGGTCGTCAACACCGACGTGAGCACTGCGGGGGCCACCTCGGCCGTGGCCCGACGGATCAGTTTAGCGCGATCCGCATCGGGCGGGGCCCGGTCCAAATGCTGGGCCGTGTTCTCGACAAAAATAATTGAGATGTCCACCATGGTGCCGATGGCAATCGCTATACCTCCCAAGGCCATGATGTTGGCATCCACGCCGGTGTATTTCATGAAGATGAACGCGCCCAACACCCCCAACGGCAACATGGAGGAGATCAGCAAGGAGCTGCGCAGGTTGCGCAACATCACCAGCACGACGATGATCGTGATGAGTATCTCTTCGAACAGCGCCGTGGACAGGGTCTCCAGCGTTTCTTGAATCAACACCGTCCGATCGTAGAACGGCACAATGGTCACCTGACTCACCGTGCCGTTGTCCAGGGTGCGCTTGGGCAGCCCCGGCCCGATCTGCTCTATCCGTTCTTTGACCCCCTTGATCACTTCGAGGGGATTTTCACCAAACCGCGCCACCACGACGCCGCCCACTGCCGGAGCACCGGCATTGTCCAACGCCCCGCGGCGCAGTTGTGGACCGATGGTCACCCGCGCCACATCGGCCACCCGAATCGGCGTGTGGTCTCGTAAGGCCACCACCGCTTTTTCCAGATCTTCGGTGCCCTTGATAAACCCCAACCCGCGGATCATGTATTCGATGCGGTTGATCTCCACGGTGCGGGCACCCACGTCCAGGTTGGCGTCTTTAATCGCCTTGGCCACCTGGGGCAGGGTCACCTGGTGGGCGCGCATCGCTTCGGGATCCACGTCCACCTGGTACTCCTGGACGAATCCGCCGACCGAGGCCACCTCGGCCACCCCTTTGACCGACTGCAGAGAGTAGCGGACCATCCAGTCCTGAATCGATCGCAGCTCGTGCTGATCCCAGCCCCCCACCAACTCACCGGTGTCGTCGTGGCCCTGCAGGGTGTACCAAAAGATCTGCCCCAACGCGGTAGCGTCCGGTCCCAAGGTGGGCACCACCCCGTCGGGAATGGTGCCCGGCGGAATGGAGGCCAGTTTTTCCAACACGCGGGAGCGGGACCAGTAAAATTCTACGTCGTCCTCAAAAATGACGTATATCGTGGAAAACCCGAACGCCGAAGAGCTGCGGATGGTGCGCACCCCGGGAAGGCCCAGCAACGAGGTGGTGAGCGGGTAGGTGACCTGATCCTCCATGTCCCGCGGGGATCGGCCCGGCCAGGTGGTAAAGACGATTTGCTGATTCTCGCCGATGTCCGGGATCGCATCCACTGGCACCGGATCCCGGGGCAGCTCTCCCACCTTCCAATCAAACGGCGAGACGTAGATCCCGGCGCCGATGATCAGCGCCGTGAGAATGAACACGATCAGGCGGTTGTCGATGAACCACCCGATGGCCCGTTCCCACCGGGTTTCCACGTCATCTCGATGCGAGGTGTTGGGTGGTTGTGTCACTAGTGCCCCCCGTGCCCGTGCTGGGGTGAGCCCGGTGCGGGCACCTCGTCTTCGGTCTGGGCCACGACCGCGCCCTCGAGGAATCCTCCCGGGGCGACAGTGGCTTTGATTTCACCGCATTGGCGCATCTGATCGCCGAAGTAGGCGTTGTCGATCACCTCACCGGGCTGAACCCAATAGGCGCCCCGGTTGTCGAACGCCATCGAGCAGTAGGCATGGCGCACCGGTGTGTCCAGTGGATTGCCGAACACGCGCAGCAGGGTCTCGATCTGTTCGCTGAGCAATTCGAAATCAGCCCTGGCGATCTCCATCGATTCGGCCATGTGCAATTGCTTGCTTTGCTGGACCAGCACTTGAACCAGTGGTTTCAAGGCAGCAGCGGCTCGGCGGGGATTGGTCAGGCTGGTTCTTTTGGCGACGCGAAACAGCTGCTGCGCCGCTTTTTGGGCCTTTGGCAAATCGTCCGCAGCGAGCGCGATTTGAATCTGCAGGTAGGCTTCCATCACCGGTTTGAGCCGCCTCCGCTGTGGTTTGCTGAGTTGAATCACCTGATCCCAAATGCTCCCCTGGCTGTCATCGGCGACCATCATCATCGACTGACCGCCGCGAATTTGCAGATCCGCATCCAGCACAAAGGCGCCGTTGACCACGACCCGCTCGCCGGAACGCAATCCGGCCACGACCGGGTAATGGCCCCCGCTCAACGGTCCCAGTCGCACGACCCGCGCCTCGTAGGTGGGCCGATCCGCACCGGGAACCTCCACGTAGACCAACGATCGGCGTCCGGTGAAAATCGCCGCATTTTTGGGAATCAGCATCGGCCGCGCCTTGTCAGTGGGACGCTGCTCCCCGTTGACCAGCGCCTGGACGAACATCCCCGGTTTGAGCCGACCGCCCTTGTTTCGCACCTCCACGCGAACCCGCGCTGTGCGCCGCATGGGATCCAACGTGGGATCGATGAAACTGATTTTTCCTTCGAATGTGTTTTCAGCCAACCCTTCGACCCGAATGGTCACCGCCTGGTTGAGCGCCAACCGGGGCAGATCGTTTTCGTACGCGTCGAGCTGTACCCAGACACTGCGCAGGTTGGCCACTTTGTACAATGGGGTGCCGGTTTTGACATAGGCCCCTTCAGTGGTCGCCCGTTCGAGCACTGTCCCGCCAAAGGGCGTGCGAATGGGAATCTGGCGCCAGGGGGCTTTGGCTTTTTCCATCCGGGCAATATCGGTGTTGGGCACGCCCAATAATTGGAGCCGTTCCCGGGTGCTGGCCAACGCCTCGTCAGAGGCCTTTTTAGCGAATTGAGTGCCGGCGGAAAGACGCTCGAGTTGCTTTATCGCCACCAATAAATCTTGATGGGCCGCAAAAATCTCCGGACTGTAGAGCGTGGCCACGATCTGCCCCTTGCTGATGCTCTGGCCGGTCACTTTGACGTGCAAGCGATCGATACGGCCCGCGGTCCACGCGGTGACCGTTCGAAAACTGGACTCATTGGGTTCGATGCGGCCCAATAGCTGCAGATCGACTCCCGGTTCGGCCTGCTGACGCACAAGCGCGGTCCGAATCCGGGCCATCTTTTTCGCCCGCTCGCTGAGCGCCACTTGGTTGGCCTCTAACTGAGTGGCGCCGTCCGCATCGGAGACCGGTATCAGATCCATGCCGCAGATCGGGCACAGACCGGGCTCCGGCTGGCGCACTTGAGGACACATGGAGCAGGAGTAGACCACCTCTTTCTTTTTGAGTGAGGCTGCCTCCGCGCCCGCGTCGCTGTCTGCCGATCCCCGAGGCACTATCCAATACCCAACGGCAAAGGCCATCAACCCGGTCACCACAATGGAAGTGGTGTGGGGCGCGATGCGTTTGATGAACGTCCCGAGTTTCATGGGTTCTCCTTCTGGGCGTCTGGTCTGCGTTCCCTGTCCGCCGGACGGACACTGCGACCTGTTTTCTGTTCCAGCTCGGCCCAACCCAGGCGATGATCGAATTGGGCGCTGGCCAATCCCACCTGCAGCTCCATCAGTTCCCGCTGGGCCATGAGCACCGCATTGACCGATGTGCGACCCGTGGCATAGGCGCCCAGGGTGGAGCGAAACGCCGACTCGGCCTGGGGAATCAGTGTCCCGCGAAAAAGGGCGACCCGGCGAAACGAATCCTCCACCTTGAACAGTGCGGTGAGAATGTCGGCATTGCGTCGGTCGCCGACGCTCCGTTTTTGGGCGCGCAGGGCAGCGGCATTGGCCAGGGCTGCCTGACGGTTCGATTCGTACACCCCCTGCCACAGCGGGATTTTCAACGCCAACCCGAAAATCAGCGCATCTTGCCCGGTATCGGGCACATCGGGCATCGCCGTCTCTCCCACCTCGATCCAGTCCACCCCCACCGTGAGGCTGGGAAAGGCCTCGGCGGCAAAGCTCTCGGCTTGGCTCTCGGCACTTTCGGCCTGTAGCTCATAAGCGCGCAACAACGGGTGATCGGCCGCGGACTGCAAAATCGCCTCCTTGGTTTCACCGGGCAGCACCACTTGTGGGTCGTCGGTTTGGGTCGGCGTTTTTGTGTTGGGCAGAGTGCCGATGGCGGCCGCCAATCGTGTCGACGCCGTGCGGGCCTGCACCTCCAAAGTCGCGATGGTGTCGTCCAAGCGGGCGATGAACAGATCCATGCGCTGCTGCTCGGCCAATGATGCACCGCCCAGTGAGACCCTGGCGCGAACGGTTTCGCTGGCGCTCAGCGCTATTTCCCGCAACTCCAGGTTGATGCGAATGGTTTTGCGAATCTGCCACAGCTTCCAGTACGCCTTGGCCACTGTGCCTTTGATCACGAGCGCTTGAGCCTCGAAGCGCCGTTGGGCCGCCTGTGCGTTGGCCCCCATCGCATCGGCCGAAGCGGTGAGCTTGGTGGGCCAGGGAAACGACTGCTTGAGACTCAGCCGATGGCGCTGGGGCCCCACCCGGGTCTCCACGTTGAGCAAAAACGCGCCGTAGCTGATGGTGGGCTCGGGCAGTTTTCTGGCTTTGGCGATGCCGTGCACCGCTGCCCGCCACCGCTCGAATGACGCGCGCAATGCGGGGCTGCGCTCCATGGCATGGGCAATGTACGCGTCCAGATCTGGTGGCAGGTTTGTCAGAGGCGCGGTAGCAGTGTCGACCTGTGGTGCCAGTCCACGTTCGGCAGTGATCAGATCCCGCCGAGTCTGAAGCTCGTAGGAGGCCTCCTGAGCGACCGCCCCCTGTGCGATAACCAACAGGGTTAACAACAGTGACGCCCCCAATCGGCTGCACGGCTTACTCTCCAAAAACATTAAAACCGTATCCTAGCTGCAGGGTGGCGTTGAAATTCTCGGCCAACTGCCTGCCGTTGAGCCGCTGGTACACCGGTATTTGGGCTGACAGCATCAGCGACAGCCCTGTCATCGCGCCTTTGGTGAACAGATAGCCGATGCTGGGTGCGAAAAAAATCCAGTCTCCCCCGGTCATGCCTTCTTCCACACCGTCATGGCGATCTTCGAGCCGGTGCAGGGCGTTGACGACCGCGGCAACGACAAATGTCCCAAAATAACGAATGCGCGCTCCGGCGCCGTACAAAAAAGAGTTTCCCGCCCGGTAGCCATCGGTGTTTTCCGCGACAATGATGCGGGAAAAGGCGTGGGCCAAGAGGCCGAAGTGCGGCATAAAATCGTACGATCCCGCCAGCGTGGCAATGGGATCCACCGTGCCGCTGACAAAATTGGGATTGGAGGGGATATCGGTTTTCAAGCTGCTACCGGTGGGTAGGTACGCCCCGGCGCCAACGGTGAAGGTCCAATCCCGAGGCATCGTGCCGGAACTGAAAAGATAGCTGGCCACAAGCGGCATGTCGCCGATGGCCCATTCGCGCACGGTGCCGTGTTCGGCATCCTTGGCCGTAACATCCAGCAACGGGAAGGTGGTCTTCAAGGAGAGCCCTCGCCAGATACCGGCAGTTGCGTTCAATGTATAGATCCGTGAGCTGGTTTGGGCCTGATTCATGTTGGGTATCCGATGAGCGCCGCGGTGCATTTGGGTACGCCGACTATAGGTCAGACCCAAACCCAAATCGAGCCAGCCCTCACCCAGCTCGCTGCCCCCCACGGTCCCCCCGACGGGGAGGTTGGGTAGGGTTCAGCACAGTGCTGCCGCCTCTGTTCGCTCCGGCCAGCTGCACAGTAAAATGGGTACCAAAAAGATTAGCCGACAATGTTTCATCCACATCTCTCCGCTTGCTCTTGGAGGGGGCTCGGCCGAGCACGTGCCGTGAGTGAATCACTTTTCACTGGTGGCTTTTTTGCAAAGAGCGGGCCAGATGAATCAGGTGGCTAAAAAGCTGAATTGGGGCTGAGGCGTCTCGAGAATCTGAGTGAATGCTGAGAGTATTGTGAATGAGGATTCACAATATTGTAAATCGTTGGGCGAATTGTGTCGGTTAACCCAATGAAATTAGGAAAGACAGAGCGTGGCACGAACTTTGCTGCTTATCCCCGGCAAGTGTGATGAGCAACTGCCCATCCATCGTTTTTAAGAAATTCAAGGAGTGGAAAAATGAAGCTAAACCAGTGGATGAAAAAGAATTGGATTGTCGCCGTCATCGTGCTGGGCGTTGCAGCCTGTGGCGGAAAAGCCGTGGCCAATGGCCAGGAACCAACATCGGAAATTGCGACATCAACCCAAGCCGAAGCCAACAATGCTCCTTCAGCGTTTGATGGCAAACCGGCGCCGGGCACCAAAGCCAAGTGTTTGATCATGGGGGCGACCTTTACCGTGAGCGAGAAGACGGAGTTCTCAACTTACAAAGGTAAAACCTATGTGTTTTGCTGTCCCGGCTGCAAACCAAAATTCGATGCGGATCCAGAGAAATATATCAAGAAGGGTTAGCTGAAATGCGTTGTATGAGATGTGAGCAGAAGCTGCCGCTTCTTCGATGAGCGTGGAACGTACCGAGCAGAAAGCAAAACAATGACACAACAGAATTACCTTGTGCCGTCGTCTGTCCTGTTGGTTTGTTCGCTCACGGTGCTGTCATTGGTACAGGTCGCCTGCGTCGGCATCCGTCCCGATCCCTCGAGTGGCGAAGATGATGACAACGGTTCCGATGGGGATGCCGATGGGGATGGTGACGGAGATTCAGATGGGGACGCGGATGGGGACTCGGATGGGGATTCGGACAGTGATGGTGACAGTGATGCCGACGGGGACAAAATTGTCCTGCAAAACGGACTGGATGGTTACGACGGGTGCGAGGACACCTATCTCTGGATGGAAGAAACACAGACCCAAGGTGAAAAAAAGGAGTTGTCCGTTCAGGGCTACCATTGAACGGCCTGTATCGATCAGCGGACGCTGATACGTTTCGATTTGTCCGATTTCAATGACCCTGATGAGATTGATGAGGCGACGTTGTCCTTGTACAGCATGGCCCAACCCCGCCCGGGAGACGCCAAGATCTATGTGCATCGGATATCCCGGTCCTGGGACGAAGAGACTGCCAATTGGTTCGAGGCATCGGACGGTGTTGATTGGTCGGATGAGGGA
This sequence comes from Myxococcota bacterium, assembly GCA_028278265.1. Lineage (GTDB taxonomy): Bacteria > Myxococcota_A > Polyangia > JAAYKL01 > JAAYKL01 > JANQET01. Next base: position 11,908 of record JANQET010000015.1, read on the forward strand.
GGGGATTTTGAGAACGCCTTTGCCGACTTTCAAACCACTGACGAGATCGAGGTTTGGAACAAGGTGGATGTCACCGAATACGTCAAAGATGCGATTGAAAACCCGGATGACAACTTCGGACTCCTGTTGTTTATGGAAGTCATCATGATCACCGTGGAATACGCGTCATCCGAGCACGGCACCAAGGAGAACCGCCCCAAGTTGACGCTCAAACTGAAGGCGCGGTGATTTTCCTCATTAGGTGATCATCGGCACCTGTCGCGATGAGAAAGGGTGCGCGTTCAGATATCTTCGGTCATGGGACTGGCGGAGAGGGCTAGTAGAACGATGAAGAGAGCTCAGAAATCCACGCTTGAATTGAATCTTGTATTGGCTGCAGGCATATGGCTCTGCCTCACCACGGCTTGCCTGGAATTCGGCGCCAAAGAAAACTTCATGGACACGAGCGGGATGATATCGTCGGAAGAGGGGTATTTTAAGGGGCAGTTTGTTCCAGAGCACGATCCGCCGATATCGGGCAGAAACTCGCTTGAGTTCTTCTTGGCGACCGACGATGGCGAGCCCGTTGTGGGTGCGGAGGTGACGGCAATGCCGTTTATGCCCTCGATGGGCCACGGCTCGACAGAAGACCCTGCTGTTGAGGAGCAGGAAGACGGGCAGTACCTGGTGACCGACATCGTCTATACCATGAAGGGGGAATGGACGCTGACGATCGATGTGGAAACTGATTCAGCAGAAGACTCGTTCGTGCTGTTCTACGATGTTGAGTGATGTATCATGCGTGACCGCCAAAAAACAAAAATGAAAACCTGGGCGTTGGTTTTATCAATCCCGTTGTTGTCCCTCGTAACCGCTGTCGACAATGCCCGGTCTCAGGCGTGTTGTGCGTCCACCGGAAGCTCGGATTTTTCGGTCGTGGGGCGCAAGGACTTCGCCGTCATCGCCGCCATGGTGCAGTACGAGCCGATGCTGGGACACTACAACCGAAATGGAGAGTACGTTCCCCTTGATCGCTCCAAAGTGCGGGATCTCGTGTTTACAGCGGGTTTCGGTCTGCGGCCCCTGCGGGTATTCAGACAATGGCAATTCAACGCGGTCGTTCCGTTGCGCTACCAATATCGCTGGTATGACGGCATACCCCCCTCGGGAAAATTCGGTTTCGGGGATGCGTCCCTGAGCACCCGCTTCACCGTGCTGGAGGACCGTCTGACCGGCTTGCAGCGCAATGACTCCGCGAGCTTTCTACCCTTCCTCGACTTGATTATCGGCGTCAAAACCCCCACCGGACGGTCCCCCGAGGACAGTGTCGAACCGAGCGGTTCCGACGCGATGGGGGATGGGAGCTGGGCCATAACCGCCGGACTGGCCCTACAGAAATACATCACCCGCAAGAATTCGCTGCTACTCGGGTTTGACTACGAAATAAGACTGCCCCACGACGTCTCCGGCGCGGGCGCTGACGAAGGAAATGCGAAATTCGACCCGGGAAACGCGACAAATTATCGCGCCTCCTGGCAGTATCTGCCGGACCTCACCTGGAGCGCATCGCTGTTCACCAGTCTGCGGGTGACCTATCCCTCCAAAATGGACGATACAGAAGTCCAGAACAGTCAGATCTTGCGCTGGCGGATGGGCATCAGCCTCACCTGGATGTTTGCCTACCCCAAATGGGAGGCCACTGTGGCCGCGATGACCGATCCCTGGTGGCACGGGGGAGGTTGGAACGTGACGTCCGCCGGCCCCTCGGTGATGCTGCAGGTCCGCCGCAACTTTCCCACCGGTGGAGGAGGGAGCGGGTCACTATCCGCGCAGAAGGCTATCGAAGAAACAGAGGCACCGATGGCCTTTGATCAACCCCCGCCCATCGGTACGCAAGCGACCTGCCCGGTGATGAAAGAGCAATTCATCGTCGGAGAACACACCGAACGCTCCGAACACAACGGCAAGCATTACGTGTATTGCTGTCCCGGATGCAAAGCCCAGTTTGACGCGTCGCCGGAGAGTTATTTGGATTGAGCTAAGATGAGGCTTCAACTCAAAAGGGTGAATTGTAGTTCTCTGACGCCCCGGAGGGGCAACTCCATACCAGCTTGGATTGATCTAAGATGAGGCATTAACTCAAAAGGGTGAATTGTAGTTCACTGGCGCCCCGGAGGGGCAACTCCATACCAGCCCAGCGCAACGCGCTGGGTTTCAGATGAAAAAATAGAGTTCAGAGCCCTGAAAGGGCGTTCCATTCGCAGGTAGGACGTTTTTTTGCGTGCCCATTCGCGCATCGGTCAATTGACCTGTTCGAAGAGCGAACCGATTGGTTCTTGTCCTTTCGATTCCGCTTTCGGAGCGATTGCGTCCGATATGTTTATTCTTCGTTGTCAGAGTAAGCCCAAAAGGACTCATAGAACTCATCGTGGAGCATTGGTGTGTCATCGTCATCATCATCGTCGTCGGCGTTGAGCTCGATGGTTGCACCCATCCACATCTCGTCGAGCTCGGTCTCGGGATCCGTCGCACCGTCGAGCAAGGAGAACAGATGGAACAAAGGGTAACTACAGGCATCTGCCACGAGCTTGCGAAGTCCCGATTTTGCCGGTTCTGACAGCTCGAGAGCTGACAATGCGTCGACCTCGTCGCTGGTCAGATCCGCTCCCGGTGGATAGGAGAGATCATCGGTTTCGAGCTGGGCAACAGATTCGGCAGATTCCTCGATGGCTCTGTGCACCTCGATGAATAGGGCGGTGCGGATTTTTTTGTCGATCATGGGTTTCTCCCGGTTGATTGGGGTGTTTTGCCTATTCGAGGCTGGCCAGTGCGAGACTGAGGTCCTCTTCGTTTTCTATTGCCAACAGATCGAGGGCTGGATTGCACATTGCACAGCTGTCCTTTTCCCACCGACCGGAAAGAACATCTTCTTTGCTGTTGGCCACCACGCGGCGGTGAATCAGGCAGATGGTGTACGGAAAAGAGTGCTTGGCCAATTCCCGTTTGAAGTTGTCTATCGAAATGTTGGATTGGGCGCGTTTGCTGTGTCTGGTTTTAGTTTCCAGGGAACTTTTGATCGGCGAAGCGCCCGGATTGCCGAAGATGAGGAGCGCTAGGCCGATCAGCAGAAGAATAATCCCCAAGCCGACCAACGCGGGGAAATACGCCTGATTGGTATGGACGTCCCAGTGGCAGAACCCCAGCACTGCGACTCCGCAGGCGATCATCACCGCTCCACCCAGTCTGCCCGCTTTGAGACACCATTCGATGAAGGCCATTCATTAGCTCCTTTGGGTGTATGGTTTGATCACATCAAATTGTACCTTTTGTCAACAGCAGCAGAGGCCTGTATCTATGATTCACTTGAAAATGTTAAAATAGACAGGACGGGATGAGCCAAAAACCTATATCAATTTGGATTTAATCGAATTGGATTTTGCCGTCCGAGTTCGCGAAGTGCTTCTAGCTCACTCACATCTGATATAGATGAGCGTTCAATTTGTTCAAAAAGTTTCTTTTGATAGTATAATTCTTGTTGGACATTCGGAGTTTGAACCAATTGTCGTTCCAGTCTTTCCGATTCGGAACTACTGCCAAGCTGTAGGTATCCCGTGTTCTCGTAGCTATACATAATACGAAGTGGCTCAAATACGTATTCTACTGCTTGAGGTATCGGATCATTGTTGATTGCTCGAATTGCGGAGTCCACAACAATGCAGACGTCTTGTGCCATAGCTGCCGAAATATTGTCAAAATCATCAGAATGTGGTGTCACCTGCTCGATTTGAGCTAGTAGCTCGTGCCAGTCCGATATTTCGTTTCTTTGAAAGTAATTCCAAATACTATCTACGATACCATTAAGAACGGTGGGATTCCCCCATGACTCTGTTTTGTGAAACTGTTTATATAGCCCAAGCATTCGCTCCCCGCAAACGGCGAAATAAAGTGCAACTTGATTCCCTGACAAAGTCTTCAATTGGGAAACTAGTTCGTGAAGTCTATCGTCTAATGTTACGATTTTGGATTTCATTCTACCTCGATTCCTTTTTCTGCTGTTGATCCCCCCATTAAAGGTCCGGAAAGTCGATTCGAATAGACGAATTGGTTAGACTGGTTATATCCAAACGGTCAGAAGAGCCTTGTACGTGGTGTACAAGAATAGCCTGACCGGTCGCACTCAAGTTGGGAGATCCCAGGTAGGACTGGGAGTCTCCCGAGTGCTGGATTCAGACCGCGAATCCAGCTTGTCTACGATAACAGCTTCGGCTCGATTTGGGAGTACGAAGAAGCGTTTCAGCAAAAAAAGATCGACTTTTTGTCGTCATTGGGCGAGGTGTGTCCGCTGTGCGGGGGGATCAGTTGCTTTCGGGAGATCGAGCCGTACTACCGGTGGGCGATTGAGTTGTTTCCGTATCGTGAGGGTCGGATTCCGATAGCGCGGTTTCAGTGTCGGCGCTCGATTCGGACGTTTTCGTTGCTGCCGTATCAGCTGGC
>JANQET010000046.1 GCA_028278265.1 Myxococcota bacterium
CAGCAATCTCCTGGTCTCCTTGCAGCTCGGCCTGGGGGACGCGGAAGCCCTGTATTACTGCTATGGCCGACACCTGCAACTCTCCTACCTGGATCATCCCCCATTGATCGGTTGGCTGCTCGGCGGGATGACCTCCTTGGCCGGTCCGTCGGTAGTGGCGGTGCGCGTCGTATCTCTGGGGATGACGTTGCTGGCCGTGCTGTTCACCTACCGCTGCGCGAGGGATTTGTACGGGGCGAGGGCCGGGGCCTGGTCTGCCCTACTGTTGCTCGGCGCGCCGGTGTTCGCCGTGGGGATGACCGCTGCGTCACCGGACGCACCCCTGGTTGCCCTCTGGTCCCTCGTCTGTTGGCAGCTCGGGCGGGCAGCGGTCGATGTCTCGTCCGGGAGATGGGCCCGGTGGGGTCGTCCGATGCTGATCGGCATTGCACTCGGTCTGGCCTTTTTGGCCAAGTACACCGGTGCCTGTCTGACGTTGGGGGTGCTGCTCTGTGTGCTGACGGGCCGGGGAAGGGCCTGGTTGAAACGCCCCGGGTTCTGGCTGGGGGCTCTGTGTGCGCTGGCCCTCTCCTTGCCGGTGTTCGTCTGGAACGCCGACCACGATTGGATCGGCTGGCACCATCGACTCTCCTGGACTCAGACCGGTGCCGGATTCAGCGTGCGCAACGCCGGTGCCCTGCTCGGGGGGCAACTTCTCTATGTGGGACCGGTGATGCTGCCGTTGTTATTTCTCGGCGCGCGGCAAGTGTGGCGCGACCGAAAGGAACATCCGGATCGCGCGGTGGTGCTGGCCGCGTCGATTCCGGCGCTGATCGCCACCTATCTGTTGGTGTTGTGGTCCGATGTGGCCGAACCCCACTGGCCCGCTGCCGGGTACCTACCCCTGTTCGCGGCCGCCGCCGGATTGGTGAGCGTCGGCGGGCGGCCCGGATTGACCCGCGCGGCCAAGGTGGCCGTGGGGTACGGGGTGGTCCTGCTCGTCGGTCTGCAGCTGGCGGTGCTCACGCCGCTCCTGCCGGCGACCCTGTCCGAGCCGATGTATCAACCCCGGTACGATCTGGCCAATGAGTTGCGGGGCTGGCCCGAGGTCGCCGAAGCGATCCGCGAGCTCAATCCGGAGCGCCGCCCGGTGCTCGCCGGGTTCTACACCCAATGCAGCCAGCTCACCTTTGCCCTGAGCCGCCCCGAGGATCCTCCGGTACGCTGCATCTCGCCGGAGATCGATGACTTCGATGTCTGGCACGGCCGGTTCGAATTGGATCGGCAAGGGGCGTTTTTCGTCACCGATAATCGCTTTGACCACGATCCCGCGAGCCTGCTGCCGGGGGCCCAACCGGATGGGGAGACCATCGTGGAGATACGCCGCGGCGGTCGTTGGGTACGCCGCTTTTCCATTGTTCGCTTGAAATCCGCAACACCTATGAACGCAGGTAGGACGCCCCGTTGATGTCGATGATGCCGCCGGTGAGGAAGTCCGCTCGACCGCTGGCCAGATACACCACCAGGTCGGCCACCTCCTCGGGGCGGGCCACCCGACCCAATGGGCTCTGGTTGCGAATGTCATCCCCCTGCGGTCCGGAGAGGATCTCCTGGGCCATATCGGTCTCGACAAAACCGGGGGCGATACAGGTGACGAAGATGCGGTGGGGGGCCAGCGCCTGGGCCAGGGACTGGCTCAGGGCGTTGAGCCCGGCCTTGCTCGCCCCGTAGGCCGGCGCGCCGGGCTCGCCGCGAAAGGCGCCCCGTGACGAGATATTGACCATCCGCCCACCCCCCTGTCGCTTCATCTGACGGGCGGTGAGAAACATCAGGTTGGCCGGTGCGGCGAGATTGGTGCTCACCGTGCGCTGCCAGATGTCCTGCCATTCCCCAAAGGGGAGTCCCTCCATCGGATGGGGGTGGTAGATACCGGCGTTGTTCACCAGGATATCGATGGAGCGCAGGGCATTCGTCGTTTGCTCGATCAATCCCTCTGCCGCCTGCGGATCGGACAGATCGGCGGCCATGGCCAGATGATCCGTACCGTCGAGCGCGGCCAGTGTCTGCTCGGCGGCTGTGCGGTTGGCGCGGTAGTGGACAGCGATCCGCGCGCCCTGTCGGGCCAGTGCCACCGCGACGGCCCGACCGATCCCGCGGGAAGCCCCGGTCACCAGAGCGGTTTTGCCCCCGATATCGATCCAGTTTTTCATCGGCACCTCGCTGTGGTTGGACAAAAAGGGTCCGTTCTATCGATCCGGTTTAACACAATCGGCGAAAAACCGAACGGGTTAGTGTTGCGTCAGTGATGAGCTGCAGAAACGGGCTTTGTGGAGGAAAACACACCAGGGATATGTGCTACACTACACTCCAGCCGCGGAAAGGGGGCTTGGATGGCCAAGATAACGCCTGTGATGATGAGCATTGGACTCGCCTGGTGTGCCGGCGCTTGTGAAGAAGAGGTCGAACCGGAGCCCGGGGAGCCCTATCCCGGTCCCTGCGTGATGGATCGGGACATCGAAGTGGACGGCACCATCGATATCCGCATGACCTATCACTATGACCAGAACCAGTGCCTCTCGCGGGTGGATACGGATTTGCAGGCGGACGGGGTCGTTGATCGGCAGATGACCGTCAATTGTGACACAGCCGGAAACCCGATCAGGCGGGAGACCGACATGGATCTGGACGGTGTTGTGGATATCGTCGCGACCTATACCTTCGATGCGCTGGGCAACATGCTCACTGCCGACACGGACCGGGACGCGGACGGCACAGTGGATCAGCGCATTACATATGAGTACGACGCACTCTCCAACCTCATTTTTGTCACTGTGGACAAGGACGCCAACGGCACGCCGGACGCCAGAACAACGTACACCTACTACCCTGCCGAAAACATCGCGATCAAAGAGATCGACGACGGGGTGGATGCGGTGGTCGACTCCCGTACGACCATCACGTTTGACGAGGAGGGGCGCATCTGGAGAACCGAGACCGACGTGGGCGCTGACGCCACCATCGATTCGACCAGCCTGCACAGCTATGACGAATCGGGTAATCCGTTGACCGAAGAAATCGACACCGACAACGACGGCGTTGCGGATTCAATCGATCGGTTCGATTACAGCTGCTGGATCGAGTGATGAAGGGATACCAATAAGGCTAAGCTGACGATTTTGCTCTTGATTTTATCGCCGAGAGAGGATATCTTTTTAAGAGCATTATTGAATTGGATCGAAATGCTTGTGCTCGTGCGATAGTTGAAAAAGTGGGACTTAGAAACGGTTCATCATATCTCGGGTCATGAACACCCCCCAACAAATGGAATGTGGCATGAGGGATAACATCGATGTGTCAGTGATCGTCCCCGCATACAACGAGGACGAAAATCTCGAGCCGCTCACCGTGGAGATCGTCGAGGCGATGGCCCGAACCCGCTTCACCTATGAGATTTTGATCATCGATGACGGCAGCACCGATCAAACCGAAAGCGTGCTCGAAGGGCTGGAGAAGCGCTATCCGGTAGTGCGCCCGGTTCGTCACCTGACCAATTTCGGTCAGAGCGCCGGACAGGCCACCGGGTTCCGCGTGGCGCAAGGCCATACCCTGATCACGATGGACGCGGATCTGCAAAACGATCCGGCGGACATTCCCAACCTGCTCCAAGCGTTGGAAGAGGGCATCGATTGCGTCTGTGGCGTGCGGCGGGTGCGCAGAGACAATTTCGTCAAGCGGATCTCCTCGAAAATTGCCAACGGTTTTCGCAACATGATCACCCGGGATCGGGTTACCGACGCGGGGTGCACCTACCGCTCGATCCGAAAAGCGGCGCTCACCGAGGTGCCGGTGTTCAACGGCATGCACCGCTTTCTGCCCACCCTGCTGCGGGCCCAGGGGTTCACTATCCGCGAAATCGAGGTCAACCACCGCTCCCGTACCCGCGGGGTCTCCAAGTACGGCATCAACAATCGGGTCTGGCGCGGGATTCGCGACTGCTTTGCCATCCGTTGGTACCGAGCCCGTGCGGTGAAGTGCATAAGATTGCCCCAATGACCGAGCAGCCCCAGATCGATCCCCGCGCCAACTCCCGGCTATACAGCCAGGCGCCGCCGATGAACATCAAGCGCTCCTATTTCAAGATGGGCGCCATCCTGGTTTTTGTCGCCGCCGGTATCGCCATCGTTCACTTCACGCCGCTCAAGGCCTATCTGACCGATCTCAGTGCCGCAAAACAGGTGGTGCTCAGCACCGGGTACTGGGCACCGTTGATCTACTTCTTCGTGGCCGGGGCATCGATCTTTATCGGCGCACCGAGACTGCCCTTTTGTGTATTGGGAGGAATGCTGTTCGGCTTGGTCAACGGCTTGATCCTCTCTCAGGCGGCCACCCTCGTCGGGGCCTACGGGCCGTTTCTGTTCGGCCGGTACGGCACGCGGGCTTGGGTTGATCGCAAATTGCGGCGACTCGGCAAGGTGCACAAATATCTCCGGAATTCATCGATTTTTGATATTTTCATGTTCCGCCAGATTCCCATCTGGGGCGTCTTCACCAACCTGGCCCTGGGCTCGGTGGGGGTCTCCCACATCAAATTCATCTTCGGTTCGCTGTTGGGGTTTCTGCCCCAGGCGATCATCTTCACCCTGATCGGCAGCGGCCTCGCCGAGGAGTCGTTTCTCCAGGCGCTCTCCAAGATCTGGACGGCGATTCCGGTATTGGTGATCGGCGGCTTTGTCACCTGGCGGTTGGTCGTGCGTGCTAAAAAGCAGCGGGAAGCGGCGGTCAATCCGGAGAACGGACAGGGGAGATAAAGCCCAACCCCCGGCCGCAGCGTCCCCCTTGGGCGCGATACGAGAAAAAAGTGTCGTCAGCGCATGAGGGACAACGGTCAATCCGCTCGATACGGGTGCTGGTCAACCCCGCGGCAATGAGAGAGACTTCGACCGCCAGCCCCAAATCGAGCTTGTATTTGTCCTTAGCACGGGGAATGGGATCGCTCGATTCGGGAAAGTGGCGGGCCACCTCCTCACCGACCTCGTAGCAGGCGAGGCAGATGCACGGCCCGATCACCGCGATCAGTCGCGCCGGCTCGGCCCCAACGGCGGCCATTGCGCGCACGGTATTGCGCAACACCCCCCGCGCAGCGCCCCGCCATCCCGCGTGGATCGCGGCGACCGCTCTCGTCTGGGGATCGGCGAGCAGCACTGGGGCGCAATCGGCGATCTGGACGGCGAGTACAGCGGGCTGGTCCCCGTACAGAGCGTCGGCTTCGATGGAGGGGGCGGTGGACCAGTGATTCTCCCCGGCGGCGAGCAGCTCCGCGCTGGAGACGGCCTTTGTTCCGTGAACCTGATCGACTCTCAACAACGGGGCATCGGTGGCGAGCGCTCCCTTCAAGCGGTCCAGATTTTCGACCACTCGCGCCGGATCGTCTCCCACCCCGAAGGCCAGGTTCAGTGAACCGAAAGAACCGCTGCTGGTTCCGCCGGCCCGGGTGGTAAACCCGTGAAGCGGGAAACCGGCCTCACGCAGCGACTCTGACTTGACGAGCGCTATTTCTTTGACCGCCATTAATCCTCGTCGACGCACAGACAATTGGCCCCGGCGTGGGTCTCAACGCACTGCCCGGGCCACTGGAGGCAGTCGTCATTGCAGTCGGAGCATTCGACTTCGTTGTTCGAGTTGCAGATGCAGAGGGTTTGCTCATCTTCACAGTTGCTCACATAGCTCGACGGGTTGCAGCCGTCATCCTCTTCTTCACAAGCCGTTGCCCACATCAGTCCCATCAGGCCCAACACGGCCAATAATAAAAATCGCACCTTCATCATCGCCTCCTGTCCGATGCCGATGATCGCACTTCGGAGTTTGTCGAACCCCTATCACGATCGCGCTCGTCGTGGCAAGGGTGGCGGTTAGGGCGAGGATAAAAGTTCTCGGGCGAGATACTAGACTCTTTTGTTTAAACCGTCTAATACATGATCATTCAGCTTGGAAGAACAGGAGGTTACCATGGATATCGATGACATCGGCGACAACGGCAACGGGAGCAGCACCCAGTGTTCCACCGGCCTCGATCAGCGCATCTGTGTGCTGCTGGCCTATTTGTTCGGCTGGTTGGGCGGCCTGATCTTTTTCATCGTTGAAAAGCAGAACAAGGTCGTCCGTTTTCACGCGATGCAGTCGATTCTGTTGAGTGCGGTGTACATCGTGCTGATGATCGCCCTGACCATCCTCTCGTTCATCCCGTTTTTGGGCATCATTTTCAATCTGGTCAATCTGCTGGTCTCCTTGGGATTCCTGGCGTTGATCATCGTCCTGATCGCCTTCTCGTTTCAGGGCAAGCAGATCAAACTCCCCTTCATCGGCGATATGGCGCTGAACTGGAGTGAAACCCCGGTTTGATCCGCTAGACGCCCCGTTTTTCGCGGATGGCCGAGGCGGCCTGCTGGCGCAGTTGATTCATATAGAAGAGCGCCTCGTTGTCCAGCCCCGCATGGTCCTCCTCCACCTCCCCGTAGAACATCCCCGCCGGAAAATCCTGAACGATGATCGGAAAGATGATGAAAATCGGAGCGTCACTCAGGGTGCGGTGCCAGGGGGGGATTTTTTGGGCCATCCGGCGGTTCTTCTGCCGATCGAGCACCACATCGATGCCGCGGCTCAAGGCCTGATTGAACAGATCCTCACCATTGTCCAGGGCAAAGCTGAACGATTTGATGAACCGTTCGATATCATTCCCAAACCCCGATCGGGCGCGCATGCTCTTGGTTTTGACATCGTTGAGACAAAAGATCACGCGGTTGAGGTGTAGCCCCCGGTACATCGCCTCGAGTACCATCAGGATCAGCTGGTTCAAATCGTATTGACCCTGCATTGCCGTGGCGGTCTCTTCGACGCTCTGGGCCAATACGCGCACGCGGCTTCCGGTTCCTGGAGAAGTGCCCTGATCCGATTCGCTCGAGTCGGTTGCCATTGTCTCCGGCGTAGGGTGGGCGTCCTCCCCCGGTTTGGCCTCGCGTGCTGGCGGAGGC